>JAEYYY010000446.1 GCA_023430775.1 Pseudomonadota bacterium
ACCTGGTACGACAACATCCTCGCGTACGGCGAGCTGTGGGGGAACGACGAGACCTTCACGTGGCACCCGTTCACGCTCGCCAACTTCGTCGACGCCAACGGCGCGGTGAAGAACTTCAACTACGACAACCGCGTGATCCGGTCCGACTTCAAGGCGGCCGGCCTGGTCGCTCCGTACAAGCCCGCCGATCACCCCGCGACGATCTACAAGCGCATCCAGCGCGAGTGGACGGACTTCTCCTACTGACATGCGCCGCCGCGATTTCTTGTTGATCGCCGGGGGTGGCGCGCTCGCGATCTCGTGCACCTCGGCGACGTCTCCGGAGCCATCTCCTCCGAACGCCGACGAGCCCGACGCGGGCACCAACGTTCCCGTCGACTCCAATGGTGGCGTCGACGCTTGCGCGCAGGCGGTCGTCAAGATGCACGACACCTACGCGCAGGCCCTTTACCTCGACGGCACCCATGGCCCACTCACCGGTGTCGTCGAAGTCGCGTACGTCGCGGCCGGCACCGCGATCACGCTCGACTTCTGGCACGGTCACGGCGGCGTCCAGCACCGCTTCACGATCGAGCCGGTGCACTTCGAGGATCTCAAGCAGGGCAAGCGGGTGACCATCGGCACCACCACCGTCGAGGGTCACGAGCACACGCTGTTCGTCGATCCGCTCGACGAGGATTACCGCGTTCCCGGTGCGCCCGACGTCGACGTGCCGCTCGGCCACTGCGCGGAGGAGCCATGAACACCGGACCGATCGTCCGGTTTCGTGCGCCGACCTCGCCGCCGCTGTCGATGTCGCGGTGGCGGACGATCGCACCCGATGCCGCGCGGCCGACCGGATGGACGAGCCTCGAGCACGAGCGCTGCGCGAGCACGTGCGGTGGCGAACGCCGCTGCATGTTGCGCGACGGCCACAGCGGCCTGCACGCGTGGCGCTCGCTCGGTGGCCTGCGAATCTTCGAGTGGATCTAGTTCGCAGGTCGAACCGGAACCTCGAACGCGACCTTCGCTGCCTCGATCTGGCAGTTGTCGTCGTTGCACACGCTCAGCTTGAACGTGCCGGCGAGCTTCGCGGTGCCGGGCTTCGACGCGCGAAACGCCAGCGCCATCGTGCCGGTCTTGCCGTTGGGCTCGAACGAGCCGGTGCCGTCGACGGTGATGTCGGGCGCGGTGGCCTCGAGCTTGAACGGATAGTTCTCGTTGACGTGGTAATCGCCGAGCGCGGTCAGGATCAACCGCGCCTCGCACGGCGCCTCGACCTGGCACGCGGGCTGGTTGGCTGCGACGTCGACGCGGAAGAACTCCTTCTGCGCGAGCGGAGCTTGCGCGGTCCCGGCACCTTTGACCTTCGGGGCCGGATCGGCGACCCGAGCACGCGGCGCCTCGTTGCCGCACTTGCAACCGGCGAAGGCGATCAGTGCGAGCAGCTCAGTTCGCATACTTGACGGAGCAACCGTACGCCTTGCTCGTGGCGACCTTGACCGGACGCTTCGCGGCGACATCCGCGAGCGCGGTCTCGACGTAGTTGACCAGCTTACCGTCGGGGGCGGACTTGCCCTCGCCGTCGGGAGAGTTGTCGATCGCGCCGGCGTAGACGAGCGTGCCGGCCGGATCGATCACGAACATGTGCGGGGTGTTGGTCGCGCCGTAGGTCTTGCCGACCTTGCCGGTCTCGTCGCGCAGCACGGGGTGCGCCATCGACCAGCTCTTGACCGCGGACTTGTTGTCGTCGACCGAGGCGCCCTGCTTGCCGGGGCCGCCCGAGTTGATCGCCAGCCAGACCACGTTCTTCTGCGTGGCCTTCTTCGCCGTGTCGACCAGCGAGCCGACCGAGTGCGACCGCTTGACGAACGGGCAACCCGGGTTGAACCACTCGAGCACCACCGTCTTGCCCTTGAACGCCGACAGCTTGACCTGCTTGCCGTCGAGATCCGGCAGCGTGAAGTCCGGTGCCGGCTTGCCGACCTCGGCCCTGGCAGGGGTCACGGCCTCGAGCTTCTTGGGCGCGGCGGGCGCCTCCGCGAACACGGGCGCGGAGATCACCGAGAGCAGGGCAACAAAGAGGGCGTTACGCATGACGCGGTTTAAGCACGAAACCGCATCGGCGAGGATCGGATTCCCGCGGGGTAAAACTTCGTCGCAGAGGTCGCACGCGTCGCACGCCGGGTGCCGATCTGGCACCGCGAGCGATGCACGAGCTCGCCAACCCGGTGCATTCGCGCGCGGCGTGGTGGCACGAAGACTGCTGTTGCTTCGTGTCCGTTGGACACTATGATGGTGTCACTTTCACACTAAGAGGTCAGCCACCATGTTCGGCTTCGGATATCTCAAGGCTCCACCCACCACGTACGTCCTCCACTACAAGGCCGGCGTCCTCAAGCGCGAGGGCACCGGGCTGTCGTTCTTCTATTACAAGCCGACGTCGACGCTGGTGCTCGTCCCGGCGGCGAGCGCCGACGTGCCGTTCGCATTCACCACGGCGACGCGCGACTTCCAGGAGGTCACCGTCCAGGGCCAGATCACCTATCGCGTCGTCGAGCCGGTGAAGCTGGCGAAGCTGCTCGACTTCAGCGTCGATAGCGATGGCAAGTACCGCAGCGACGATCCCGAGAAGCTCGACAGCCGCCTCGTGCTCGCCGCGCAGGTGATCGCGCAGGCGGTGCTCGGCCGGTTGACGCTGCGCGAGGCGCTGGCCGCGAGCGACGTGCTGGTCGACACGATCGGCGCGGGGCTGCGTGGCCAGGAGCTGATGCGGATGCTCGGCGTCGAGCCGCTCGGCGTCACGATCCTGTCGATCCGGCCGACGCCGGAGATGGCGCGCGCGCTCGAGGCGGAGGCGCGCGAGCGGCTGCAGCGCGAGGCCGACGAATCGATCTACGCGCGGCGCAACGCGGCCGTCGAGCAGGAGCGGATCATCAAGGAGAGCGAGCTGTCGACCGAGCTCGCGGTCGAGGTGAAGCGACGCGAGATCCGCGAGCGAAAGATGGCCGCGGACATCGCGGTCGAGGATCAGCGATCGCAGCTGGTCGCGAAGAAGGTCGAGAACGACAAGCAGGATGCCGATGGCCGCGCCTACGCGATCGCGGCGACGCTCGAGCCGATCAAGAGCGTCGACTGGAAGACCCTGATCGCGGCGTCGGGCAACGGTGCCGATCCGAAGATGATGATCGCGCTGGCGTTCCGCGAGCTCGCCGAGAACGCGACCAAGATCGGCGAGCTCAACATGAGCCCGGATCTGCTGAAGACGCTGCTCACCAAGTAAGGAGGCCCCATGGCCTACGAGAAGCTGGTGCTGGTGACGCGCAAGACGCGACTCCAGCAGCTGATCGCGCGCTTCAACTCGCGCGGTCAGGCGAAGTTCTACATCGAGCACGCCGGCGGCGACTTCGGCGATTACCAGCGCGAGGACGACGCCTACGCGCGCTCGCTCGAGGTGCTGCACAGGCAGCTCGATGTCGGAGTGAAGGTCCACCAGATCGATCGCGAGATCGTGCCGACCTATCTGTTCGCGCCGAGCGATCTGGTGGTGTGCGTCGGGCAGGACGGCCTCGTCGCGAACGTCGCGAAGTACGTCGGCGCGCAGCCGATCGTGCCGGTCAACCCCGACCCGGAACGCTTCGACGGCGTGCTGCTGCCATTCCGTCCGCACCAGGCCGAGACCGCGGTCACCAGGGTCATCCAGGGCAAGGCGACGCTGCGCGAGATCACGCTGGCCGAGGCGAAGCTCGCCGACGGGCAGCGGCTGCTCGGCTTCAACGATCTGTTCATCGGCGCGCGCTCGCACGTCTCGGCGCAGTACGAGGTGCGCCTCGGTGACAGGCGCGAGGTGCAGTCGAGCTCCGGCGTGCTGGTGTCGACAGGTGCCGGCTCGACCGGCTGGCTATCGTCGGTGTTCAACATGGCGGCGGGCATCGCCAGCTTCACCGGCGGCAGCGCCGGCAAGGCGATGGCGATGAAGTGGGAGGATCCGCGGCTGGTCTACGTCGTCCGCGAGCCGTTCGTGTCGCGGCACTCGCAGGCGTCGGTGATCGCCGGCGTGGTGCGGCCCGGCGAGTCGCTGACGCTCGAGTCGCGGATGCCGACGGGTGGCGTGGTGTTCTCCGACGGCGTGCCCACCGACGCGCTCGACTTCAACGCCGGCGCGATCGCCACGATCGGCGCAGCGGCACATCGCACACGACTCGTCGTCGGCTGACAGGTCGTTTACGATCGCGTTCGATGACCCGCGATCGTGACAACAAGCACGAGCTCGACCAGACGCTCGCCGCGACACCCGCGACCACGGTGGATGCCACCGTCGACACGGCGAGCGACGCAGCGACGCGCCCGAGTCAGGCGGGTGTACCGCTGCGGTACCGGCTCGAGACCGAGCTCGGTCGCGGCGGCATGGGCGAGGTGCTGTCGGCGCGCGACGAGCAGATCGGGCGATCGGTGGCGATCAAGCGGCTGCGCTCGGCGCCGACGCCGGAGACCGAGGCGCGGTTCCTGCGCGAGGCGCGGATCCAGGGCCGCCTCGAGCACCCGGCGATCGTGCCGGTGCACGAGCTGGGGCGCGACGATCGCGGGCAGCCGTACTTCGCGATGAAGCAGCTCGCGGGCAAGACGCTCGCCGAGGTGCTCGACGAGCCCGAGGAGAAGCGCGGGTTCACGCGCAGTCAGCTGCTGCGCGCACTGATCGATGTCTGTCTCGCGATCCAGTTCGCCCACGAGCGCGGCGTCGTGCACCGCGACCTCAAGCCGTCGAACATCATGCTCGGCGACTACGGCGAGGTCTACGTGCTCGACTGGGGCATCGCACGCGTGCTCGCGGAGTCGGAGAGCAACCGGTTCGGTGACATCGAGAGCTACGGCGAGGTCGGTCAGACGCTCGACGGTCAATTGCTCGGCACCCCGGGCTACATGTCTCCGGAACAGATCCAGGGCGACGCGATCGATGCGCGCGCCGACGTGTTCGCGCTCGGTTGCATCCTGTTCGAGGTGCTCGCGGGCGCGCCGATGTTGCCGCGGGGCAAGGAAGCGCTCGCGGCGACGATCGCGGGCGTCCCCGACGAGCGCCGGCGGCCGTCGCGCAGGCGGGCCGAGATCGCGCCCGAGCTCGACGAGCTGTGCGTCGCGGCGACCCACCTCGCGCGCACCGATCGACTCGCGACTGCGCGCGGGCTCGCCGATGGCATCCAGCATCACCTCGACGGCGATCGCGACGTCGCGTTGCGCCGGCGGGTCGCGGATGCCGAGCTCGTGGCGGCGAACGATGCGATGGCGCGCGATGATCGGCGCTCGGCGTTCTCCGCGGCATCGCGCGCACTCGCGCTGCATCCCGAGGCCAAGGAACCGGCGCAGCTGGTCGGTCGGCTGATGCTCGAGGTGCCCGCGAAGGTGCCGCCGGAGGTCGATGCCGAGGTCGAAGACATCGAGCGCGCGGCCCTGACCTCGACGGCCACGCAGGGCAACTACTCGCTGCTCGTGGTGTTCGCGTTCCTGCCGATCCTGTTCTTCGGCGGCTTCGACGATCCCTGGTACCTGTTCGCGTTGCCCGTCGTCGGGTTCTTCGCCTGGTTCGGCAGCTGGCTGCAGCTTCGCCGCGGCCTGCACTGGGGGATCCGGTTGTCGATGATCGCGAACATGGGCGTAGTCGCGGTGTTCTCGCGGCTGTGCTCGCCGTTCCTCGTCGCACCGGCGCTCGGCATCGTGATCGCGACGCTGTTCGCCCTCCACCGCGCATCGGGACGGGTGATCTACGTCGGCGTGGGGTTCACGCTCGCGATCCTCGGACCGTGGTTCCTCGAGCTGGCCGGCGTGATGTCGCCGACGATCCGGTTCTCCGATACCGAGATGATCCTCGATCCGAGCGACAGCTTCGTGCGATCCGATGTCCTGCTGCCGATGTTCGGGCTCTACGTGATCGCGACGATCACGGTCAGCATCCTGATGGCGCGCTCACTCGCGAACGTGCACCACGACTCGCAGCGACGCCTACAGTTGCAGGCGTGGCAACTACGTCAGCTCGTGCCCGAACCTCGGTAGTCGCCACCACCGAAATTCGCGTCGTCGTCTGGGGCGAAATGCCCGACCGATCTGCGAGCGTGCGAATGCGCTCGGGTTCTTGGCAAGCGGTTTCCGAGTTCGCGCGCTCCTCGGCATCGTGCAACGATGGCGCTCGTGAAACCACAACCGTGGCTGATCCTCGTCCTCGTCGGCGCGGCGCTCGGGCTCGTGTTGGCAGGCCTGTCGACGTACGACTTCGTCCAGCACCTCGATCGCCAGGTGCACAGCGTGCACTGCTCGTTCATCCCGGGCCTCGGCAAGGAGGCCGGCGAGAGTGGCTGTCAGGTCGCGATGATGAGCCCGTACTCGTCGGTGTTCCGCACCGCGGTGTGGGGCGGCATCCCGATCTCGCTGCCGGCGATGGCGGTGTTCGCGTTCATCCTGATGTTCGCGATCGATCTCGCGCTGACGCGGCGCCAGTTCGATTCCCGCGCGACCGGCTTCCTCGCGCTCGCCTGCGCGCTGCCGGCGGCGACGTCGATCGTCATGCTGATCATCTCGCTGACCAAGCTCGGCACCACCTGCAAGCTGTGCGTCGGCATCTACATCGCGTCGACGGCATGTCTCGTCGGTGCGCTCGCGGTGTGGCGCAAGGCGGTCAAGCACGGGCCGGCCGTGCCGCGCGCGGTGGCGGCGCCGAAGCCGAAGAAGTCCAAGCAGCCGCAGGAGCTGCCCGACGAGCCCGCGTTCACCGGCGGCTCGTCGACGATCGCGCCGCAGAAGGAGACCTGGGGCACCGCCGCCTCGGAGCCGCCGCAGAAGAAGCTGGTCGCGGCGGTCGATGCACCGGCCACCACCAACGGCTTTCTCGCCGCGGCATTCGGTGCGGGCGTCGCGTTCGTCGCCATCCCGGTGCTGCTCTACCTCGCGCTGGCACCGGATCACGGCAAGTACATCGGCACCTGCGATGCGCTGGTCAAACCCGACGATCCGTACGGCGTGATGGTGCGCGTCACCACCGGCAAGCCGGCGGGCACTGCGAAGGTCATCGAGGTGCTCGATCCTCTGTGCCCGGCATGCCGCGCGTTCGAGCAGCGGCTGTCGGCGTCGGGGTTCTCCGACGATCTCGATCGCCAGGCGATCCTGTTCCCGCTCGATAACACCTGCAACTGGATGGTCACCGAGGCCACGCACCCCGGTGCCTGCGCGGTCAGCGAAGCGGTGTTGTGCGCGGCCGCGAAGGATCCGAACAACGCACCGGCGGTGATCGAGTGGGCGTTCGCGAATCAGGAGAAGATCCGCGATGCGACCAAGGCCGATCCGGAAGCAGCGGCGCGGCTGTCGCGCGAGCGCTTCCCCGAGCTGGCGTCGTGCATCGGCTCGGCGGAGGCGAAGTCGCGACTCAACAAGTCGCTGCGCTGGTCGGTCGCCAACAACATCCGCGTGCTGACGCCGCAGATCTTCATCGATGGCGTCAAGCTGTGCGACGAGGATGTCGACCTCGGTCTCGAGTTCACGCTGAAGAACATGCTCGACCGCCATGCCGCGGGGACGCTGGCGCCGATCCGCGCCGAGGCGCCGGTCAAGACGGCCGCACCCGACGAGGTGAAGCCCGACGACAAGCCCGCCGCGAAGCCGGTCGACGACAAGCCGGCGGCGAAGACCGACGACACGAAGCCTGCCGCGAAGGCCGACGACCCCAGGTC
>JAEYYY010000492.1 GCA_023430775.1 Pseudomonadota bacterium
GCCGTGTTCGGTGCCGACAACCGCGCGATGGTACTGCGAACGATCACCTGACGCACAGCCGGCGGGTCGTCATGTCGACACCACCGCGCATGTCGCGGACGACGAGGAAGAAGTCGATGGGCGAGCCGGCGCCGTCGACGGGCGGATCCCACTCGAACGCGATCTGCGCGAGCGCGCGCTCGTCGGCGGGATCGACGTAGGTGTGCTGCTGGAGGATCTCGCCGGCGGTGGCGAACGCGGCGAGCTGGAGCTCCTCCCGCGTGTCGACGCCCTGCGCGGTCACGAACCGCTCGCGATCCGCATCCTCGAAGGCGACGCCGATGACCGCTCGCTTCCCGCCGGGCTCGACGCTGATCTCGCAGTCGTCTCCGCCGTTCCAGCTCTCCTCGGTGAACGTGATCGGCGCCCTGCGAAGGTCGGGATTGCGATTGTCGCCGTCGATCGCGAGGAACACGTGCTGCGACACCACGTCGACGCGCGAGCCATCGCTGCACGCCGCGCTCGCGGTCGCGGCATCGAACGCCGGCGTGCCGCTCGCGCAGATCGCACCGGCCACGACGATCGACGACGCGGTGATGTCCGCGGGGACGGCGAGCTGCAGGGTCGGCACGGCGCCTGCCGACTGCGACGACGCGATGGGGTCTCCGGCACACGCGGGCATGCCGACGCTGGTCGCAGCAGGGCACGCGAACAGCGTCCACGAGAAAGTCGCCTGCGCTCCGGGCGAGGCGGTGAGCCAGGTGACGGTGGCCTGCTCACCGGGGGATGGCCACGCGCGTTCCGGATCACCGTCGACGGTGACCTTCGCACCGAGGACGCGATCGCGCTTGATCAGCGTGGGAGGATCGAGCTCGGCGCAGGCGGCGACCGAGAGCAGAGCGAGAGCAACGAGTCGGGTCATGACGGTTCTCCTGTGGTCTAGAGCTCGCCCTTGATCCCGAGGCTGGGAAGCAGGGGCAGGCCGGGCGTGTCTGCGCGCTCCGAGTAGTCGAAGTTGTACGCAGTGGCTTCGCGGTTCTTGCGGTTGTAGGCGTTCTGCAGGTCGAGGTAGCCGGCGAACGGATGACCGGCGATGCGGAACTGCTTCTCGACGCGGATGTCGAGGCGATGGAACATCGGATTGCGCGCGCTGTTCACGGCACCGTAGATCGGGCGATACGAGTCGATGTCGCCGTCGAACACGCTGCCGACGACCGGCGTCTCGGGATTGCCCGTCACCAGACGGAACGTGCTGCCGAGCTCCCAGCCGCCGCCGAGCTTGTACGAGCCTGCGAGCGTCAGGATGTGGGTCTGGTCGTAGTCGAACAGGCGAACCATGCCGTCGCCGTCGTCGCGCTCGCTGCGCGATAGCGTGTACGACAGGAAGCCCGAGAACGCTCCGCCGGGCTGCCAGCGACCGGCGACCTCGAGGCCATAGATGCGACCGGTGCCGGAGTTGTCGCGCATGCCGGTGTCACCGGCGACGATCATGTGCTGGAGGTCCTTGTAGTAGCCCTCGACACCGAGCGACACGCGATCGGAGATCCGGTGATCGACGCCGAGCCCGTAGTGGATCGCGTGCTGCGCCTCGAGGTTCGGATTGCCGAACCCCTCGAGCGCTTCACCCTCCTCGGGCGGCTGCGAGAACCTGCCGACGCCGCCCTTGAGCGTCGTCGCCCCGAGCGCGTACTTGACGGTCGCGCGCGGATCGACCGCCCACTCGGAGATCTCACCGAAGTAATCGACGCGCGCGCCGCCGGTGATCGTCAGCGGCGCGATCGGTGACACCGCCGCCTCGACGTACGCGGCCGGGCGGAAGAACTTTCCGAGGCCCTTGAAGTCGGCGTGATCGACCTGCTCGGGCGGCGCGAACCGGTCCGGGTTGCCCTCGACCTGACGGATCGCCGGACCGCGGTAGATGATGTCCGAGCGAACGTTCTGCAGATCGAGCCCCCACCGCAGCTCGACGCGCTTCGACAGCGCGGCCTTCCAGTCGGCGCGGGCGAGCACGTCGATGACATCGCCATCGACCTCGATCTCGGGGCCGAGGTTCGCCTGGTAGTCGCGCTGGCCGATCGCGAGTGACAGGTTCTGCTCGACTGTGGGCCACGCGTGCTTCCACTCGGCGCGCAGGCGTCGCATCGAGTTGCCGAGCGCGATCCGATCGCGATTGGTCGGCACGCCGCTCGGATTCGCGATGATGACCTCGAGGTCATCGCTGCTCGCGTAGGCGACGAGGCGAAGCCTGTCGCGCGACGACGGCTTGTGCACGACCATCGCTTGCCAGTCGTAGTAGACCGGCACCGCCGCGATGCCGACGTTCATCGACTCGAGCGCGGGACCGATCCACGCATCGACGTAGCTGCGGCGGCCGGCGATCGCGAATGACGTCTTGTCGGTGAGCGGTCCCTCGACCAGCGTGAACGCGTCGATCATGTTGAGATCGGCCTCGGCGCGCAGCCGATCGGTGCGTGGATCGCGGAGCTCGACCTCGACGATGCCGCCGATCTTGCGGCCGTAGCGCGTCGAGAAGTTGCCGGGGTACAGATCGATCCGCTGCAGCAACGAACCGCTCACGAAGCTGGTCAGCCCGCCGAAGTGAAACAGCTGCTGCACCGGCTCGCCGTCGAGGAACACCTGGCTGTCGGTCGGCGCGCTGCCGCGGACGATGATCATGCCGAGAGGCCCGGGCGGCCGGGCGACACCGGGCAACAGCTCGAGGCCGCGCAGCGCATCACCGCGCGTGCCGGCGAGCTTCGTCATCTCGGCTGCCTCGATCGAGCGGCGCGTGATCTCGCGCGTCGGCGCGTCGATCTTCGCGACGGCACCGAACGATCCACCATCGGCGATCGTCTCGATCGGCGTCAGCCGATACGTCACCGCGGCGGCCTCGCCCGCCACCACCTGCTCGTCCTGCGCGAACGCCACGTGGTCGAGGGCGCGGATCGCGATGTGGTAGCCACCGGCAGGCAGCTCCGACACCGTGAACGTCCCGGTCTCGTCGGTGGTCGCGCGGTGGGGCTTCGCGTCCGATCCGGTCACCACGACCTCGACGCCCGAGAGCGGCGCGTTGTCGAGGCGCGACAGCAGCCGGCCTTCGATCCGTCCGGTGGTGACGACCGCCTTCGGGGGCGGCGTCTCGACCCTGAACGTGTAGCGGTACTGGATCTTCGCCGCGACCGGCTGGCCGTCCTTGGTGGCCGGCGTGAATATGAACTGGCGGATCGCTGCGAGCGCCGCCTCGTCGAAGCCATCACCGACCGGCGTCAGCACGCGGGCATCGCGAACGCGGCCATCCTCGCCGACCACGACCTCGAGCTCGACGGCGGCCTCGCGACCGGCCGCGCCCTCGGGATGCTCCGCCTTCACGTAGGTGGTGACGGCGGGTGGCGTGACGACGGGCTGTGCTTCCGCCGTCGCTGACAGCACGCCGAACAGGAACGCGGCGATGGTGGTTCGAAGCTTGTGCATGGCGACCGCTCGAGCAGCCGGCGTGCCACGCGATCGGATCGAGGCTTCGCGCGGTTCCACCGCGACACGCGGACACCTGCCCGCGCGACCGGACAGGTGTCCGGACAGCGCCGTATGATGGGCCGCGATGGATCTCCATCAGCTCAAGACGTTCGTCGTCGTCGCTCGCGAAGGCAGCATCACGCGAGCATCCGAGCTCTTGCACCTCAGCCAGCCGGCGGTGAGCGCGCATATCAAGGCGATCGAGGACACGCTCGACCTCGTGCTGTTCGAGCGCACGCCGCGCGGCATGAGCCTGACCAGCGATGGCTCGCGACTGCTCGCGAAGGCGGAGCACACGCTCGGTGCGCATCAGGAGCTGATCGCGGAGGCCAACCGGCTCAAGGGACAGCTCACCGGCAAGCTTCGGCTCGGTGCCGGTAGCAACTCCAACCACGAGGCGGTCGGGCGGCTGCTGACCACGCTGTCGGAGCGCTGCCCGGAGGTCGAGGTGACCTTGAAGCACGGCACGTCGCGAGAGATCCGCGAGGGGTTGCGCAGCGACGCACTCGATGCCGGCTTCTACAACGAGGCCGGCGAGCCCGATCCCGCGCTCGCGGTGATCGAGGTGTCGCGCTTCACGACCTATCTCGCGGGTCCCGTGGGTCTGATCGCGAAGCCGCTGGACTGGCGCGCGCTCGCCGACCACGCCTGGATCTATCCGGCGTCGAGTGCATGCTGCGGCCAGACCGCCGAGGCGCTGTTCGCGACACACGCGATCCGTCCGAAGCGGGTGATCGACGTCGATCGCGAGACCGTGACCCGCACGCTGATCGCCGGATCGGTGGGCATCGGACTGCTGCATGCTGCCACCGCTCTCGAGGCGCGCGACCGCGGCGAAGTCGATCTGCTGGTCGAGGCTCCTACCATCACGCGCGTGCTGTTCGCGTATCGCACCGCGCGCGCGCACGATCCGATCATCGAGCTCGCAGGGTCGATCCTGCGCGACTCAGCGCGAGCGCGATGATCAGCGATCCCAGGCCGGCGAGTGTGCCGATCCCGAAGGCGGCACGATAGCCGAGCGCGGCGACCACGACGCCGAGGAGCGGCACGCCCACGCCCATCGCGAGATCGAAGCTCGCGGTGTACGCCCCCAGCGCGACGCCGCGATTGTGTGGTGGAACGCGGCGGATCGCCTCGACCCCGAATGCCGGAAACACGAGGGAGAACCCGAAACCGGTCAGCGCCGACGCTGCCACGGCCATCGCCGGTGACGTCGCGAGCCACAGCCCGAGCTGGCCGAGCGCCGCGACCGCAGCGGAGACCACCGCGACGCGGGCTCCTCCGAACCGATCCGGGAACGTGCCGAACATCAGCCGGGCGAGGACGAACGCCACGCCGAAGGCGGTCATCGCGAGCGCGGCATGAGCCCACCCGTGCTCGCCGAACAGCAGGCTCGAGAACGCGGCGATCGCGCCGAACCCGAGCGCGCTCGCCGCCAGGCCAACACCCGGCAACCAGATCAGCTTCGCGAGGCGATAGAACGGCAGCCGCTCGCCACCGAGCGGCGCGACGGGCTGCGCGAGCACCGCCGCCCCGATCCCGATCGCCGGCGCCAGCGCGGCCGCGATCCCCATCGCGAGGAAGCCGTGGCTCCCGGCGAGCTCGGTACCGAGGGGAGCGCCGATCGCCATCGCGCCGTACATCGCGATGCCGACCCACGCCATCACCACGCCGGACCGCTCGCGCCCGGCGAGCGAGATGCCCCACGCGAGAGCGCCGGTGATGACCAGGCTCTCGCCCATGCCGAGCAGACCACGCCCGAGCAGCAACACCGCGAGGCTCGCGGTCGACTGCCCGATGCCACTCGACACCGCGTAGAGCGCTCCCGCGACGGTCGACAGCAGCAAGCCGATCAGCGCCGCTCGGCGTGGTCCATCGCGATCACTGCGCGTCCCCGCCGCGTGCCGCGTCGCGAGCGTGACCCACGACTGGGCGCCGATCGCCACCCCGACGACGAACGTCCCGAACCCGAGCACGCCGTGGACGTGCACCGGTAGGACCGACAACGGGATCCCCATCGCGAGGAACTCCATGAACACCATCACGCAGATCGGAGCGAGCGCCATCCACAGTGGGCGGGGCTTACTCGCGGCGAGCGCGTCGAACGTCGAATGCTGAGCTGTCATGCATCGACGTGTGGCGTCGAACCTCGCGGCGATCCAATCGCTTGTCCGGAGGTCAGCCCTCAGCGATCTCGACCCTCCGGCGATCCGAGGGCGGACCTCGGAAACATCGATTGGACCCGATCCGGATCGAGGCGCACGTTCGATCGCGGAGGTTCCTTCGTGACCGAAACAATCGAGACCCTGTTGCGCGTGGTGCTGATCGGCGTTGGCGCCACGCTGATGATGGATCTGTGGGCCCTGGTGCTCCGCAGGTTCGGTGTGCCCTCGCTCGACTTCGCGCTGCTGGGGCGCTGGATCGGACACCTGCCGCGCGGGCGCTTGATCCATCCCGGCATCGCGAAGTCGCCGCCGGTTCGCGGCGAACGCCTGCTCGGCTGGAGTGCTCACTACGCGATCGGGATCAGCTTCGCCCTGCTGCTGGTCGCCACGTTCGGGCTCGAGTGGGCGCGCGCTCCTTCGCTGCTGCCCGCCTTGCTGATCGGCGTCATCACCGTGGTCGCGCCACTGTTGATCCTGCAGCCGGCACTCGGTGCGGGCATCGCGTCGTCGAAGACGAAGCGGCCGGTGTTCAACAGCATCAAGAGCCTCGGCACCCACGCGATCTATGGCCTCGGGCTCTACCTGGCTGCGGTCGGCACCACGCTCGTGGTCCCGGCGTGAAGGTCGCACCTTCGCGTCAGTTCACGGAACGAAGCGCCGCACGCGCCGGGAGCCACCCCAGTGGTAGTGGACGACCAGATTCACGGCGCCACTCAATGCGCCGAACCTGGCGATCTCGTCGTCGCCGACGGCCTCGTCGTCACCTCCGATGCGCGACAGGTGCGTCTCGCCTGAAACCGCCCAGCTCTCGAACCGTCGCTCGATCCCAGCACCGGCACGCACGAACGAGCGCGCGCCGGAGCCCTGCTCGCCCGCAAAGCCGAAGCCGATCGCGCCGAGAAGATATGGATTCCACGGACGCTCGGCCAGCAGCGAATAACGAACGTCACCGCAGAGCTCCGCATAGCCATCGCCCGGACCCTCGAAGGCTCCTCCTAGAAGCAGTCCGACCTGGAGAGCGGGAAGGACACGAAACCGGACCCCGAGATGAAGGTCGAAGAGCGGGGCTGTCTCCGGGTTGTCGGTTCGTGCGCGTGCGAGTGCAACGCCATAGCCCATCGATGCCGACCATCGCTTGTCCATCACCGATGGGATCGCCGGCTCGTCGGCGTGGGCCAGCGTCGCGTTCACCACCACCAGCAAGCCCGCCAACCGCCGCATCGGTGCAGTCTATCGTGGAATCAGCGCCGGCTGAACACGACCGCGCTCGCGATCACGACCACCGTCGCGCCGCCGAGGAGCGAGACGTACGGCACCAGGTCGGCCTGACGAACCACGGCGAACACGCCGGGCGCCGCGACGAAGATCGTCCACCAGCCGATCACCCACGCGACCTTCGCGCGCGAGATCGCCGGCTTCGCGATCGGCAGCGTCGAGGTCAGGCGCGGCAGCTCGATCGGCTGCTTCTGCAGGCGCCCCGCGAGCACCACGCCGTAGGCGGCAGCGCCGGCCAGCGTCACCGTCAGCCACGGCGCCGGATCGTCGGGCTCGGAGACGCCGACGATGCCGAGCACGAGGAACACCAGCGCACCGAGCGCGTAGGCCATCGGATAGCGCCGGCGAACGAGGCGCGCATCCTTGCTGTACGGCAGCGCGCCCTCGCCGAGCAGGCTCGCGATCAGCTTCTCGATCGCGGTGGGCGGCTTGATCTCGATGTGCGCGAGGCGCTGGCGATCGAGCGCGGAGACATCGCGCAGGATCGTGCCCATGCGGCGCGGCGCCGACGAGCGAACGGCGGCGATCGCGAGCAGCGAGACGCCGACGAGCCCGGCGAGCGTGGGGATCGCCGGGACCACTGGCTCACCGCCGGTCAGCCAGCGCGACAGCAGCAGCGCGAACACGATGACGCCGGTGCCGGCGAAGCCGGGCAGCACGCCGAGCAGCGCGGTCGATGCCGGGATCTCGGCCGCGCCGGTCGCCGCCTTGAGCTGCGCCATCCGCACCTGATCCTGGCCGAGCGCGACCAGCGTGGCGGCCCAGGTGGCGACCGCGGGGAGAAACAGCGCGGCGCACGCACCGAGCGCGAGTGCGAGCGAGGCGTGGCGCGCGTAGATCTCGCCGCCGTGCTGGAGGATCGGCAGGGCACCGATCAGCACGGAGAGCGTGGTCGCCTTCGCCGCGTGGAGACAGCGCAGCAGCGCGGCATCGAACAGCGCTCCGCCTTCGATCGGCAGCTGCGCGAGCAGCGAGGCATCCTGGCGCCAGTAGAGCTGGAACGGCACGCGGAGGAACGAGATCGCGAACGCGACGCTCGTCGCGGCGAGCCAGGCGTGACTGGCGGCGGGGAGCGAGACCGCACCGCGCCACGACACCCAGCCGGCGATCAGGCCGCCGAACACGATGGCGAGGACCAGCCCGGAGGAGTACCAGCTCGCGCTGCGCCGATCGTGGAGGGTCGACCACCGGATCAGCTCGCGCGAGTTCACGACAGCGACGATACCGCCCCGCGGCGTGGCGATCGACGGTGCGTGCGAGAGAACGCGATCCACAACATCGTGATTCGTGTCTGCACCGTCGATCGCAAGGCATTGATGCCATGCGGTGGGCAATTGCCCAGGGTGTTTCTGACCAGGAATCCTAGCGGCGGCGGCCGTTGGTCTTGAAGCCCCACACCTCGATCGCCGCATTGCCACCGCCGCGCACGTTCTTGTAGGTGACGTCGATCTTCTGGATCCGGCGATCGTCTCCCGGCAGATCGATCACGCGGGTCCGCGAATTCTGGCGGAAGTGGTGGCGCACGTTCGGCTGCCAGCGCTGGCCGTTGGTGAACGTCACCACGAAGCTGAGCAGCTCGAGATCGCTCTTCTCGACGACGATGTTGAGCTTGCTGAACTTGCCCTCGGATGCGCCGACCCGGATGGTGTCGCGATCGACGCGACCGTTGACGGTTTGCTCGCCGAGCTTGGTCCAGCCGCTGCGATTCCAGTCCGCTTCCGCGGTGCCGAACACGAGCCCGATGAACGCGAAGGAGAGAAGGATGAGCTTCATGTCTTCGCACGCTGCTCGTTCACAGAAACGATGCTGTGAACCGAGCGTTGCGTAGTGTTCCGAGCGCCGTGCGTACGCGCTCACTGCGCGCAGCGGCGACGTCGCTCCGGTGTGGTCTTCGCCAGCGCACGCGCACGGATCCGTTGTGCTGCCGGCGAGTTCCAGACCTCGAGAAACGGCGCATCGTGAAGACTGCCGAGCGGTGGGTGGAAGTAGTCGACCGGGTGCACCGTGCCGTCGGGATCGATACACGCTTGCTCCCACGCCGCGCGACACGGATGGAACTGCGTGCGATTGGCGAAGTCGTCGGCGGCGCGGAACGCGCGCAGCGTCTCGGAAGCCGACTCGCACGTGCAGCCGTGTGGCGGATCGAGGTGATCGACGAGCACCACGTTGCTGCGCCCGAGCGTCTCGCGCACCGCGGCCATGCGTTCCACCACGCGGTCCGCGCGCGGCTCGATCAGGTCGCGCTTCGCGAACGGCGTCGCCGGATAGGTCTCCTCGATCTTCAGCCAGTCGACGCCGAGCTCGACCGCGAGCTTCGCGATGTCCTCGAGCTCGCCGACGTTGGTGAGGCCGACCACCGTCGACAGACCGAGCCGCAGATCGGCGGCGCGCTCGCGTCGCACTCGCACGGCATCGCGAACGTTCGCGAGCACCGTCGCGATCTTGCCGCCCGCGCGGATCGCGTCGTTGGTCTCGGCGGTCGCGCCGTCGAGCGAGATCATGATGCTGGTGACGCCGGCATCGATCAGCCGCGACGTGGTGTCGGCACGCAGCAGCATGCCGTTCGTCAGCAGATGAGCATCGTGATGCCGCCCTGCCCTGGCGCGCCGGATCGCCGCGAGCACGTCGAACAGCGCCGGCGACGTCAGCGATTCACCGCCGTGCGCGAACGCGAAGTAATCGGCGGCGGCGAACGCGTCGCGCAGCGCATCGAGGAGCCACGGCCGCAGGCCGCGGGCACGGCCACTCTGCGTCAGCTCCGGTGCGTGGGTGATGCAGTGCTGACACCGCAGGTTGCACGCCTCGGTGACGGTGACGTAGAGGTTCGCGGGATACGCCGGCGTCTCGGTAACACCCTCGCGGAACGCGAGCGCGCCGATCAGCCGGTTGTTCGCGATCGCCGATGCATCGTCGAGCGCCTCGACCGGCAGCTCTTGCACGCGCTCGAGGATCACGGCCGACCATGGAGGGAGCACCAGCTCGCCGGAGAGCGTCGCACCGGCGAGCGCCAGCACCACGCGGGCGGCCTTGCCGTCGCAGTCGGGCACCGCGATGCGCGCCGGTTCGGGGCCACCGTTGATCACGACGTCGATCGCGTCGCCTGCCCAGACGCGGCGGAACCCGAGCACGTCGCGATGGTCGATCGCGAGCGGTTGCTCGTCGCCGCGGCGCAAGGGCAGCCGATCGCGACGCAGGTGTAGCAGCGAGCGAACCAGCGCGTGGGTCTCGCGATCCCACGCGGCCTCGTCCCACGGCATGCACTGGCGATCCGGCCACGAGTCCTCGAACGCGCGCGCCGGCTCGGCGGCCGCCAGGCCGATCTCGTCGCCGTAGTAGATCGCGGGGATGGTCGCGCGGGTCAGCGTGAACAGCTGGGCGACGCGCGCGATCGCCGGATCGCGCACCAGCGTCTGGAAGCGCGGTTGATCGTGCGTCGCGGTGAACGCGATCGCGGTCCATCCCGGTCCACCGCGATCGAATCGCCGCTGCGCATGCACCTCGGCGACCCGCGAGGCGGGTGCCGTGCGCCGCCACAGCCAGTCGTAGACCGCTTGCTGCGCGACGAAGTCGGTCGCCGAATCCACCGCGTCTGCGGTCCAGTGCGCGATGTTGTCGGGCGTGTACTCGGCGAACAGCGCGATGTCGGAGCGCGTCGCGCGCACCGCCCTCGCGATCCGCTGCACCACCGAGCGCGGCACGTCGGCCGCGGCGTCGATCCGGAAGCCGTCGGCACCGCGCTTCGTCCAGTGCACGAACGTATCCGCGAGGTAATCGACGACCTCGGGCTCCTCGGCGCGCAGCAGCGGCTCCTGCCACTGGCCCTTCTGATAGTGGGCGTAGCCGGGCTCGTAGCCCTCGAAGAACGGGTGGTGCTGGATCGAGAACCAGCTCCAGTAGGACGATTCGCGGCCGCTCGCGCGGACGTCGCGAAACGCGAAGAAATCTCTATGCACGTGCGTGATCGCGACGTCGAGCATCACGCGCAGGCCGTGCGCGTGCGCGGCATCGAACAGCCTCGCGAGCGCCTCGTCGCCACCGAGCTCGGGCGCGACCGCTCGAGGATCGATCGCGTCGTAGCGATGCACCGAGTGACTCGCACAGATCGGCGTCAGGTGCAGCACGGTGACGCCGAGATCCTGGAGGTACGGCAGCGCCGCGATCACTCCCGCGAGATCGCCGCCGGCGCGTGTCTCGCGGTCGATCACGCTCGGATCTCGCCAGCCCGCACCGCAGCGAAAGCGATCGACGAAGATCGTGTAGAGCACCGCATCGCGCCACCACTGTGGCGTGCGCAGCCTCAGGTGCTCGCGCTCGACGCGAAACGTCTGCGCGGCACCACCCGGCGCTCCGATCGAGCGGCCATCGGCGAGCGCGAACAGATACTCGAGCGACCGCCCCGCACCGGGCACGTGCGCCTCGAACATCAGGTGCTCGTCCTCGGACGCGCAGTGCGCCATCGCGAGCCGCCGCATCCCCGCGCCTTCATCCCAGCGCAGCTCGAGCCCATCGCCGTGACCCTTGCGCAGCCCTGCGCGCACGCAGATCCGGCCGTCATCCTCCTCGAACACGAACGGCCGCGCCGCCGCGTGCAGCAGCGGCTCGTCGGCGCCGCCGATCACGAGCAGGCTGTTGCGCGCGCCATCGCGCGACCGTGTCCGCGGATTCTCGGGATCGAGCACCCAGTCGGGACCGACCTTGAACTTGTACTGATACGTGCCGGCACCGAGCCGATACGCGTGCTCGCTCCAACCATCGCCGGCGGGATGCAGCTGCGCCGGATACAGCCAGTGCTGCATCTCGCCGCGCACCTCGACGGTGGCCTCGCCGCTCCGGAATCGAAACCGGACGAGTCTGTCGTTATCCGCGCGTGCCGCCACCGGGGGTTCCGCGGCTCACACGATAGTCGCTTCCCCAGTTGTTGTCCCAGAACGTGTAGCGGCGCGCGCTGTTGACGACACCGTGGTCGTAGAACACCGCGTAGCGCAGCTCCTGGATATTCGCACCCTCGATCTCGAGGTCGATCTGCCAGTACTCGAAGTTCCCCCACGCGTCCTCGACCCAGTAGAACTTGTTCTTCTCGCCGACGACCCCGGTACCGAACTTCAGCGTGCTCGCCCAGCCGTCGATCGTCGCGTGCATGCCGAGCGCCTTGTCGAAGTCGAGGTCGGCGATGCGCACGCGCACGGTGCCCTTGACGCTGGTCTCGGTGACGGTGACGTTGCTCTCCCACGTCGCGGTCTGGATCACCTGGCTCGCGTTGTTGTTCGCGTAGACGTGACCCTCGCCGTTGTTGTCGTCGTAGAACGTCTTGCCGTTGCCCGGCTGGTACCAGACGTTGAACTTGATCAGATCCTCGTACGAGTAGACGCGCACCGGCACGTGCCACTCCTCGCGGCCGTCGGCGTGCTTGCTGAAGAACCGGCCGTTCGACGTCCGATCGCCGGTGCTGTTCTCGATGCTGCGGAACACCACGCCCACCTTCTTCGCCGTCGGATCGACATCGGCGATCGGCGTCACCATCACCTTGAGGAACATCTCGTAGCCGTAGCAGCCGGTGCGCGAGCTCGAGTCGCGGCACTCCGACCACGCGTCGCCGGTGAACGAGATCAGATCGGGGCGGCGCTCGCCCTCGTCGCTCGCCCAGTCACCCTTGCCTCCCGGGCCGACCCCATCGATGCCCTCGTCATCGACCGCCGGCGCATCGGCGCACCCGGTCTGGGGTGCGGTGGAGATCAAGGCGCCCGCGATCGCACCGCCGCGGATCACGTTCGAGGCTCCGCGCTTGATGCGAAGGAGGGCGCGGTCGAACAGAGTTTCGAGAGTGGGGTTCATGTCAGGCTCGGTTGGTTCGGGAAACGTCCGGCGCAGCGGTCGAAACCACGATCCGTTCCAGGTCCAACAGTTGAAATCCTTCGACGTACCGCGTCGTCATGACGCCAAACGCAACATCCATGGCCACGCGCGTAGCCACCCGAACGTTGCGAGCGTGAGCCTCCCTACGTGCGTTGCGCGGCCGCCTGACCGCGGCGCTAGAACTTCGCCGACACGCCGGCACCGACGGTCAGGACTTCGCCGCGGCCGCCGTCATCGAGCGGCGACACGATCGCGAGGGTCGGCGAGAACTGACCGGCGTCGTAGCGCAGCGACAGCGCGGCGGTGTGCTGGAACCGGTCCTCGTCCTCGGAGACATCGCCGGTCTGGAACATGGTCACCATCTCGACGGCGCCCGACAGCTTGCCGCTCTTCATGCCGACCGCGAGGTTCGCGTGACCGATCGGATCCGGCGTCTCCATCAGATCGGAATCGACCACGACGTCGACACCGAGATCGGCGCGCGCGAACAGTGCACCGCGCGTCCACGTCGGCGACACGCCGAGGCGGAGCGCCGTGAGATTCGGGATCGCGTTGACGAGATCGTTGAAGCGGCGCTGCGACGAGATGATGTTGGTGAGGAACGGCTCGATCTCGTCCGAGGACGTCGGCAGCGTCAGGCCGACGTGAGCGACGAGCGACAGCTCCTTCGACAGCGAGCGCTCGAGCTGACCGCCGACCTCGAGGTTCGAGATCGCGATGTCGTCGATCTTCTCGGTCAGGCCGTTGTCATCGAGGAACGCGCGCGACACCGCGAGCTGGCCGTAGGCGCCGAAGCCGGACCGATGCATCCACTGACCGTGGAGGTCGAGGCGCGACACGAAGCCTTCGTCGAAGTCACTGACGAACGACAGGTCCGCGCCGGCGCCGGTCTCGCCCGACGCGCGGTCGAGCGTGGCGGTCTGGTGGATCTCGTCGGCGGAAGCAGTAAGCGAAGCAAACAAGGGGAGGCAAACGAGGGAGGAGGTACGAAGCAGCTTGTTCATCGTGAACGGAGCAGGTTGCAACGGGTGCGCCGACGCGCGATCGCGAGCAACCCCGCGATTGCTTCCGCGGCCGCGACGACCGCGAGGTCACGTGAGGTGACGGCGCAACGGCGAGCACCGTGAACGGCCGGCGACTGCCGGCGGAGATCACGCGTGTGGACTTGGAGTCACAGCCGGCGGGTGTGGACTGCCAGCATCAGGTCGGCCCCTCGTCGGCGATCAGCGACACGTACAGATCCTCGACGGCGGACGGGCCCTTGGCGAGCAGCGCCGTCAGTTCTTTGCCACGTTGGTCGGCGACCAGCTTGCCCTTGTCCATGATCAGGATCCGGTCGCACATCCGCTCGGCCACCCCGAGCAGGTGCGTCGACATCAGGATTGCCGCACCGCGTTCGGCGGCGGCCCGGAGGGTGGCACGCGCCGACCGCGAGGCATGCGGATCGAGGCCGTTGAGGGTCTCGTCGAGCAGCGCCAGCTCGACCGGCCCGACCAGCGCGGCCGCGAGGCCGACGCGTTGCCGCATGCCGAACGACAGCTCGCGGCACGGCCGGCCGGCGATCTTGGACAGCCCGAGGTCGGCGAGCACCTTGTCGGCGGCGGCCTGATCCGCGCCTCGCGCCTGGGCGATGAAGCCGACGTGCTCGGCGACCGTGAAGTACTCGTACAGCGCCGGCGGCTGATCCGCGAAGCCGACCTTTCTGCGAGCGCTGCGCGGCGCGGTCGCGAGGTTGTCGCCGCCGACCTCGATCGTGCCGGCCGATTGCACGATCGCGCCGGCCATCGCCGACAGCGTGGTCGACTTGCCGGCACCGTTGGGGCCGAGCATCAACACGATCTCGCCGGCCGCGAGCTCGAACGACAGGCCGTCGACCGCGACGCGCTTGCCGTACTTGATGACGAGGCCGTCGACCTTGGCGATCATCTTGGCTTGTCCCACGAGTACACCACGACGTAGAGCACCGTCTGCGTCGCGTGGGCGGGAACCTTGATCGGCATGACGATCTGCTGCTGGCCTTCCTTGTCGATCCGGATCCCGGAACCGTACGCGATCGTCCAGTCGGCGCCCCGGTACAGGTGCTCGCGCACGAGCAGGTCGAAGGGTCGCGCGAGCCCGTTCTCGATCGTCAGATAGAACTCCTCGGAGATCCGCTTGCGGTCGTTATCGACCGTCAGCTCGCGCCGCTCCCGCTTGCCGGTCACGCCGTCGATGCGGTGGAGCGGGATGGTATCGACGGTGGCCGCCAGCATCGCGGTGCCGAACAGCGTCGACTCCGAGACCAGCACGACGGCTCCATCGGGCTGTCGCTCGAACAACCGCACCTGCCCGCCGGGCAAGTTCGCCAGCACGGCGTCGCGCTCGAACGCCACGCTCTCCATCACGCTGGTCGACACGGTCCGAGCGCCCAGCTGCGGGTCCTGGACGGGCTGACTGTGCTTGTAGTCGAGGTTGGGCCCGATCGGATCGAACACGAGCACGCGGCGCACAGGAACGGTGTGGGCGATCAACTCGATGCGCGTGTCGCCCTCGACGATGGTGTAGGCGGACGCGAGGGCGCGCGGCTTCGCCACGGGCGATTGATGCGCGTCCGGCTTGGTGGGCTTCTCGAGCTCCTTCGCGAGCCGCGCCTGTGCCGTGCCGTGATCGGAATCGACGACGCTGACGCGCGCCTGCGAGAAGTCGATCCCGGTCGCATTGCGGATCGCGAGCGCTCCGCGGACCTCCGCTCGCGTGCGGGATGGCTCGGCGATGACCGTGTACGCGGCATCCCAGTCGATCCGCTGCGTGTCGTAGCCGATCAGGAGCGAGTAGTTACCTGCGCGCGGCCCGCCGACGATGATCTCGACATCGGTCGGCGCGCGCGACAGCTTCGCCGGCTCGATCGCCACCGGGCCCTCGCTCTCCCACTCCGAGGGCTTCTTCTCGTACTTCGCGCAGCACGCGCGCTCGTAGTTATCGAGCACGCACGACACCTCGTCGCAGCCGTCGGCGGGCTTGTCGAGCTTCGCGCCGAGCACGCGGACTTCCTTGATCGCGAGCTCGCCTTTCTCGACGAGATAGAGATCATCCGGATCGACGCCGGCCGCGACGCGCAAGCGGATGGTCGCGGGCGCAGCGGCGGGAATCGCGACATCAATGCGATGCGCGACCACCGCGTGATCGCGATACAGCGTGATCTCGACACCGGGTCCGGGGCGAGTTTTTGACGCCGGCGTGGTCCCGCGCGCGCTGCACGCGATCAGAAGCATCAGTAGCGTGCGGGTCAGCGCCCCCGACATCGGTACGAGCATACGCGTTTGAGGCGCACGGCGCCGGTTCCGGTCTATAGTCCGGGCGTGGTCGCCACCTATCCAGGGACGGTGTCGCCGTTGCGTGGCCTCGATCCATTCGGCGAGGCCGAGCGCGATGTGTGGCAAGGGCGTGAATCCGAACGCGACGAGATCGCGAAGCTCGTCACCGCCGACGGGTTTCGCGCGGGACTGTTGTTCGGTGAACCGGGCGTCGGCAAGACCTCGCTCGTGCGTGCGGGCCTGATCCCGTACTTGCGCGATCACGGCATCGTCGCACTCGCCTGCGAGGACCCCACGCAACCGGCCGCGAGCTTCGCGCAGGGGCTCTCCGCGTTCGGCATCCAGCCCGCCGCCAACGAGACCCCGGTCGCCTTCGCGCAGCGCGCCGTCAGCGCCGCGGTCGCCGGGCAGCAGTTCGTGTTCGTCGTCGACGACATCGACTTCATGTGTGCCGACGACAAGGCGATCGGCGAGCTCGCCGATCTGTTCCAGCGCGTGATCAGCCGCGCCGCCGGCCGCGCGCGGTTCCTGTTCGTGTGCGCGAGCGAGCGGCTGCACACGCTCGGTGCCCTCGAGCGGCGCACCGGCTCGCTGTTCCCGCCGTCCACGCGCTACGAGCTCAAGCGGATCGCCGCGAGCGAGGCTTCGAAGATCCTCGACCGGATCCTGACGTTCTCCGGTGTCGCCGCCGATCCGGCGCTCGCCGAGGCCGTGGTCCAGGGTCTCGGTCACGGCCAGCCGATGTTGACCGCGGATCTGCAGCTCGCCGGCATCGCGCTGCGCGATCTCAAGATCACCACCGCGGCCGGGCTCCAGAAGCTCGGCGGCGCGAGCGAGCTCGAGGAGGCGTGGCTCCACGAGACGTGCAAGGCCACCGGCAACGAGCGCTCGGCGATGCGACTCGCGGCGGAGCTCGCCGTCGGTGGGCCGGGCCCGAGCGATGCGGCGGCGGTGATCCGCAAGATCAGCATCGACCAGAGCTACGCCCAGCAGGCGCTCGTCACGCTCGAGCAGCGCGGCCTGATCATCCGCGGCGATCCGAACGGCGCCACGTGGATGTTGCGCCACGAGATCCTGAGCACGCGGATCCGCGAGCTGACCGCGCCCACGCGGGCGGCGGCGCGGCGCGCCTTCGATCTGCTGGGCAGCAAGGCCGGCAACAAGGAGCGACTGACGATCGGCGAGCTCCGCGCGCTGCGCACCGAGGGGATCGCGCCGGTGACGCCGGCCGAGCTCGCGGTGGTCCAGCGCAGCAAGCGGTACTACCTCGCGATCCTCGGCGGCATCGCCGCGGTGCCGCTGCTGATCATCATCATCATCTGGATCTCGCTGTCGGGCCGCGTCTACTTCGATCTGACGCCGCACGCCGGCGGCAACAGCATCTCGGTGCGCGGTGGGCGCGCCGGCCTGTCGAGCTTCTTCTGGTTGCCCGGCGGCTGGGGCAAGGAGGTCGCAGATACCGGGCTGACGCGCGCGATGGTCGCGCCCGACGCGTGGTCGAAGATCGACGGCCACGATCTCGGAGCCTCGAAGGGCGACTGGGAGGAGCAGCTGCAGGAGATCATGGCGCCGCAGCTCGCGGGCCTGATCGAGTACGCGACCACCGGCAACGAAGCGGCGCTCGAGAACCTCAAGAAGGCGGCGAAGGATCCCGATGACCTCGCCGAGCTGCTCGCCGCGCTGCGCCCGATCGCGCGCGGTGGCCCCGGCGAGGTGGCGCTGGTCGAGAGCGCCCTGACTCCGAAGTCACCGCCGGCCGTGCGCCGCGCCGCGATCGGCGTCGCCGGTGCAGCCGCGCGCCGCCGTGGCGAGGTCTACGCCGAGACGCTGACCACGGCGCTGACGTCCGACGATCCCGAGCTGCGCCGGATCGCGGTGTCGCTGGTGCGCGGGCTCGGCGAGCGCGGCCACACGCTGTTCGAGGCCGCGGTCGCGCGCAACCCGGATGCGGCCACGCGGCGCGAGCTGCTCGTCGAGGTCGCCGCCGGCAACGCCGACGATGCACCGTCGGCGGCGAACGCCGTCACCGTGCTCAGCGACAAGGATGCGATGCCGGCCCCGCGCGATCGCGCGAAGGCGCAGCTGCGCAC
>JAEYYY010000065.1 GCA_023430775.1 Pseudomonadota bacterium
GCGGCGGCAGCTATCGCTCGAACAAGGGCTCGTTCACCGCGCGCGTCAATCCCGATGGCTCGGTCGACCTGAAGAATTCGCGCAACCTGCGGATCAGCGTTCCCGATCCGCGCAAGATCCCGAAGGCGGTCGGCAAGCACGTCGCCGACTGGGCGGCGAACGACAACAAGATCCCCAGCGATCCGGAGAAGGTCGCGATCAACAACACCCGCGCGCCCGATCAGGACACCAAACCCGACCACGGCAAGGCGCCGGTGCCCGTCCTCGGCGGCGGCTTCGATGTCACCGACGCGCTGATGCGGCGCAAGAAGGTCGATCCGTACGCGGCCGCGAAGCTGCGCTACCTCGACTCGACGCGCGACGAGCGCGTGCAGATCGGCCGTCGCTACAAGCAGCAGCAGCTCGCGCAATCCGCGCAGTTGATGCAGAAGCAACTCGACCTGCTCCTCGACGCCACGATCGCGCAGAAGAAGGAAGCCCTGTTCGAGCTGTGGGATGACTGCGCCGAGACCGGCGAGGCCGCCGTCGTCGAGGGTGGCAGGCAGGCGCGCGCACTCGTCGTCGGTTACATCCGCACCCGGCTGACCGGCGCCAACGCGTACACCGCCGCGGAGCTCGAGCTGCTCGACAAGCGCAAGCTGTCGAAGGCCGCGTTCGCTCCCTACTGAACGATGCGGAGCTGACCGGGGACGCTGATCACGACGTTGATGTACTGGCCTTGCACGAGGTGCGGCGTGCCGTCGACCTCGATCGTCTTGCCCTTGAACCTGTCGGGCGAGCCACCGAGCTTCGTCCACACGGTCTTCGGGATCAGCACGGAGATCATCTTGTAGTTCTGGAGCTGGCGCTCGCCGATCTGGAGGAACGCGGTCTCGCTATCCATCATCCCGCCGTGCAGCACCTTGCCGCGCAGCGTGCTCGCGACGTTGAGTGCCTTGACCACGGCGGCCTCGTCGTGCGCGTCGACCGCACGCAGCCCCAGCGTCGAGAACGACCAGGTGTACGTGTTCGGCTTGCCCTTCCAGCTCGCCGACACCGTCGCGGTGTACGTGGTCTTCGGCGTCAGCGGCACCTTCGGGATCAGGCAGACCACGCCGTACTGCCCGAACGAGGTCGCCGGGTGCTCGGGATCCGACAGGTAGAACGGCACGTCCTTGCCGTTGGCGACCAGCTTCGCCGTCACGCCCGTCACCTTGTCGAACGGCGGGAACTGGATCGTGATCGGATAGCCGGCGCGGCCGCCACCGGGCACCGGGTTCGGGATCTCGTTGCCGAAGTCGAGAGGGATGTCGGTCTGGTTGTCCGCCGGATACGCGACCGGCCACTTCGATGCCGCCGCCGGATCCTTTCCATCGACGAACATCAGCGCTGCCATGTACGAGCCATCGGGCAACTTCGAGTAGCCGACGCCGATCCGCGCCAGCGTCGGATCCATGATCGGCCGGCGGTGATAGAGGCCGGCCATCCAGCCGTCGACGGCGACGCCGAGATCCGAGACACCCGGAAACAGATCGGCCGCCTTGCCGCACTTCGCACCCTCGGGTGTGGCGCCCGGCAGGTTCGGACGCTGGTGATGCGCGTTGAGCCCCGCCATCGCATCGCTGTCCTTGTTGAGCCGCATGTACTCGGCGTGCTCCATGCAGCCCTTGCTGAGCACCGGATCGAGGATCACCGGCGGCAGCTTCGCCGCCGCGCGATAGCGATCGACGATCTGCTTGACCCGCAGCTCCGGGCTGCTCGGCTGCTGATCGCCCGGCTGGCGATCGCCGGGAGCGGCGGGCTCCGTGCGCGTGTCGCCGGGTGCGACGGGCTGCGTGGGCCGCGCCGGATCGGCGTTGGCGGCACAGGCGACGAGCGCGACCAGGGTCAGACTGCGCATGGTGAGTCGACGTTACCGCGGTTCGAGATCTTCACCGCTGCTCGTTGAGCACCAGCCAGTACAACCCGAGCTGCTGCACGGCCTTGGCAAACGGCTCGAAGCCGACTGGCTTGCAGACATAGCTGTTGGCGCCGAGCTTGTAGCTCTCGATGACGTCGACATCCTCGTTCGACGACGTCAGCACGACGATCGGCATGCGCTGGAGCGAGGCATCGCCACGGATCGTGCGCAGCACGCCGAGCCCGTCGATCTTCGGCAGGTTGAGATCGAGCAGGATCAGCTGCGGCTCGAGCCCCGGATCGCGGCCGGCGTGCGTGCCGCGCCGGTACAGCCAGTCGAGCGCCTCGGCGCCATCGCGAACCACGACGATCGGATTCGCGACATGACACTTCTTGAGCGCGCGCAGCGTCAACACCTCGTCATCGGCGTTGTCTTCGACCAGCAGGATGATCTTGCTCTTCATGACGACTCACAGGGTGAAGTAGAACGTCGCGCCGCCATCGGGAACCCCTTCGGCCCAGATCCGTCCCCCGTGCCGGCGAATCGCGCGCTGCGCGGTCGCCAGGCCGATCCCCGTGCCCTCGAACTCGGTCGTGGTGTGGAGCCGCTTGAACGGCCGGAACAGGTGACCGGCGTGCGCCATGTCGAAGCCCGCCCCGTTATCGCGTACGAAGAACACGGGCGCGCCGTCGACGAGCGAGCGACCGACCTCGATGTGGCGCGGATCGACGCGCGCCGTGAATCGCACCGCGTTGCTGAGCAGGCTGTGCATCGCGGTTCGCACCAGCACCGGATCGGCGCGCACCACCAGGCCGTCGTGGATCGCCCACTCGATCGGCGTGCCGTCGTCGCTCAGCACCGGGACCAGATCGCGCGCGATCGCGCCGAGATCGAGCGCCTCGTACGCCAGCTCGTGCCTCGCGATCTTCGACAGCGACAGCAAGCCGTCGATCAGATCGCCCATGCGCGTCGCCGCCGCCGAGATCCGATCGAGGTGTGCCTGCGCCTCGCCATCGAGCTTGTCCCCGGCGTCCTCGCGCAGCACGTTCGCGAACCCGCTCATCGCCCGCAGCGGTGCTCGCAGATCGTGCGCGATCGAGTAGCTGAACGCGTCGAGCTCCGCGTTCGCGGTCGTCGCTTCCTCGCGCGTGCGCTCGGCGATCGTGCGCAGCTCGGTCTCGTCCTTGTAGGTCGCCGCCACGTACTCGATCTCGCCGGTCGGCTTGAACAGTGGAAAGATCGTCATCGAGATCGCGACGCGCTTGCCTTCCTTGACCTCGACGGTGGTGATGTCGCGCGGATCGAACCACAGCGTCGGCACGTGCACGGTCTCGCCGGCGAACGCCCGCTCGAACAGCGCGAGCATGCCGCTGTCGCGCAGCTGGTTGTCCCGGAGCACGTTGTAGCCGGGCGGCGGCTCGCTGCCGAAGATCGCGAGGAACGCGGCGTTGGTCAGCAGCGGCGTGCCATCGGCACTCCACACCGCGAAGCCAACCGGAGCGTGCGCGAACAGGTTGATCAGAAACCCGGTCGGATCGGCGACGGATCGCAGACGCTCCTCGATGCGTTCTCGATCGTGCAGGGTCACGAGGCCGCCACTGTAGCGCGTCAGGCCCCGTTTCGGAGCGCTCGAGAAGTGCTCGCGAGTAGACCCGCGCCGGGCGGGATTTGCTATCAAGCCAGGGTGTCGCAGGAGCTCGACGGACCGCTGCTGAAGGAGCGGTATCGGCTCGGGCCGAAGCTCGGCAAGGGCTCGCAGGGCGAGCTGTTTCTCGCCCGCGACGAATGGCTCAAGGGTAACGAGAAGGACCGGCTCGTCGTCGTCAAGCGGCTGACGCCGCGCGGGACCTGGAAGTCGTTCGAGCTGTTCGAGCGCGAGGCCAAGGTACTCTCGCAGCTGCGCCACGCCGGCGTGCCGCGCCACCTCGCGAACTTCGAGGAGCCGCCCGGGACCTTCAACCTGGTGATGGAGCGCGCGCCGGGAGACAACCTGCGGGATCTCACCGAGCGCCGCCGGCTGTCGCAGAACGAGGTCCGCGACATTCTGATCCGCGCGCTCGAGATCCTCGACTACCTCCACACCCGCTCGCCGGTGGTGGTCCACCGCGACATCAAGCCATCGAACATCCTGCGCGCGCCCGACGGCCGGCTGTCGCTCGTCGATTTCGGCGGCGTGCTCGATGCCGCGCGCGAGAAGGGCGGCTCGACGGTGGTCGGCACGTTCGGCTACATGGCGCCCGAGCAGCTGCACGGCGAGGCGACGCCCGCGACCGACCTCTACGCGCTCGGCGCCACCATCGTCGCGCTGCTCGGCGGCATCGAGCCCGAGGACGTGCCGCGCAAGGGCCTGCGGATGGATCTCGAGCGTCACCTGCCGTCGATCGATCCGGCGCTGCGCCACACGTTGATCGCGATGACCGATCCGGATCCGCAGCAACGCCCGCAGCGCGCGCGCGACGTCATCGCGCTGCTCGCGAAGGGTCCGCCGCCACCGCGTCGCCGCGGCACGATGGCGGACGACGTGGTCGCGCTGACCAAGCCGGCGGCGGGACCGCCCGCACCGCGCCAGCTGTTCTCCGATATCGGCGAGCCGATGGGCACGCTGCTGCGCCTGGGCGTGCTCGGGTTCGGCGCCGGTGGCTGGCTCGGGATGGCGAGCATCCGGTTCGCGCTCGGGCTGACGATGTCGATCCTCGCGGTGCTCGCGTTCCCGGCGTTCAAGAAGGTGGTCGGCGTCGGTCGCGAGCTCGACGCCATGCTGGTCGAAGGACAGGGCGGGTTCACCGATATGATTCGCGGCGCGATGGCGAAAAAGACGAGGCAGGAATGACGGCACGACTGATCACGATCCCGTTCTCGCACTACTGCGAGAAGGCGCGCTGGGCGCTCGAGGTGGCGGGCATCGCCTACAAGGAAGAGGGCCACCTGCCGGCCTTCCACTACACGGCGACGCTGCGGGCCGGTGCCAAGCGCACGGTGCCGGCGCTGGTCGACGGCGACCGCGTGATCCCGGACTCGACGCCGATCATCGCGTATGCCGACGAGCATCGCCCCGGCTCGCTCTACCCCACCGAGGCCGCACAGCGCGAGGAGGCGCTGACGATCGAGGATCAGCTCGACAAGCAGCTCGGCCCGGCGACGCGGCGGTGGAGCTATTTCCACCTCATCGATCGCAAGGACCTCGATCACCTGCTGCTCGCGGGCGTACCGCGCTGGGAACAGCTCGCGATGAAGGCGACGCGCCCCGCCGCGGTGCTCTACCTCAAGCGCAGCCTGAAGATCGATGCCGCCGGTGCCGAGCGCTCGCGCGAGAAGATCGACGAGGCGTTCTCCGCGGTCGCCGCGCAGCTCGGCGACGGCAGGCGCTACCTGACCGGCGATCGGTTCACGGTCGCCGACCTGACGTTCGCCGCGCTCGCGGCTCCGGTGCTGTTGCCGCCGCAGTACGGCGCTACCCTGCCGACGCTCGAGGACTTTCCGCCCGCCGCCCGCGCGCAGATCGAGACCTGGCGGCGCTCGCCCCCGGGCCAGTTCGCGCAGCGGATCTACGACGAGCACCGCTAGAGAACGCGATAAGCTCGTGCCATGCGCACGTTCCTCGCGATGGCCTGCGCGCTGGCGTCGTCGACCGCCGCGGCCGACTCGACCATCTACGCGCTCAAGGCGAAGCGGCTGTACGACGGCAAGTCCGATGCGCTGGTGTCGCCGGGCATCGTGGTCGTCAAGGCCGGCAAGATCGTCGAGGCCGGGTCGCGCGTGAAGATCCCCGCCGACGCGCAGGTGATCGAGCTCGGCGACACGACGCTGATGCCGGGGCTGATCGATGCGCACACGCACCTGTCGTTCGAGGCGACCGGCGACTGGCAAGCCGACGAGCTGGCGTCGTTCAAGAAGGAGCCGACCGAGCGCGTGCTCGAGGCCAGCGTCTACGCGCGCACCACGCTCGAGGCCGGGTTCACCACGGTGCGCGACCTCGGGTCCAGCGACGCGATCGATGTCGGGCTGCGCAACGCGATCGCGCGTGGCGTGATCGCGGGCCCGCGGATGCTGATCGCGACCAAGGCGATCAGTGCGCGCGGCGGTCACTGCGATCCGACGGAAGGCTACCGGCGCGGCGTGCTCGCCGAACCGGGGATCGCGCAAGGCGTCGCCGACGGTCCCGATCAGATGCGCGCCGCGGTTCGCCACAACGCCAAGTACGGCGCCGACGTGATCAAGGTCTGCGCGTCGGGCGGCGTGCTGTCGGAGACCGACAAGGTCGATTCGCCGCAGCTCACCCAGGCGGAGCTCACCGCGATCGCCGACGAAGCGCACGCGCTCGGCAGGCGGGTGGCCGCGCACGCGCATGGAGCGGAGGCGGCGAAGCGCGCGGTGCGTGCC
>JAEYYY010000694.1 GCA_023430775.1 Pseudomonadota bacterium
GCCCTGGCGCGCGCCGAGATCCAGCCGCCGCCGCGCGACGCGGTGATCCGCGCCGAGCTCGCCGGCCGCGATCGGCTCGCCCGCGCGCTCGCTCTTCACGTGCTCGGCGCCGCCGGTCGCAGCGCCCACCGCGACGCAATCGCCGAGGCCGCGCGCAGCGAAGCCGAAGCCTCCACCGCCGCCGATCTGCTGCGCCGCGTGACCGAAGCGATCCACCGCGTCGCCCCCGAAGAAGGAGCCCAGGACATGCCGAGTCGAGTCGAGACGTTGATCGCCCTGGGCCACGTGCCGCTGCTCGCTTCGCTGACCACCCGCCAGCTCGCCGACGTCGCCGAGCGCGCGCGCTGGTTTCAGGTCCGCGAGGGCAGCGTGGTGATCACGTCGGGAGACCTGATCGACGCGCTGATCGTCGTCGAGGATGGCGAGCTCGCGGTCGGCGAGCGCCGGATCGTCAAGGGCGAGGCCGTCGACGAGCTGGCGTGCGTCGCGCCGATCGCGGTGACCGGCGATCTGCGCGCGGTGCGGCCGGCGCGGCTGATCCGGCTCGAGCGGATGGACTTCGAGGAGCTGGTCGACGACGTGCCGGGGCTCGCGGCGGCGGTGTGCCGTGCGCTCGGCGAACGCGCGCGGCGCGCCGAGGAGGCGAGCTACAAGTCGCCGCTGACCAGCCGGACGTAGCTCGTCGTCTCGCGTCCTCGTGGACTCGTCATTCCGGCGCGGGCGCCGCCAGGTTGCGGCCGCACGACTCGACCTCTTGCGTGGTCTTACCGGCGAAGAAGCACTTCACCGCGGCATCCGACCACTTGTCGCGCGTACAGGTCTCGGCGACCCGGCGCACCATCCGCGTGCGGTCCTGCTCCTGCGCGGCCTTGAGCGACGGATCCTCGATCGACGCGATCACGAGGTTCGTGATGTGCACGGCGACGTTGGTGCACTGCTCGGTGGTCTCCATCGGCGGCGGGCGGACGCCGGCATCGACGAAGCCGGCGTTGGGGGGCAGGGGATTGCGCACCGGCTCGGGATCCGGCGCGGACGGATTCGCGGGCCCCGGATCCGCCGGCTCGGCCGCCTTGGGCGTCGCCCCGGCGACGTGGTCGCGCGGCTTTCCGGGCTTGAGGTCGCAACCGATCAGCGCGAGCGCGCACACGACGAAGGCAAGACTCCGCACGCCGCTACTCTACGCTACCCGCCGACGAACGGCCGGGCCTGGACGGTCCAGAACGTCTCGCCCTCGAGCACCCACTCGACATCGAGCGGCTGGCCGTGCGTGAACACCGGCATGAACGCGCGGACCTGCGACGACAAGGCCTTCGCCCGCGGCTCGGTGAGGATGACGCCGGCGCCCGGTGGCACCGGGATCTCGACGATGCCGCCCTTGTCGTCGAACTTGAGCATCACCGGATCGTCGGCGCGCGAGATGATCTTGGTGCCGTCGTTGGTGGGGTCGTAGATGATCTGCTCGGGCACCTTCTGCCCCTCGACGACGCGCATGCCGAGCCCGAACTTCGCGTTGATCGTGTAGCTGTGATCGTCGCCGGCGTCGTAGAGGTTCTTGGTGATCAGCACGCCGGCGGCCGTCGCGTTGACGCCGACCTGGACGAGCACGGCGCCGTAGACCTGGCGGTGATCGATGCCGAACGCCTCGCGCTCGTCGACGGCGCGGAGCGTCCACACCGATGCCCACACCTTGCGGATCGCCTCGCCGAGCGGCTGCTTGCCGACGACGTTGGGGAACGTGTCGTAGAGACCGGCGCCGTTGAAGCCGGGCAGGTCCTCGGCGTTGGTGGAGCTGCGGACGAACACGCCGCGGCCGCCGAGCTTGATGCGGACGCGCTTGTAGATCGCATCGAGCGTGGCCTGGTTGATCGGCGCCGTCGCGATCGCGGTGCGCAGCTCCTCGAGCGCTTGCTTGCGCCACGCGGCGTCCTGCTTGAACTTCGGATCCGCGAGCAGCGCCGCGATCTTGTTGTCGAGGCCGTTCGTCTTCAGGTGCTGCTGGTAATAGAAGAACGGCACGCCGAAGCCGGCGGGCACGCGCACGCCCGCGAGGTTCGCGGTCACGATCTCGCCGAGGTTCGAGGCCTTGGTGCCGTAGCTGGCGACATCCTTGCCGCGCATCCGCGTCAGCATCGCGAACTTCGCGTTGTCGAGGTTCGCCGGCGGCAGCCGCACCGTCTTGCGCTCGATGATGCGGTGCTCGAGCTCCTCGATCTCGGCGGCGGTGGCTTCGCGCATCACCACCGACGTATCGGTGACCTCGTAATAGACCGTCTTGCCGTCGAGCGCCGCGAACTTCTCGCGCGCTCTCTTGTCGCCGGCGTTCGGGATCTTCCAGGCGTTGGCGCGCAGGTTGACGTGGGACAGCGGCGTCGAGAACGTGGTCGCGAGGATGCCGGCGACCGGCGTGATGTCGGGATAGCTCTCTTGCAGGAGCACGATGTCGTGGCGATCGAACGTCAGCTTCTCGTACGGCGTGCCGACGGCGACCACCTTGAGCTTGCCGACCGCGCGGCCCTTGGTGAACGCCTGGAACGGCGCGCTCTTGTAGACCTCGTCGTTGGTGATCGTCTTGATCCCCTTCTTCACGACGTCCGCCGCGATCTTTTGCTGCATCGGCGAGTCCGGACGGAACGGCAACTCCTTCTTGAAGAACGCCTGGTCGAGCCGGCGGCGGGCGCGGATGACGTCGTCGGGGCCGATCTTGTCGCCCTCCCAGAACGCCATCGTCCACTTGTCGATCTTCAGGTGGTGCGTGAGGTAGCCGAGGATGAACTTCGGCTTCACGCGCTCGTAGTTCTTGTTGTACTCGCGCACGTTGTCGGCGGTCCACGCTTGCTTGAGCAGCACGCCGAGCACGAAGTCCGCGTGGATGTTGAACAGGTTGACGTCGATGAAGTAGATGTCGTTGGTCTTGATATCGATGATGAACTTGCCGACCTCGTCGGAGCCGATCACCTTCGAGTAGTGCTTCCAGGTCGCGTCGTCGGGCACCGCCTTGACCCAGGCTCGCCGCTCGTCCGCGTGAGCCAGGCCGGCCAGGCACAACAGCAGGATCACGACGAGACGCTTCATGGGACGGTTATAACGCTTATAGTCGGCCCGTGGTCTCGTCGGACTCCACCTCCAAGCGCGCCGCCACTCTCGCGGTCATCGTCGCGGCGCTCGGCTACTTCGTCGACATCTACGACCTGATCCTGTTCGGCATGGTGCGCGTCACCAGCCTCAAGGGCATCGGCGTCTGCGACAACCTCTCGGAACTCGCCTGCAAGGAAGCACTCGAGAACGACGGCCTGCTGCTGCTCAACATGCAGATGGGCGGCATGCTCCTCGGCGGCATCATCTGGGGCGTGATCGGCGACAAGAAGGGTCGCCTCTCGGTGTTGTTCGGATCGATCACGCTGTACTCGCTCGCCAACATCGCGAACGGCCTGGTCGGCGACATCGACGCGATGAGCAACGTCGACACCTACGCGGTGTGCCGGTTGATCGCCGGCATCGGTCTGGCGGGCGAGCTCGGCGCCGGCATCACGCTGGTCAGCGAGCTGATGGGACGCCACGAGCGCGGGGTCGGCACCACCATCGTCGCCGCGCTCGGCGTGTCGGGCGGCATCGTCGCCGGCATCGTCGGCGGCGCGTTCGGTCACGTCGTCGACTGGACCACGGCCTATTACATCGGCGGCGGCCTCGGCCTCGCGCTGCTCGCGCTGCGGATCGGCGTCGTCGAGTCCGGCATGTTCTCGGCCACGCTCGCGAAGGCCAAGCTCGCGCGCGGCAACTTCTTCGCGCTGTTCACCAAGAAGAAGCGGCTCGTCCGCTACCTCGGCATCATCCTCGTCGGTGTGCCGGTCTGGTACGTCATCGGCATCATGTTCGCGCTGTCGCCCGAGCTCGGTGCGGAGCTCGGCCTGTCGCCGCCGCCGAACGCCGCGCGCTCGCTCCTGTTCGTCTACGGTGGCTGCTCGATCGGCGGCGTGCTCGCCGGCGTGCTGAGCCAGAAGCTGAGGTCGCGCAAGAAGTCGCTCGGCATCTTCCTCGTCGCGTGTACGGTGATGATCGGCGTCTACTTCACCGTCGGCGGCGCGTCGCAGGACGGCTTCTACGTGATCTCGCTGTTCGGCGGCATCGCCACCGGCTACTGGGCGGTGTTCGTGTCGACCGCGGCCGAGCTGTTCGGCACCAACCTGCGCGCGACCGCGACCACCACGGTGCCGAACTTCGTGCGCGGCTCGTTGGTCCCGGTGTCGCTCGCGTACGCCGCGCTCAAGGACTCGGTCGGCAAGATCGAGTCGGCGCTGATCGTCGGCGTCGGCTGCATGGTCCTCGCGTTCATCGGGCTGGCGATGATCCACGAGACGTTCGGTGTCGACCTCGACTTCCACGAGGACGATGACGACAGCCCAGCGGAGCTCCCGAAGGCGAAGGCGGTCTGATGGCGAAGTTCGACAGCATCCTCGACGTCATCGGCAAGACGCCTGTGGTCAAGCTGCACGCGCTGGCGCCGCCGCACGTCGAGCTCTACGTCAAGCTCGAGTCCCAGAACCCGGGTGGCTCGGTGAAGGATCGGCTCGCGCTCGGCGTGATCGAGGATGCCGAGCGCACCGGCACGCTGAAGCCCGGACAGACGGTGATCGAGGCGACCAGCGGCAACACCGGCATCGGGCTGGCGATGGTGTGCGCCCGCAAGGGCTATCCGCTCGTCGTCGTGATGGGCGAGAACTTCTCGATCGAGCGGCGCAAGCTGATGCGCTACTTCGGCGCCAAGGTCGTGCTGACCCCGGCGTGGGCCAAGGGCAGCGGCATGCTGGCGAAGGCCGTCGAGCTCGCCGACAAGCACGGCTGGTTTCTGTGCCGCCAGTTCGAGAACCCGGCGAACGCCGAGATCCACGTTCGCACCACGGCGCGCGAGATCCTCGACGACTTCCCCGATCGCCTCGATTACTTCGTCACCGGCACGGGCACCGGCGGCACGCTCGCCGGCGTGTCACGGGTGCTGCGCGCCGAGCGTCCGGCGACCAAGATCATCGTCTGCGAGCCCGACAACAGCCCGGTGCTGGCGAGCGGTCGCGCGCAACCGGCGACCGGCAGCCACCCCGAGTTTCACCCGCACGTGATCCAGGGCTGGTCGCCCGACTTCATCCCCTCGCTGACCGCGGAGGCGCTCGACCGGATCGATGGCATCGAACCGATCGACGGCGCCGAGGCGATGCGGCTATCGCAGGCGCTCGCGCAGCGCGAAGGCATCTGCACCGGCATCTCCGGCGGCGCCACGCTCGCCGGCGCCCTCGCGATCGCGAACAAGGCCGCGCCCGGGACCACGATCCTGTGCATGCTCCCCGATACCGGCGAGCGCTACCTGTCGACGCCGCTGTTCGAGCGGATCGGAGCCGACATGACGGCCGACGAGCTCGCGATCTCGGAGTCGTCGCCGAACTATCGCTTCGATGCCGCACCGCCGCCCGCCACCACGCCGGTCGCCGACGTCGCGCCACCGCCCGAGATCCTCGACCAGGTCGATGCCTGGCTCGCCGATCGCGCGCAGCCGGTCGTGATGTTCGCGTTCGCGTGGTGCGAGTTCTCGTGGGCGGCGCGCAACTTCCTCGACGCGGCGAAGATCGCGTTCCGCACCGTCGAGCTCGACGCCCCGGCGATGCAGGAGGGCGATCGCGGCAACCTGCTGCGCGCCGCGGTCGGCGTCCGCAGCGGCGCGCGCACGATCCCGCAGCTGTTCATCGGCGGCGAGCGGATCGGCGGCGCGGTCGACGCGCTCGTCGCGTTCCAGGAGGGCCGCATGCAACCGCTGCTCGAGCGCCACGGCGTCGCGTTCGATCGCGACTTCGTCCTCGATCCCGAGGCGTTGCTCTGTCTGTTATACACATATGCCGCTGCCG
>JAEYYY010000738.1 GCA_023430775.1 Pseudomonadota bacterium
GCATGGTCGCGGTGCCCTCGCTCTTGGTGCGGCCCTCGATCACCGGCGCGGGCAGCGGGGCGACCGGCGCGGCGAACGTCGGGGCGACTGGATACGGCCCGTAGACGATGTAGCCGGTCGCCGGGGCGCCGGTGCTCTGCGGCGCTCCGCGGGGCGTAGGCTGCTCGTCATCGGGCTCCTGCACCGGCGTCATCCCCGGCTGCGCGGCGGCGGTGAGCGACGACCCGAGGATGGCGGCGAGGACGACGGCGGCGATTCGCATGTCGAGACGTACAGCACCGGCTGCGCCAGGCGTTACGAGTGCGATTTCTGCAACTTACCGGTCGCCAGATCGACCGGATCACGGCAGCCATGACAGCCGTGTCATGGCCGGCCGAGCCGGTAGCGAAGGCACTTCTCGAGCAGCGTCCCGTCCGGTCGCCGCGAGCACAGCTCGAGATCCCGGCCGACCGTCAGCACCGCGTAGTGGTACTCGCGCGCCACCTTCTCCATGCCGTCCTCGATCGCGCACTTCGGCCGGCCCGGCACGCCGCAGCGGATCGCGTACAGCGGCGCGCCACCGCCACCGCTCACCAGGTACTTGAGGCCGAGGTGCTCGCCGCGCTGATAGATGTGGTCGTGTCCCGACACCAGCAGGTCGACCTTGTGGCGCGCCAGGATCGGAACGTAGCGAGCGCGCGCGATCACGTTGCCGCCGTGATAGCCGCGCGCGAACGGACCATCGTGCGTGATCGCGACGATCGCGCGCACGCCACGCTTGCGCGCCGCCGCGAGGTCGGTCTCGAGCCAGGTCTCCTGCTCGGGGCGGCCGTAGTTGTTCGAGTCGAGGAACACCAGGTGGATGTCGCCGACATCGCGGCTGTACCAGTGCGTATCGGGCGGCCGACCCGCGGGCGGCGGCGGCAACGCGAGCAAGCGCTCCGCTCGATCGTTGCCGTCGGGATCGACCAGGCCGAGGTCGTGGTTGCCGATCGTCGGGTAGTAGGGAACCTGCGCGCGGAAGTCCTGCGTCAACGCGAAGAACTTCTGCCAGTCGGCCTCGTCGGTGCCGCGCGCGACCATGTCGCCGCTGACCACCACGAAGTCGAGCCCCTCGTCGAGCATGCGATCGACGAGTCGCTTGTGCACCGCGTGACCACCGCGGACATCGCCGTAGATGCCGATCCGGATCTCGGCGCCCGGCTTCGGCAGCGTGTGAAACTCATACTTCGCCGACTGCGATGCACCCGCGCGCACGCGATACGAGAACCGGGTATCGGGCGCGAGGTTCTCGATCGAGAACACGTGGTGCTTGCCGGCCGCGCTCTTCTGCGTGGTCCCGAGCGCGTCGCCGGTGCCCCACTCGAGCGTCGCCTCGACGTCCGGATCGGTCTCGACGATGATCGTCGCCGACGTCTGCGTGGTCTCGCCGAGCACCGGTCCGCGCAGGATGCCGCGATCGCTGCGACCGACGATATCGGCGAGCAGCTGCGGCGCATTGCGCCGCCCCGACGGGTGGACCTCGATCGCGAGCGTGTTGCTCCCCTTGCGCAACAGGCCCGGCCCGGCGGGGATGTAGAACGTCTCCCACTCGGGCCCGTGCTGGCGCTGCGCGAGCGTCACCGCGTTGCCTCGCGGCAAGCCCTGGCGCACCACCTCGACGCCGTTGATCCATGCCGCCAGCCCGTCGCGATAGCGCAGCCGGAGCTCGAGCATCGTGATCTTCGGATCGGTGACCTGGAACGTGGTGACGCCGAACGCCGCCGCGATCCGCTGACCCTCGGCGGGCTTACCGATCTCCTTCGCCGTTCCCGCGACGTCGTACGGCCACTTCTCGGGCGCGACCGCCGGATCACCGAGCACCGGCGCGACCGGTCCGCGCTTCGCCACCACGTCGGTGGCGGTCGCGGCCATCGCTCCGACCGCGCGCGGAATGTTCGGCGCGGTGACGATCTGCCAGCGCCAGGCATCGGTGACACGCAGCAGCTGCGTGCCGCGCGCCGGCGGCATCTTCGGGACTGCCTCCTCTTCGTCCGCGCGGGCGACGCTGACCGTCGCGAGCAAGCAGGCGAAGACGAGGACTTTCACTAGGCGCGCGCGCGCTTTTCCGCTGCGACCGCGAGGTCGAGCAGCTGGGGCAGCGAGTAGGTGTCGAGGCGAGCGAGGAAATCCTTGTCCTTGCCCTTCTTCTCGGCGGTGCCGATCGCGGCGATCAGCTTCTCGCGGTTGCCGTACTTCTGCTGCACCGTGGCGGTGACCTTGGACAGCCGGAGCAGCTGCGCGTTCGACGCCGTCTTGAGGCGGCTCTCGACCGTATCGGCATCCTCGCCGGTGCGGGCGATCACGGGGGCCAACGACTTGGCGAGCGCTTCCTTGCTCGTGTGGTTCTCGATCACGCGGGCGCGCGGATGACGAGCCTTCGGGGGCACAGCCGACTTCACCTTCGGCGCCTTCTTGGTGGTGGTCTTCGCAGCCTTGGGGGCAGCGGGCTTCTTCTTCTTGATCGTCGTCTTCTTGGTCGCCATGACGTTCTCTCTACTGCGGTGGGGATGAGCTCCCCGAACCTGCCGAGGGCGGAGCATCCTGCTTGGCAACGCCCCCTCCGTCAAGCACGGATAACAGCTGGTTGACGTCGGCCATATCGAGGGGGGCGCGGAAGTACACGATGGATCCCGAGGACTGGATCGAGACCTTGTTCACGACCTTGCCGAGCGACATTCGCTGAGCCGCCATCGCCATGAACTTCTTCTGGGTGATCGTGAAGGATTCCAGCTGACTGGCATCTTCGTTCGAAGCCATGATCGCGCCCAGCATGACCTTCGCGCCGTCGGTGGGATCGAGCGTGCCGACGAATGCCGTCGGCCCCGACTTGAGCCCCGGCAGGACGCCGACGAGCCCCTTGCGGACGCGGTCATCGACCCGGCCGACGCCCCACAGCGGGAGGTTCTGATCGACCTGCTTGAGCCACGCCGACAGCTCGGGGTGCTGCAGCGCCTTGGTGCCCGGGTTGATCGCCTCGAGCACGTACTGCTCGTTGTTGCCGAGCACCACGGTATCGGGGCGGCCATACGCGAAGTACATCGCGCGCGCCCCGTCCTTCACCTGATAGAGCGTGCGGCCGCCGATCGGCTTGCCGGTCACCGCGCCGCCGCCCTTGCCCACCAGCTTGCCGACGCACTCGGACAGGTCCGCCTCCGGCAGCTGACCGGTGGCGATCATCAGCGCCGGTCCGGTGCCCGCGCGACCACCCGGCGGCGTCGGACCGAGCACCAGCATCAGCCGCTTGACCTGCTTCTGGACGTCGATCTTGCAGCCGTCGCGGACCTCTTTCCACGACGTCGCGAGCTTGCTGTCGCGCTGGATCAGCTGCTCGATCGCGCGCTCGATGATCGGCGACTGCGAGAGCTTGTCGACATCGGCGCCGATGATGACCTCCGCCGTCGACGGCACCGCGGCGAGACCGGTGACCTCGGGAGGCGGACCGCTCGGCTCGTGCTTCTTGCCGCACGCGACCAGGACGACGAGGAGAAGAAGGCGTTTCACGGGATGACAACGCTTACGGAGTGCCGCCCATTGCTCCGCCGCCCATCGTCGCGGCGAGGCTCTTGAGCGAATCGAGCATCGGGCCGAGGTTCGCCTTGCTGACGACGATGTTGAACTTGATGTCCTTGTCCTCGGAGGTGACGTCGATCTTGTCCATCTTCAGCATGCCGGCGGCCGGCGCGAGCTGCGACTTCATCATCGTCGCGGCCTGGGTGGCCTGATCCTGCGACGGCACGCGCATCCGCATATCGACGTTGAGGCCGTCGGTCACATCGACCGCGCCGAACAGGTGCGTGGGCTTGATGCCGAGCGTGGCGAGGCCCTTCATCGCCGGGTTGTTGGCGGCGTTCATCAGCCACCACATCGACTTCTCGGTCTCGACGCGGTTGTACATGTCGACGAACGCGCCCGACGTGGCGAGCCCATTCTTGCCCTCGAGGACCGCCTTTATGCCGGCCGCGTTCGCACGCGCGCCGATCGCGACCACGGCGTCGGTATCGGTGATGAACTGGAACGCCACCGGAACGCCGCCACTCTTGGGCTTGAGGATCGTGACGTCGCCATCCTGCGCGACCTCGACCTTGGCAGAAGGGTCGGCCTTCATCTTCTCGCCGCAGGCGATCACCTTGGCCTTGTCGGGACCGTGGACGACGATCACGCCTTCCTTGCCACCGGCCCCGTCCTTGAGCCCGATCGTGGCGGTCTTGATGACGGCCATCGGATCGATGCCGCACTTCTGCTTGAGCTCGTCGAGCTTGGCCGCGGCGTCGCCGGTCATCACGCGCGGCGCGATGAAGTCCTTCCACATCGGGCTGGTCTGGACCGTCGCGACGTTGACGCCGATCACCAGATCCGAATCGAGCGGCAGCTTGGCCAGATCGTCGGAGTTGGTCGCCTGCTTGATCTTCGCAGGCGGTGCCTCCGCCGGCGCGGGATCCGCGGGCTTGACGCCCGGGTTCTCGGCCACTTTATCGGCCGGTTTGTCTGCCGGCTTGTCCGCCGGTTTGGGTGCGTCGCTCTTGCTACAGGCGACAGCGAACAACAGACCGGTCACGAACAGGCGCCTCATCGGGGGACGTATAACACCCCGAGCGCGCAGGCGCACTTATCTCTTAGGGCTTGCCCATCATGCCGCCGAACTGGGTCGCGAGCGCCTTCAGCTTCGCGTCCGAGAGCAGCACCTTGACGCTGACGTCCGAGCCGTCGGCGGCGATCGTGACCTTGTCGACCATGCCGGCCGCGGCCTTGACCTGCGTGTTCATCATGTTCGACAGGTTCGTCGCGTCGGCGGCCGACTTCATGCGCACGCGAACGTCGAGGTTGAGATCCTTGGTGACGTTGAGCGAGCCGTAGACGGCCTTCGGCTTGATGCCGAGCGACGCCATCGCGTCGAACGCCTTCGAGCTGCCGTTCATGATGATCCACAGCGTGTCGCTGGTGTTGGTCTTCTTGTAGAGCTCGACGAACGCCGCCGAGGTCTTGAGCGCCGAGCCACCCTTCGCGACGGCCTTGATGCCGTCCTTGGTGCCGTTCGCGCCCATCACGAACAGCGCGGTGTCGTTACCGACGAACGTGAACGCGGCCTGGTTCTTGTCCTTCTTGAACAGCAGGACGTCGCCGTCCTTCTTGGCTTCCTTGCCGATCTTGCCGCTCTTGACCAGCTTGTCGTAGCAGGCGACCGCCTTGCCCTTGTCGATGCCGTGCATGACGACGACGCCGTCGGGCTTGTCGGCGCCGATGCCCTTGAAGCCGAACGACAGCTTGGTGACGACCTTCATCGGGTCCATGCCGCACTGGGCCTGGAACTCCCGCATCTCCTTCTGGACGTCGTTCTTCGCCATCATCGGGCCGACGAACTGCTTCCACAGCGCGCTCGCCTGGAGCTGCTGGAAGTCGAGACCACCGACCATCTCGGAGTCGACCGGCAGGAGCGACAGATCGTCGTTCGGAGCCGCGATCGCCGGCGCTGATGCCGCGAGCAACACGGCGACTGCAAGACCACAACGCAGAGAACGCTTCTGGACGGTGACCATCTGTCTTCCTCTCTTTGCTTCACGAAAGCCGTGAAGGCGGCGGCACTATACACATGGACCCTCGTGCTAGGGTGCCTCCGTGCCTTGGAGGCGGCATAAGCTGCGCGATGCGGACGTCTGGGCCAAGGTCGATATTCAGGGCCAGCCGATCGCCGACAAGGACGGCCGCGTCGAAGTGGTCTACAAGCCTGCCGATGGCGCGAAGGTGTACCGCGCCGGCGTTCGAAACCTGACACCCACCGGCGACGCGCCGATCGAGATCGTACCTGCGGGAGCGGCTCCCGACAGTCGGCAAAAAGCTCAGGGCGCACTCCCAGAGAACGCGATCCACGTGTGGACCGATGGCGGTTGCATCCCCAACCCCGGGCCCGCCGGGATCGGCGTCGTCATCGTCGACGGTAAGGACCGCAAGGAGATCAGCGAGTACCTCGGCATGGGCACCAACAACATCGCCGAGCTCACCGCGATCGTGCGCGGCCTCGAGAGCGTGCCCGACAAGACGCGACCGGTCGTCGTTTACAGCGACTCTCAATACGCGATCGGATTGCTGACTCAAAACTGGAAGCCCAAGGCGAACGTCGAGCTGGTGGCGGAACTGCGCTCGCTCGTCAAACAATTCCCCGAGGTCAGATTCGTCAAGGTGGCTGCGCATACGGGCATCGCGCTCAACGAGCGCGTCGATCAGCTCGCCAGTGCGGCGATCTCTCGCGGACGTTGATCCGCGAGCGCGGCGCGCGGTGGATACCCCGACCGTACCTGCCGGAGTTTGCCAGGGCTCGATATCATCTCGCCGATGCGCGTGATCCTCGTGGTTCTGATGATCCTCTGCTCGGCCGCGGTCGCGGAGACGCACGACCAGAAGCTCGATCGCCTGGTGGCCATCAAGTGGCACGGCGTGTCGCAGCAGGCCGATTCCAACATCGTCGGCGGCAAGGTGTCGTACGAGGAGTGGCTCGAGCTCGGGCTCGAGACCGGCGACAAGCTCACCGGCAAGGCGCGCACGAAAGTCACGCTCGACGGCAAGTCGTACACGGTCGCGCGCAACGTCACCGGCAAGCTCGATCGCGCGAAGAACGCGATCGAGATCGAGATGGTCAAGATCAGGGGAGATCAGCTGCCGAACCGGCGGTACTGGTGCAGCACGCTGAGCGGCACGTTGACGTTCTTCCAGAACAAGGACCGGCCGCTGAAGCACCTGCTCAAGGGCACGCTCAGCTCCGGCGGCTGCGGCCACGACAGCGAGTTCGAGCTCCGCGACTGATCACTGCTCGCGCTGGACGCCGGCGGCCGCGTCGGCGAGCGTGACGAAGTCGCGCGTCTGCGCGAGCTCGTCGAGGATCGCGGACAGCCGCGCGAGCTTGTCGGCGATCGGCAACCGCAGATCCGGTTGGCGCGCGACCAGCTCGCCGGGGATGCCGTCCTTGTCGGCGTCGGCGAAGTCGATGCCGTGGAGCTCGAAGTTGAACAGCGGCCGCGCCGCCATCGCGGCGAGGATGCGGGCGCGGATCGGATCGGGCGCGACGATCAGCGACGTACCGATCGCGGGCAGTCGCGTCCACGGCGTGACGGCGATCGGCAGCTCGACGAGCGGCGCCTGCCCGCGCTTCCACGGTGCCTGCATCGCCGGGCGGTACGGCTCCGTCGGTGCGATCAGCTGGCGCGGGTTCGCGAGCACCGCGCCGCTCGGCCGCCGGATCACGGCGAGCGCGGCCATCACCGCGGCCTTCGCGGCGTAATACCCGGGCGCCGGAAAGATCGACGAGTCGTAGTGATAGCCGCGGCGCGCGAGCGCATCGAGCATCGCGCCCGACACGTCGTAGCCCGGGGCGCGAAAGCCGCGCGTCGGCTTGCCGGTGATCGCGCGCAGCACGCGATCGCAGCGCCCGATCTCGTCGTCGATCATCTTGGCGTCGAGGCGCGCCAGATCGTAGGGGTGCGAGTACGAGTGATTGCCGAGCTCGTCGCCGGCGGCCGCCAGCTCGCCGAGCCGCCTGGCATTGCTCGCGCGATCGGCATCGCCCTCGGGATCCGCATCGCGACCGACGACGAACCACGTGACGTGGATGCCGCGGCCGCGAAACAGCTGGGCGGCGCGTGGCAGCGCGCGCTCGAGGATGACGTGGTCGAGCTCGCGTGGACAGGAGCCGAGGCCGTGGATCCGGTAGTAGCAGGCGATCGCGTCGAGATCGATCGAGACGGCGACGGTACGTCGTGGCTCGCGCTCGCCCCTCAACGCCGCCACCTCACGGCTTGCCGCCGAACCGGATCACGTACGTCAGCTTGGTGAGCCCGCGCAGCACGGCCGGCACGCGCTTGGTGAGGTTGATCGCGGGCGGCCGCTTCTCGTGGAGACGGATCGGGATCTCGAGCACGTGGAGACCCATGCGGCCGGCGCGGATCACCAGCTCGCTCGCGAACAGATCGCGATCGATCACGCATTCGTTGACGACAGGCAGCAGGGTCTCCCGGCGAAACGCCTTGAGCCCGTGGGTGTCGGTGCCGCGGAAGTCGAGCGCGACGCGGAGCATGCCGTTGATCACGCGGGTGGCGGCCCGACGAAACAGCGGCCGCTGATCCATCGAGCCCTTCATCGCCTTGCTGCCGACCACCATGTCGCAGTCGCCGTGCCGCAGGTGCTCGAGCGCGCGGCGGTGAAAGTCGCGATCGCAGAGATCGATCTCCTCGCAGATCACGTAGGTGCCGCGCGCCTCCTCGATGCCGCGGCGCAGCGCCTTGCCGTAGTTCGGCTCGCCGGTCGAGAACGTGCGGACCTCGGGAAACTCGGCGGCGAGGTGGGCCGCGAGCTCGGCGGTCTGATCCTTCGAACCGTTCTCGGCGATGATGACCTCGAACGTCAGCTCCGGCGCCCGCAGCTCGGTGCGCAGGATCGCGAGGTTGTCGACCAGCTCGGTCACCGCCTCCCGAAGAATGCCTTCCTCGGTGTAGACGGGGATCACGATCGAGACGTCGACGCTCATCTGGTTGTCCTGTTTATCATTCTTCAGCGGGATCGAACACGTCGACGCTGCCGTGCGCGGACACGAACCGCTCGCTCTGACCTGCCGTCATGACGACGACGTGGTCGCGCAGGTTCCTGCTCTTCGCCAGCTCGAGGAGCCAGCGCGCGGGCTCGTCGAGCTGCTCGTACGACAGCGCGAACGCGCCGTGATGGATCGGCACCAGCACGCGCGCGCGCAGATCCTCGAACGCGTACAGCGCGTCGAGCGGCGACATGTGGCGCGTCCGGAAGGAGGCGGGCAGAAAACCACCGATCGGCAGCATCGCGATGTCGGGTGCGAACTGCTTGCCGGTCTCGGCGAAGCCGGCGTGGTAGCCGGTGTCGCCGCACAGATAGAGGCTCGGGCCGATGCCGCGCACGACGTAGGCGTTGCCGCGCGCCAGCTCGCTGTCGCCGTGCGAGACCGGGCACGCGATGACGTGGACGCCGCGCACCTCGAGGTCGGTCCCGGGCGACAGCTCGACGACGCGCGCGAAGCCGAGGCGCGACACCTCCGCGGCGGTGCCCGGCGGCACGACGA
>JAEYYY010000742.1 GCA_023430775.1 Pseudomonadota bacterium
GGCGAGTGGGACGACAACGCGAACTATCGCGACTACGTGAAGTGGCTCGCCAATAGCTCGACCAAGGGCCGGATCGACATCACCGGCCGCCAGTTCCTGGTCGTCACCGATAGCGCCGGCAAGGCGATGCCGAACGTGCCGATCACGATCAGCAACGGCCAGACCTCGACCAAGCTCGTCACCATGGCGTCGGGTCGCGCGATCCTGTTCCCGACGGCGTTCGGGCTGCGCGGCGAACTGACGGCGACCGCGACGTTCGGCGGCAAGACCGCGACCGCGAAGGTGTCGACCCAGGCGGTCGATGGCGTGGTCAAGCTCCAGCTCGACACCCAGCGCCCGGCGATCGCGAAGCGCCGCGTCGACCTCGCGTTCGTGCTCGACACCACCGGCTCGATGGCCGAGGAGATCGAAGCGGTCAAGCAGACGATCAAGGCGGTCTCGGATCAGCTGTCCACAGCACAGACGCCGGTCGATGTCCGCATCGGTCTTGTCGAGTACAAGGATCGCAGCGACTGCCTGCTGACGCGGACGTTTCCGTTCTCGAGCGACCTGCGCGCGTTCTCCAACAGCGTCCGCAACATCTCCGCGTCGGGCGGCGGCGACATGCCGGAGGACATGCACAAGGGCATCGATGCCTCGCTCGACAAGCTGCAATGGCGCAGCGACGCGACCCGCATGGTCGTCGTGATCGCCGATGCGCCGCCGCAGTTCTACGCGCAGTCGCGCGACTACGCCGACAGCGCGAAGCGCGCGGCGACCCGCGGCATCAAGCTCTACACCGTCGCGGCGTCGGGCATGGACAACCTCGGTCAGGTGGTGATGCGCCAGATGAGCCAGTTCACCGGCGCGTCGAACATGTTCGTGCTCCGCGGTGGCGCCGGCCCGCAGTCGGTCGGCGGAGGCGATCCGAAGTCGTCGTGTGGCGGCACCCACCAGGACTACTCGAGCGGCAAGCTCGATCAGCTGATCATGCGCAAGGTCCGCCAGGAGCTCGCGTCGATCGATGCCGACCCGATGAAGATCCCGGGCGCGGGCAAGGACGAGAACGCGAAGCCGTGCGAGCAGCGGCTCGTCCTCGCCAACTGATCGACCGTCAGCCGGCCACGCGCAACAGCTCGGGCTCGGCGGCGCGCCACCACGCGGTGCGCGGCAACCCGTGCACCGGCTCGAACGCCGCACCGAGCTGCGGCATCAGCAGATCGATGTTCTTCGCGTGGAGCGCCTCCGCCGGGTAGTCCCAGGCATGCAGCGCGAGGTTGAAGGTGCCCCAGTGCACCGGCATGAACGGTCCACCGCCGAGCATGCGCAGCGCCTCGAGCGCGTTGTCGGGACCGAGGTGGACGTGATCCCACGACGGATGGAAGCCGCCGACCTCGAGCATCACGAGATCGAACGGCGCGAACCTCGTGCGGACGTCCTCGAACTCGGGTGTCAGCGCGGTGTCGCCGGAGAAGAACACCCGGCGGCGCTCGGTCTCGATCACGAACGACGCCCACAGCGTCTTGTTGCGATTGCCGACCCGACCGCTGAAGTGCTGCGACGGCGTGGCCGTCAGGCGCAGCCCGCGGAGGTCCGTCGACTCCCACCAGTCGAGCTCGATGATGCGCTCGGGAGGCACACCCCACGCGTCGAGGTACATGCCGACGCCGAGCGGCACGATGTACGGCGTCGGTCGATCGGCGAGCGCCTGGATGGTGCCGTGATCGAGGTGATCGAAGTGATCGTGCGAGATCACGATCGCGTCGAGCGGCGGCAGATCGGCGACGCGGATCGGCACCGGCTGGAACCGCCGCGGCGCCGCGACTCCGAACGGCGAGATCCGTTCGCTCCACACCGGATCGGTGAGCACGCGCAGCCCATCGATCTCGAGCAGCACCGTCGAATGCCCGAGCCAGGTCGCGCGCAGCCCGCTCGCGATCGGCCGTGCCCAACCGTGCCGCGGATCGATCGCCGCGAGCGGGCGGGGAGGGCGACGCTGCTGGCCGCCGAACAGATACTCGCGAGCGACGCCCATCCGCATCCCCGGCTTGGGGCCGAGCGTGGTTCGTCGCGTGTTGCGAAACAGACCGCCGGCGAACCGCGGCGAGGCGAGTGAGCGTTCCTTGCGTCGACCGGCTGCGCGTACCCGTTCGTCCATCGTCGCGCAGGGTAGCGACGGGCGTGCGCCCCAGCAACGAGCAAAGTTTTTCGCACCCGTGTATCGGGGCACGCACTCTGCACTGGCTGGGCGCAGGAGAATTCAGATGCCCTCGACTACGAACGAGAAATCCAACGGAATCGCACGCGCCGCGCGAGCGCCCCTCGATCGCGTCTTCGATCGCGACGTCTCGAAGGACCGCACGCTCAGCCACGGCGCGCCGGTGAAGCTGTTTCTCGGCGCTCTGCCGGTGATGCGGCTGATCCCGCAAGACGTGCACTCGATCCTCGACTACACGAACGGGGTCGCGGTCGGTGCAGGCGCGTTTCTCTCAGACGATGAGGGCGCGCGCCTCGCGAGCATCGTGCTCGGCGCCGGCA
>JAEYYY010000803.1 GCA_023430775.1 Pseudomonadota bacterium
ACTCCTCATCGAGGCGGCGGTCGCCGGCCGGGACCGCGCGGCCGCCGCCTCGGTGCTCTCGTGGAGGCAACAGACGGGTGTGCGCGATGCGTGGCTCGACGCGCGCATCGCACGGCTGGAGGCGCCATGACCACGATCGGAGCAGCGAAGTGATCGCCGTGATCGCCGCGCTGGTCATGGCGACGTTGCTGGCGACCGCGTGGACCGTGGTGCGCGACTCGTGACGGTCGCCGTTGCGGCCTTCGTCATCGCCGTGTTCGCGACCTGTGTCGCGACGACGACGTGGGCACTGGTCCGAAGCGACGCTCGATGAAGCTCGCGACATCCGGTGGCCGCACCGGGCCGTACTGCTGGTCGGAGGAACCATGATCCGCGCGCTCGTCATCATCTCGATCGCGCTCTCGTCGGCGACGGCGTGGGCGCACAAGCCGAGCGACGCACAGCTGAGGCTCGCGGCGCACGCGGACACCGTGACCGGCACGCTCGACATCGCGATCCGCGACCTCGACGGCGCGCTCGTCCTCGATGGCGATGGCGACGGCACGATCACGTGGGGCGAGATCACGGCGAGCTCACCGGCGATCACCGCGTACGTCGGCGGCCGCGTCGAGCTGTCGACGACCGGACCGTGCGAGATCACGCTCGGTACCGCGGCACTCGTCGACCTGTCCGATGGCGCGTATCTGTCGCTGCCGATCGACGCGACGTGCCCGGGCGAGGTCGGTGCGCTGACGATCGATTACCGGCTGCTGTTCGACGTCGATGCGCAGCACCGCGGCCTGGTGACGTTCGACGGCACGACGGAGATCGTGCGCGACGGGACACCGGTTCGCATCGGCGCGGGTGAGAGCACCAGCATGCTGGGCTTCGTGTGGGAGGGCGTCTGGCACATCTGGATCGGGTTCGACCACATCCTGTTCTTGCTGTGCCTGGTGATCCCGGCGGTGTTCCCGTCGAAGAAGCCGGCGGAGTCGCTGCGTGCGGTGGCCCGCGAGGTGTTCGAGATCGTCACCGCATTCACGCTCGCGCACTCGATCACGCTGGTGATCTCGGCGGTCGGGCTGGTGACGCTGCCGTCGCGGTTCGTCGAGACCGCGATCGCGCTGTCCGTGCTGGCGGCGGCGCTCAACAACCTGACGCGGGCGATCGATGCGCGGTGGGCGGTCGCGTTCGCGCTCGGTCTGCTGCACGGCTTCGGGTTCTCGAGCGTGCTGATCGATCTCGGCCTGCCGTCGGGGCAGCTCGTCGGCTCGCTGCTCGGCTTCAACCTCGGTGTCGAGCTCGGCCAGGCGGCGATCGTGATCGTCGCGCTGCCGCTGCTCTACGCGATCCGCCGCACGTTCGCGTACCAGGCGGTGCTGTGGGCCGGGTCGGCGGCGACCGCGTTGCTCGCGCTCAGCTGGACCTACGAGCGCTGGGCCGCGTAGGTCACTTCGCCTTCTTCTGCCTGGTGTCGAACTCGGTCCGCGCGTCCTGGATGCACGTCCGGTTCTCGGCGGCCCACTCCGCGAGGCCCTGGATCGGGACGAGCAGGGTCTCGCCGAGCGGCGTCAGCTCGTACTCGACCCGTGGCGGGATCTCCGGATAGACCGTCCGCGTGATCAGGCCGTCGCGCTCGAGGCCGCGCAGGGTCAGCGTCAGCATCCGCTGCGAGATGCCTTCGATCGAGCGGCGCAGCTCGTTGAAGCGCGTCGGTCCGGCGCCCAGAAGATCGATGATCAGGACGCTCCACTTATCCCCAACGCGATGAAGCACTTCGCGGATCGCGGGGCACTCGGCGGCCTGGGTTCGCATGCGTTTGTTCGTCGGTGACATCGATGTGCCTTCTTGCAGGGTGTCCACGAGGTTATCAGAATGACCCTAGTTACGATTTGTGACCAAGGCAAACACAGGAACTCAGGAGCTAGAAATGACCACCACCCTCTGGAACATCGACCACAGCCACTCCGCCGTTCAGTTCACCGTCCGCCACCTGATGGTCTCGAAGGTCCGCGGCTCGTTCACCAAGTGGAGCGGCGAGCTCGCGCTCGACGATGCCGACATCACCAGGTCTCGCGTCGACGTCACGATCGACGCCTCCTCGATCTTCACCGACGAGCCGAAGCGCGACGAGCACCTGCGCTCCGCCGACTTCTTCGAGGTCGACAAGTTCCCGCAGCTGACGTTCAAGAGCACCAAGGTCGAGAACACCGAGGATGGGCTCGCGGTCACCGGCGAGCTGACGATCCGCGATGTCACCCGCACGGTCGTCCTCGAGGTCTCCGACAACGGACGCGTCAAGGATCCGTGGGGCAACACGCGCGCCGGCTTCTCGGCGCACCTGTCGCTGTCGCGCAAGGACTACGGCCTGACGTGGAACGCGCTTCTCGAGGCCGGTGGCGTCACCGTCAGCGACAAGGTCGAGATCGGCATCGAGATCGAGGCGATCGCTCCCGCCGCCGCCGCCGCGTAGATCCGGACCTCACGGGGTCAGGATCTCGTGGGTGGCGACGGCGCCGAAACCCTGGACGTCCGCGCCGCCGGGGACGTAGAGGCGATCACCGCTCGCCGCGGCACCCATGCCGTGGCGAGGGGTGGGCATCGGCTCGAGTGACTCCCAGGTATTCGACGAGGCGGTGTACGCCTCGACCTGCGGAAACACGCCCGACGCTGCGTCCGGGTTGCCCTCGCCACCGACGACGATCAGCCGATCGCCGATCACGCCGCAGGCGGTGCCGCCGCGCCCGGTGATCATCGGCGACACCACCTCCCATGCACCGCCGGGCGTGAAGGCGAACGTCATCGGCGACGTGCTCGGGATCGAGGCGTTGCGTCCGCCGGCGACGTACAGCCTGCCGTCGATCACGCCGCCGCACGCGTGGTCGCGCCCGATCGGCATCGGCGGTAGCTCGGTCCATTCATCGAGTGCGGGGTCGTAGACCGAGACATCGCTGACCGCGCCACCGCGCAGGCCGCCGGCGACGAACAGCTTGCCGTCGATCGCACCCGCGACCCCGGCACCGCGCTGCGTGCCGGCAGGCATCGACGCGCGCACGGTCCAGTCGGCATCCGCCAGCGGATTCCACTGCCAGGTGTCTCCGATCGCGGTGAAGTTGCCGCCCTCGAGCGCGCCGCCGACGATGATCGTGCCGTCGACCACCGCGGCGTTGATGTGATGGACCGCCTTGGGCAGCGGCGGCCCGGCGGAGTACGTGCACGCCTGCGTGTCGAACACCTGCACGGCGGTCGTGATCGTCAGGCCGTTGAACCCGCCGAGGATGTAGACCTTGCCGTCGAGCGCGACCACCGCGGTCTCCTGCGTCGGACCGATCGCGAGTGGCGCCGCCGAGGCCCACGGCGCGGTGTCGTCGCAGACACCCGGCTGTGGCGCATCACCGGCCGACGAATCCGGCGCCACCGGATCGCTGCCACCACCGCAACCAGCAAGCACGACGAGAGCGAGCCGCATGCCGCGACGATAGCTCAGTTGTCGTCGGGTGGTTTGTCGGGCCAACCCTCGGAGCCGACGAGTGGGACAAACCGCACGGCACCGAGATCCTCCTCGGCGTAGGTGACCTCGTCGCGGCGGGTCAGTCGCACGAGGTGCTGCTGATCGAGCGGGCCGCTCGGGATCACGAGGCGGCCGCCGATCGCGAGCTGGTCGAGCAGCGAGCGCGGCGGCTTCGGCGCACCGGCGGCGACGCAGATCGCCTCGTACGGTGCACTCGGTGGCCAGCCGAGCGTGCCGTCGGCGCACTGCACGGCGACGTTGGTGAAGCCGAGGCGAGCGAGCCGCTCGGCGGCGGTGGTGGCGAGGTGCTCGATCCGCTCGATCGTCACCACCTCGCGCGCGATCGCACCGAGCAGCGCGGCCGCGTAGCCCGACCCCGTGCCGATCTCGAGCACGCGCTCGAGGCCCTGGAGGCCGAGCTTCTCGAGCGTGATCGCGACGACGTACGGTTGCGAGATCGTCTGGCCGTCGCCGATCGGTAGCGGCGTGTCGTCGTACGACTTGTCGATCATCGTCGGCGGCACGAACTCGTGGCGCGGCACGCGACGGAACGCTTCGAGCACGAGGCGATCCGTGATGCCGCGCCGAGCGAGTTGCTCGTCGACCATCCGATCGCGCAGTGCCTGGAGGTCGCTCACACTGACCTGTCCGGCGTGCCGAGCTCGCGCGACACCAGCTTGTGCAGGCCGACCGGCCCCCAGTACATGCCGACGAGAAAGCCGAGCCACACCCAGATCAGCTTGCTCTGCACGCCCGGCAAGCCCGCGGCGTTGGCGAGGATCATCAGCAGCTCGGTGATCAGGTACGAGCCGACGAGGATGCCGGTCTGCTCCACGTCGTTGCGCGTGGACAGCCAGACGAAGCCGCGCCAGGCCCAGCCGGTCGCCGGTTGCTTGCGCTGCTTGATCCGCCCCCACAGCAGGAGGGCGTCGCGATCCTGCTCGTCCTGCAGCAGCGCGAACTGCGCGTGGCGCTCGGCGGCGTCGACATCCCCGGTGCGCAGATCGATCTCACCTGCGATCGTGTTGGCGGCGACATCGGTGCCCGCGAGCCGCAGTGCTTCGTCGGCGTGGCGCGCCGCGAGATCGAGGTTGCCGGCCGCCAGCTCGAACCGCGCGGCGGCGATCCGGGTGGCGAGGCGCTGCGGATGCAGCGCGACCGCGCGATCGAGCAGCTCTCGCGCATGCTCGGTCTCGCCGCGCGCCTGCCGGATCCGCGCGCCCAGGAGATGCGCCTCGATCTCGGTGTCCTGATCGACGCCACCGCCGAGGGCGACGTGGCAGTACGTCCACGCCAGCGAGGTTCGCTTTCGCGCGAACAGCGCCGCGGCCATCGCGTAGTGGCCGTAGATCGAGCCGCCGTCGAGCTGCAGGGAGCGGCGCGCCTCGGCCTCGGCGCCGCTGGTGCGCCCGGGCACGAGTAGCGCGAGCGCGAGCATCGGGTGCGCTCGCGCGTGGTCCTCGTCGACGGTGAGTGCGCGCTTGAGCAGCGCGACCGCCTCTCGCCACTGGCCGGAGCGCAGCTCGCGCTCGGCGATGCGCACCAGCTGATCGGCATCCCAATCGACGTGGTCCATCAGATCACGCCCATCACGATGATGTCCCACAGCGGATCGTCGAACAGCCCCTGCACGTACGGACGCAGCAGGATGCCGCCCGAGACGATGAACGTCGCGGCGCGCGCCTTGCCGCCGTCCAGCTCGTAGACCTGATACACGCGCTGCTGGATCGTGGTGATCGAGTACGCGATGTAGACCTTCCACGTCATGATCACGAGCATCGCGAGCTGGAGCAGCGTGCGCGATTCGATGACGTTGCGATCCTCGGCCCACAGCAGCAGCGAGCCGAGGATGACGGTCACGATCAACTGGATGATCGCGAGCAGGATCTCCTTGGTCTTCGTCGGGCTGCCGAGCACCACCGCGTTCAGTACGAACCACGGCAGCGACAGCCAGGACCCGACGACGATCTCGGCGAGCAGTGGTCCGCTCGGGTTGACCACCAGGTGCTTCCACGGCGTGTCGTGCGGCTCGTCGGCGATCGCGTAGCTCACGCGGCGAGATTAGACGATCAACAGCGTCGGGTGGGCGACCTGGCCGGTCGCCGCGGCGATCGCGGTGGCGTACATCCGGACCTGCATCTCGTAGCTCTGCTGCAGGCCATCGAGCTCGGCGTCGGTCTTGTAGTCGACGACGGTCCACACGTCGCCCTCGGCGAACGCCAGATCGACGATGCCCTCGAGCATGCCCTCGCTGGTCGACAGCACCACCGGCGCTTCGCGGCGCAGCTTGTCGGCGGCCGCGGCGCGGCGGAGCAGGGGATGGCGAAGCGCGGCGGCGACGGCGATCGCGGCGGCCTCGACCTCGTCGCGGGTCGCACCGACCAGACGGCCGTGCGAGACCGCGAGCGTCTCGATCGCGGCGGCCTCGGCACCGAGCTCCACCCCCGCGAGCACGGCATGGACCAGGAC
>JAEYYY010000885.1 GCA_023430775.1 Pseudomonadota bacterium
ACCCGGAACCAGCCGTCGTCGCCATAGACGTCGCCGCGGACTCTCTCACCGACCACGATCAGCTGCTCGTAGTTCTTGTGATGGTGGAGCAACAGCTCGCACAGGTTGAGGCTGCCCGAATCGCAGCCGAGCCCGAGGGAGGTCTCGAAGCACTCGGTCGCCTTCGCGAGGTCCTTGCCCTCGCGACACGCGACACCGAGCAGATCGTACGCGTCTCCGAGCTCGTCGCGGCCGTCGTCGTTGTACGTCAGCGAGCTCGGGAACCGCGCGACCACCGGCGTCAGCACCTCGATGACCCTCGCGTACTGCTTCTCCTCGATCAGCTCCCGCGCGGTATCGAGAGCGCTCTCGAGCTTGTCGATGGGACTCTTCTGACCGCGGGGGACCAGCTTCTGCGCGAACGCGTCGAAGTCCGCCGCCCACTTCTTGAAGCCGGCATCCTGATCGAACACGTAGACCGGCAGCGCCGGATCGGTGACGTCGACCGCGAACATGTACGTGCCGCTGCCGATCGTCGCGACCGGCAGAAACTTGTGGGCGGCCTCGGCACCGTGGCCCTCGACGGCGAGATCGAGCAGGTCGTGCAGGCGCCCGGAGGCCCAGCGCAGGCGCAGCTGCGCGTCGTCGTCGATGCCCTCGATGCCCCAGGCGCGCGCACCATCGAGCGCTTCGACCTCGGGGCCATCGAGGAACTTCTCGACGCGCGGCGGGATCGGGATGCCGAGATCCGCGATCCGCAGGCTCAGTCTTTTAGTCCGGGGACGCAGGTTCGCGGCGATCGACACGCCACGATCAGATGCCAGACCCGCTCACCGAGCAACCGTTGCGGCGACTTTCCAGCGGCTCGGTGCCCGGCGCAGCCGAACGCTAGGGCGTGATCGCGCCGCTGACGCCGGCGAAGCGCGATGCATCTGCAGCGCGGCGTGTCCGGGTGCCGGACAGCACGGGGCGTGATAAACCAGCACCCCGATGGACTTCGCACCCACCGAAGAGCAGCTGCTCGTGCAGCGCACGGCGCGCGATGTCGCGGAGCGCCTGCTGCTGCCACGCGCCGCCGCCCGCGACGTCAGTGGAGAGTTTCCGACCGCCGAGCTGAAGGAGCTGGCCAACCTCGGCCTGCTCGCGATCGCGGTGCCGGACGAGCTCGGTGGTGCGAACGCCGGCACCGTCGCGTACTCGCTCGCGCTCCAGGAGCTCGCGCGCGGCGATGCCTCCGTCGCGGTCGCGGTCTCGGTGACCAACATGGTCGCCGAGATGATCTGGAAGGTGGGCACGCCCGAGCAGCAGCGCGCGTGGGTGCCTCGACTGGCCAGCGGCGAGCTGGTCGCCGGTGCGTTCGGCCTCTCCGAGCCCGCGGCAGGCTCCGACGTCGCCGGCCTGCGGACGACCGCGGTCAAGACCGCCACCGGCTGGCGGTTGTCGGGCACCAAGCAATGGATCACGTCCGGCGATCGCGCGGGCGTCTTGATCGTGTGGGCGATGAGCGATCAGGCATCGGGCAGCCCGGCGCACAAGGGCATCACCGCGTTCATCGTGCCCGGTGGCTCGCCCGGGCTGTCGGTCGCGCGGCTCGAGGAGAAGATGGGGCTGCACGGCTCGTCGACCGCGCAGCTCGTGCTCGACGGTGTCGAGGTCGGCCACGACGCCGTGCTCGGCGCCGAAGGGCGCGGCTTCGCACTCGCCATGATGGCGCTCGACGGCGGCCGGATCGGCATCGCGTCGCAGGCGATCGGCATCGCGCGCGGCGCACTCGAAGCGTCGGTGACCTACGCGGGAGAGCGCCGCACGTTCGGCGAGCCGATCATCAAGCACCAGGCGGTCGGCAACATGCTCGCCGATGCCGCGACCTGGCTCGACGCCGCGAACCTGATGACGCTGCGTGCGGCGTACCTCAAGCAAACCGGCCAGGCGTTCTCGCAGCAGGCCGCGATGGCGAAGCTGTTCGCCACCGAGCACGCGTGGAAGATCTGCGACATCGCGCTGCAGGTGCACGGCGGCTACGGTTACGTCCGCGACTTCCCCGTCGAGCGCGCGCTGCGCGACGTCCGCGTGACGCGGATCTACGAGGGCACCAGCGAGATCCAGCGCATCGTGATCGCGCGCAACCTGCTGCGCGCCCAGGGTTGAGCGTGACCATCCGGCTGGCGGCCCTGCTCCTCGCCGGTGTGTCGTCGGTGGCCGAGGCCCAGCCCGAGCCGGAGCACACGCGCGGTGCCGGCCTCCGGGTCGACCTCGAGGTGTCCTCGGTGATCCGCGTGACATCGAGCACGCAGCCCGTCACCAGCGTCAACGAGGCGCGGGGCCACGTCAGCGCGAGCTGGGGCTTCCCGCACCTGCGGTACTACGCCGCGCTCGATCTCGCGGTCGGCGTGACGGTGGAAGACCTCGGGCTCGCGTTCGATGCCCAGCTCCTGCCGATCGGCCTCGGCGTCCAGCTGCGCCGCCCCGAGCGCACCGCGTTCGTCGGCGTCGCATCCGGCATCGGTGTCCGCGGCGCGCCGTCCGCGCTGCCGACCGCAGCCGTCGTCCCGCTCCAGCTGGTCTCGGTGGTTCGCCTGAGCGACAAGCTGAACCTGATCGTGCGCGGGCGCGTCGGTTGGTTCCTCAACCGCACGGCGCGCGACGACGGCGCACCGTCGGCGACGTTCGTCGACGAGGTCGATGGCATGGCCGCGGTCCAGCTGTCGCGGTTTCACTACCTCGAGGGCTACTACCTCGGCCCGGCGTATCGCGAGCTTCAGGGTGCGCGGTTTCTCGGCATCGTGTTCGGCAGCGGCGGCGGTGAAGAGGTCACGCAGGAGTAGCAGCCGTACGATCTCTCGCGGGCGCTCGGTGCGATCACGGGCGATAGCGGATCGCGAGCTTCGCGTAGCCGCCCTTCGGATCGGGCAGTCGCCACGCCATCGCCGTCTTCTCGGCACACTCGGCCCAGTTGTCGTCGAGCACGCTCTTCGCCGACGAGAAACCCACCGACTGCGCCTTGCCCGCCGGACCGACGTACACGGTGATCGTGACGTCGTCGGGGCGTGCGATCGGCTTGATCAGCTTCTTGCCCTTCGGCGGTTTGGTGCACTCGTCGAGCTTGGCGAGCTGCCCACCGACGGCGCGCAGCGCCTGATCCTCGTCCCACACCGCGGCCCTGCCCCTCGCGGCGAACTCGAGCGGCACCATGAAGTCGGCATCGCCGCCCTTCGGCTTGCCGAACGTCGCCGCGCGAGCGGTCTCGAGCAGGCACTTCTCGATCGGCCATGCGCCGAGGTCGGACTCGCTGAGCTTGACCGCCGTGACCTCGCCGGCCTTCGAGATGTCCCAGTGGATGGCGACCTTGCCGCCGAGCCACCGCCGCTTGCCGACCTTGCTCGTGTAGCACTCGGTCAGCGCTTCCTTGTGCGGCGCGAGGCCGGTCTCGATCACCGCCGGTTCCATGTGGCCCCGCGCGTTGATGATCTCGACGCCGTCCTCGTTCTCGGGCTCCTCGATCGGCGTTCGCGTCGGTGTGAACGCCACCGGCTCCTTCGGCTTCTCGGGCTCCGGTCTCGCCGCACTGCCGCCACACGCCGACGTCGCAAGCAGTGCGATCGCCAGCGTCCGCATCACATCGCCTCGAACGCGTAGGTGTACGTCGTCGGATACGGGGCGGGCACCCGCGGGAACTGGATCTCCTTGACCCGCTCGACGACGCAATCGTGCAGCGGCTTGCTCTCGAGCGCCGACTTGAGGATCTTGACGTTGGAGACCGTGCCGGCCGGCGCGATCGTCACCTCGAGCGTGATCTTGCCGCGCGAGTTCTTCGGCAGCTCCTTGTTATCGACCACGGTCGCGAGGCAGCGCGACACCGCGTTGCCCTTGCGCTGGAACATCCGCTGGATCTCTTCCATCGTGTCGGGCGTGACCATCGCCTGACTGTTGTCGGGCGGCTCGCTGGTGTCGTTGCCATCGGGCTCGGTGTTCACCGGCGTGGTCTCTGACTTCTTGCCCCCACCGCATGCCGCGGCCAGTACCACCAACACAACCAGCTTCTTCATGGTCATTGCCCTTTCGCCAGATAGCCCGCGATCACGATGCGCTGGATCTCGCTCGTCCCCTCGTAGATCTCGGTGATCTTGGCGTCGCGGAAGTGACGCTCGACGGGGAACTCGGTGACGTAGCCGTTGCCGCCGAAGATCTGGATCGCCTCGCGCGCGCACTTGTTGGCGACGTCCGAGGCGTAGAGCTTCGCCATCGCGGCTTCCTTGCCGTACGGGTGCTTGTGGTCCTTGAGCCAGGCGGCGCGCAGCGTCAGCAGCCGCGCGGCGTCGATCTCGGTGGCCATGTCGGCGAGCTTGAACTGGATCGCCTGGTGCTGCGCGATCGGCTTGCCGAACGATCGCCGCTGCTGCGCGTAGCCGAGCGCGTCCTCGAGGGCGGCGCGCGCGATGCCCACCGCCTGCGCGGCGATGCCGATCCGGCCGCCGTCGAGCGTCGACATCGCGACCCGGAAGCCGCCGCCGACCTCGCCGAGCAACGCGCTCGCCGGCAGCCGAACATCGTCGAGGAAGATCTGCGACGACTTGCTGCCGCGGATGCCGAGCTTGTCGTCGGGCGTGCCCGTGCGGACGCCCTTGGTCTTCATGGGCAAGATGAAGCACGAGATGCCCTTGTGGAGCTTCTCCTTGTCGTTCATCGCGAACAGCACGCAGACGTCGGCGACCGGACCGTTGGTGATCCAGTTCTTGGTGCCGTTGATCAGCCAGCCGTCGCCATCCTTGACGGCGACCGTCTTCTGCGCGCCGGCGTCGCTGCCCGCCTCGGGCTCCGACAGCGCGAAGCAGCCGAGTAGCTTGCCGGAGGCGAGCGGCTTGAGCCACTCCTCCTTCTGCGCGTCGGTACCGAACCGGTTGATCGGATCGCAGACCAGCGAGTTGTTGACGGACATGATGACGCCCGTCGACGCACACGCGCGGGAGACCTCCTCCATCGCCAGCGCGTACGACACGTGATCGAAGCCCGAGCCGCCCCATTGCTCGGGGACGGCGATGCCGAGGAAGCCGAGCTCGGCCATCCGCTTCACCAGCTCCGCCGGGTGGCGATGCTCGCGATCGATCTCGGCTGCCTTGGGCAACACCTCGTTGGTGGCGAACTCGCGCGCGGTCTTGTGAACGGCTTGCTGCTCTTCGGTGAGCTGGAACTGCATGGCTACTGGCCTTTGAACTCGGCCTTGCGCTTCGGCTTGGCCAGAAATGCCGACATACCTTCGCGCTGGTCGGCGGACGCGAACAGCAGGCCGAAGCTGCGCTGCTCGAGGGCCAGCGCGTGCTCGAGCGTGGTGGACTGGCCCTGGTGGATGAGCCGCTTGCACTCGGCGACGGCGAGCGGGCCGTTCGCGGCGATCCGCGAGGCGAGCTCCTTGACCTTGGTCAACAGCTCGGCGTGCGGCCACACCGCATCGACCAGGCCGATCCGCAGTGCCTCGGCCGCGCCGATCTGATCGCCGGTCATGCACAGCTCCTTGGCCTTCGCGACGCCGACGCGCCGCGCGAGCCGCTGGGTGCCGCCGAAGCCCGGAATCACGCCGAGCTTGACCTCGGGTTGCCCGAGCTTCGCGTTCTCGCTGGCGTGGATGAAGTCGCACGCGAGCGCGAGCTCGCAGCCGCCACCGAGCGCGAAGCCGTTGACCGCCGCGATGTACGGCTTCTCGGAGGTCTCGATCGCGTTGCCGAGCACGCCGCCCATCTCGGCGAACGCCTGGGCCTGGCGCGGCGACATCTCGACCATCTCGCTGATGTCGGCGCCGGCGACGAACGCCTTGTCGCCCGCACCGGTGACGATCACCACCCGGACCTCTCCGGACAGCTCCAGCTCGCCGACCGCGGCCGTCATCTCCGAGATCACCGTCGACGACAGCGCGTTGAGGGCGGCCTCGCGGTTGATGGTCAGCGTCGCGATCGCGCCGTCGATCGAAACCTTGATCGTCTCGAAGCTCTCGTAACTCACGACACCACCCTCTGAC
>JAEYYY010000120.1 GCA_023430775.1 Pseudomonadota bacterium
GCCGGCCGACACGGTGATGGTGCCGAGGTCGGTGGTCTTGTTCGGCTCGACGACGACGTCGACCAGCGGGTGGGTGACGATCGACGGGCCCGTGAGCTCGACGAACTGCTTGCCCTCGGGAACGTCCTCGATCCTGAAGCTGCCATCCGTCGACGTGAAGCGACGCAGCGGCGCGGTGCCGAGGCGGACGGCGAAGCTCTCGACCGGCGAGCCATCGCTGAACACCAGCTTGCCGATGATGGTCGACAGCTCGTCGACGACGATCTTCGCTTGCTTGCCGGTCTCGACCTCGACGCCGAGACGCATGCCGAGGAGATCGCTCGACGAGCCGGGGCGGATCGCGCGCGCCAGATACACGCCGGGCTCGAGCGGCGCGATCCGGAACCGGCCGTCCATCCCGGCGATCGCCGACTCGACGCCGCGAAACCGCGACTCCACCTGATCGGTATCGTTCTCCGTCCGCGTGCGGTCGACCACGACGCGCGCCTCCGGCACCGGCGCGCCCGAGGCGGTCACCACGACGCCTTCGATCATGCCGGCGCGATCGAGGACGATCTCGAGCGGCTTGATCGCGGCCGCGAGATCGATCGACAGCGTCTTCGAGGTCGCGTCGTCGGTCGCCGCCATCACGTACATCCGCCGGCGCGGCAAGCCGCCCATCTCGAACTCGCCGCTGGCATTGGCGGCCACGCGCCGCACCTGACCGCTCAGCACGGTGTCCGCCGACACCCGCACCTCGGCTCCGGCGACGCCGGCCCCCTGCGCGTCGATGACGCGGCCGATCAGCTTGCCGCCGCGCTCGAGGACGATCGTGATGCCGGTGCGATCGCCACCTTCGGTCAGCACGATGGGCGCGCTGGCGTTGGGCGCGAACTCGGCGTGATAGGCGCGGATCCGCGTGGTCTCGCGCGGCAACCCGGTCAGCCGCCACCTGCCCTTCGCATCCGTCAGCACGGCGTCGTAGCGCGCGTCGTAGTAGTCGTCCCAGTGGCCGAGGTGCTCGGGCAGCACGCGCGCACCTTCGATCGGTGCGCCTGCGCCGTCGACGACGGTACCGGCGATCGAGGCGCCGCCGCGCAGCGTGAACTCGACCGTGGTCTCGCCGTCGGCGACGGTCGCGATCTCCTTGAACTCCGACGCGTGGCCCTCGGCGGTCGCCTTGAGCACGTGCCAGCCGCCGTTGATGCCCTTCAGGATCGCCTTGCCATCGACATCGGTGACCTGCGTGATCGACACCAGATCGCGCAGCTCGACCAGCGCGCCCTGCAGCGGCTTGCCCTGCTCGTCGCGGACCTCGACCGCGATCGCGCCGGTCTTGCGCACGCGCAGGATCACCGGCTCGGTGCGCTGCGCCAGCCGGATCGACACCGGACCGGCCGTCGCATCGCCCGCGCGCGCGGCGATCCGGTACGTCCGCGGGGTCAGGCCGTCGAACGCGAACGCGCCATCGGCCTCGGTCTTGACCTCGCGCGGCGGATTCGAGTCGACCACCACGGTGGCGCCGCCGATCGGCTCGTCCTCGAGATCGATCACCTGGCCCTCGAGGCGAAGGTTGCCCGGCGGATCGTCATCCGACTGCACGCCGGCGTGCACGGTCTCGACCTCGCGGGCCACCGGCGAGCCGATCGTCGTCGTGCGTTGCGTGATCTCGATCTGTTCCGCGTCGTCACCGCCACCGCGGCGGACGACGAGGACGACCACCACCGCGACGACCGCGGCGATCGCGGCGACAGCTCCTGCTCGCATGGATCGGGTCATGTGCAGCCGCGGTGCCGGCCCGGCAACGCGCGCCCGTCATCGTACCCGCGGACTTGGACCCGCTGCGATCGCGGGTGCGACCGTCGCGGCCTGTTGCACCTGTTGCACCTGTTGCACCGCTACTCGACGGTGTGGCACTCGCTGACGGCCTGCTTGCCGTCCTCGGCCATGGTCGCGATCGTGCCCTTGCAGAGCGCGGTGTTCGGGTGGCAGAGGCTGCGCTTGCCGCCGGTCGTGCCCTCGAACTCGAAGCACTCGGCCGTCTGCTGCGCGGCGCACTCGATCTTCTCGCCCGGCAACTTGCCGCGCAGGAAGTCGCGGCTGTCCTCGCAGTCCTTCTGGGAGCGCGAGCACGAGCCGACGCCCGCCGGCTCGTAGGCCACGCACCACCACCGCGGCTCCGCGGCGGCCTGCGGATCGGTCGACCGGCACTCGGTCACCGTCGCGCCGTCGTTCTTGAAGTGCTCGGCGTGCGAGCGACAGGTCGCGAACGTCGGGTGGCAGACCTGTTCGGTCTTGCCGCTCGCCGTCTTGTCGAGGCAGACGGGATGCGCGACCCGCGAGCAGTCGCCGAGCTTCTCGTCCGGGTCCGTCGCCGACTGATGGAGCCTGGCGAGCATCGCGTCGCACGCGGGCTTGCCGGCGAGGCAGATGCCGTTCATGTCCCTGTTGAAGGACAGGCACCACCACTCGGCGCCGGCAGCGGGCTGCGGATCCGGCTTCGGGTGCGCCGGCTCGGTCGAGGCCTTGCCGCCACAGGCAGCGATCACGAGGAGCAGCGCCAGTGCTTTGTTCACCGGCGGACCATACACGCCGATGTCGCCCTAGCGATACGTCGCCGGGTCGAGGCCGAAGCGCTTCAGCCAGCGCTGGATCTGCATGCGCGCCTTGCCCATCTCGCGCGCGATCTGCGTGACGTTGCCCCCGTGCTCGGCGAGCAGCGCCTCGAGGCGCACGCGAAGCGCATCGTCGCCGGCCGCCTCGAGCTCCGGTGCCGGCAGCTGCGCGAGCGAGAGCACCGGTTCGTCGCCGGCAAGTGCGAGCGCGACCTCGATCGCCTTGTCGAGCTCGCGCGCGTTGTGCTGCCACGGCGCCGTCGCGATCCGGATCGCCGCGTCGGCTGCGATGCGCACCTGATCGACACGAGTCCCGGCATGGGTCCGGATCGCGCGCGCGACGATCGTCCCGAGATCCTCGCGCCTCGCCGACAGCGCGGGCAGCTTGACCACGTAGCCGGCGAGCCGCGCGTACAGATCGTCGCGCAGCGTGCCGGCGAGATCGTGCAGCGTGGCGGCGACGAAGCGGACGTCGACGGCGACGCCGCGCGTCTCGCCGACCGGCACCACCTCGCGCTCCTGGACGACGCGCAGCAGCGCCGCCTGCGCGAGCGGCGGCAGATCGCCGATCTCGTCGAGCAACAGCGTGCCGCCATGCGCCGCGCGGATGAAGCCGTCGTGATCGGTGACGGCGCCGGAGAACGCGCCCTTCTTGTGGCCGAACAGCTGGCTCTCGAGCAGGCCCTCGGAGAGCGCCGCGCAGTTGACCGCGACGAACGGCCCTGGCCTGCCGGATGCCGCGTGGATCGCGCGCGCCAGCAGCTCCTTGCCGACGCCGGTCTCGCCGGTGATCACGATCGACACGTTGCTCGCCGCGAGCTTCGCGAGCTCGGCGAGCTGCTCGCCGAGGCTCGGCACCAGCGTGACCAGATCGAGCACCGGCGGCGCGGTCTCCGCATCGAGCCACGCGCTGCCCGCCGGCAGTGCCGCACGGAACCGCAGCACGGTCTGCCCGAGCTCGATCCAGCTGCCGTCGCGCAGCGCAGCTCGCGTCGCCGGCTCGCCGTCGACGCGGCAGCCGTTCTTCGACCCGGCATCGACCAGCTCCCAGCCGCGCTCGCCGCGCACGATCGTCGCGTGCGCGCTCGACAGCCGGCGATCCGGAAGCGACAGCGACGCCCTGTCTCCGTCGAGGTCGACGCTCCTTCGCTCGCCGCGACCGATCGCGACCTCGGTCAGCCCGTCGAGCGACAGCCGCGCGCCACCGGCGAGTGGCCGGCCGCCCTCGAGCACCACGAACAGATACGGCACCGAGCGCGCCGGCTCGCGGCCGTGCCCGAGGTTGGTCTCGGTGCTGCCCGTGTCCGTCATCGCGCGTCCTCGCTCACCACGAACAGCGCCGGGATCGGCCTCGGATGCTCGCACGCATGCGCGAGGCTCCCGCTACGCGTCTCGGTCATCGCGCGGCCTCGAGCCATGCGGCGATCGCGCGCTGCAGCGCCTCGCGATCGTGCGGCAGCTCGTCGGCGATCGACCACACGCCGCTCGCACCGGCCGCGATCACCGAGCCATCGCTCGCGATCGCGACCTCCGCGACCCAGCCACCGAGCACGATCGCGCGACTCTCGCCGGTCGCCGGATCCCACAGCCTGACGCTGCCATCCTCGCTGGCGGAGGCGAGGCTGCGGCCGTCGGCGGCGAACGCCAGGCCGCGCACGAGGTCGGTGTGGCCGGCGTGACGCTCGATGCCGCTCGTCGTGCCGAGGCCGACCCGACCATCGTCGCCGGCCGACGCGACGCGCTCGCCGGCGGTCGCGATCGCGCGCACCGCGCCCGCGTGGGTCGCCAGCACGCGGCCCTGCGATGCGCCCCTGGCCCACCACGTGACCTCGCCATCGCGGGTGCCGGTGACGAGCGTGCCGTCGGCGAGCCAGGCCACCGCGGTCACCGCGGAGGTGTGGAGCAAGCGGCGCTCGGGTCGACCGACCAGCGACCACACGATCGCCTCGCGATCGTCGGCGATCGACACCAGCTCGTAGCCGTCCGGCGAGAACGCGAGATCGCGAATCGCGCCGCGGTGGCGTCCGAGCACGCGATCGGCTGCTCCGCCGCGCCAGATCTGGATCAACCGATCGACGCCGCCGGACGCGACGACCTCACCGTCGGGCGAGATCGCGATCGCGAGCCCCGGCCCGTGGTGCACGCCGAGCAGCACGGGCGCCGCCTTCTCGGTGAGCGACCACCGGCGGACCGCGCGATCGTCACCGGTGGTGACGGCGAACGAAGCGTCCGGCGACACCGCGACCGCGCGGATCGCCGCCATGTGAGCGCCGAGCCGCACGGCATCGCGCTGCTCGCCGCCGCGCTGCGCGAGCCACACCGCGCCGTCGTCGCCGCCGAACACCAGCGGCGTCGCGAGGGTGCGCGGGTTCCACCCGGCCTCGCGCGGATCGCGCGTCGCCCGCGCCACCGCACCGAGGGCGAGCGCGGTGGTGGCGCCCGGCTTGCCGAGCGGTGACCGCTCCGAGCGCGCGCTCCACCACCACAGGTGCTCGCGCTCGACGACGGCCACCGTGCCGGCG
>JAEYYY010000061.1 GCA_023430775.1 Pseudomonadota bacterium
AGCCTGACCTCGCGCAAGACGGCGCGCGAGATCGCCGGGCTGCTCGAAGCGTCCAGGATCCCCGACGCGCAGCTGGTCGCCGCCGACCTCGCCGATCTGGGCGGCACGATGGTCGATGCCGAGTCGCTGGTGAAGGCGCTCGGCGACGGCGCATCGACTCCCGGGCTCGCGCGTGAGGCGGTACTCGCACTCACCGATCACGTCTATCTCCACCGCACGGCGTCGACGGTGCGACACGCGGTCGGCCAGATCCAGCGCATCGTCGGTGCGCTCAAGAGCTACTCCCACCTCGATCAGCAAGCGACGCGCGTCGAGGCCGATCTGCACGAGGGCCTCGAGACCACGCTCGCCCTGATGCACCACGCGCTGCGTGATATCGTCGTCGAACGCCACTGGGGCAACCTCCCCCGCGTGCCGGTGTACGTCGACGAGCTCAATCAGGTGTGGACCAATCTGATCTCCAACGCGCTGCAGGCGATGAATGGCAAGGGCACGCTGCAGATCGAGACCGCGCTCGAGGGTGTTCACGCGGTGGTGCGCGTCGTCGACGACGGCCCCGGCGTGCCGGCCGAGCTGTTGCCGCGCATCTTCGAGCCGTTCGTCACCACCAAGCCGAAGGGTGAAGGCACCGGGCTCGGGCTCGGCATCGCGCGCAAGATCGTCGACAAGCACGGCGGCGAGATCCGCTGCGAGTCGCGCCCCGGTCGCACCATGTTCGAGGTCCGGCTCCCGATCGAAGACGCGAGCAGCGCGCGTCGGGAGGGCCGCGCGTGAGCCAGCAGCGCGAGGTGATCGTCTGCGTCGACGACGAGGAGGGCGTGCTGCGCGTGCTGCGCGCCCAGCTCGGTGCGCGGTTCGGGCACGAGTGCCAGATCGCGACGGCGCGATCGGGTGATGAAGCGGTCGCGTTGTTCGACGAGCTGACGCGCGAAGGCGAGGCGATCGCGCTCGTCATCGCCGATCAGATCATGCCGGGGATGAAGGGCGTCGAGCTGCTCGAGATCGTCGATCGCCGGCTGCCGGGCACCACCAAGATCCTGCTCACCGGTCAGGCCGGTCTCGATGCCGTGATCGACGCGATCAATCGCGCGCACCTGAACCAGTACATCGCCAAGCCGTGGGACGAGACCGCGCTGCTGCTGTCCGTCGAGTCGCTGCTGCGCCAGTACCGGCTGTCGTACGAGAACCAGCAGCTGATCGCGTCGCTGTCGGCGAAGAACCAGGCGCTGCTCGAGATGAACCGCGAGCTCGAGGCGAAGATCCACGAGCGCACGCACGAGCTCGCCGAAGCCAACGCTCGGCTCGCCCAGCTCGCGGTCACCGACGGGCTCACCGGCCTCTACAACCACCGCCACTTCCACGAGCGGCTGACGCTCGAGGTCGAGCGCAGCCAGCGCAGCGGGTTGCCGCTGTCGCTGCTGATGCTCGATGTCGATCACTTCAAGCAGTTCAACGACACCTACGGCCACCCGGCCGGCGACGAGGTGCTGCGCCAGCTCGCCCGCGTGCTCGCCGATACCCGGCGCGCCAACGACGTCGTCGCGCGCTACGGCGGTGAAGAGTTCGCGGTGATCCTCGTCGACACCGCGAAGTTCACCGCCGCCAAGGTTGCCGAGCGGGTGCGCGAGCGCGTCAACGCGCACGACTTCTCGGATGCTGCGCCCAGGGCCGGCACGCTGTCGGTGTCGATCGGGGTGGCGACGTTTCCCGACGACGGCAGCGATGCCGAGGCGCTGGTGCGTGCCGCCGACACCGCGCTCTACGCGGCGAAGCGATCGGGTCGCAATCGCGTGGTGCTCGCCACCGAGGCGATGTCCGCGACGCCGGCGTAGGCGTGCGCGTCCGCCCGTCCCGGCGCGCTCGGTCCAGAACCGGCGCGTGGCTCTTCACGCAGGCCATGGTCCGCGCCAGGATCGCGGGATGGCGCTGTCGCCGCTCCTCGGCCGCTTCAAGGATGCGACGGCAGAGCTGCATCGCGAGGCAGAGCGCTACGTCCGGATCCTCGATCGCGGCGCGACGCTCGCCGCCTACCGCCGCTACCTGCTCGCCATGCACGGCTTCCACGCGCCGCTCGAGGCGTGCCTGGCTCGCAATCGCGAGCTCGACGCGTCCGGGTTCGCGACCGCGACGCGCCGCAAGACGCCGTGGCTCGAGCACGACCTGCGCGCGCTCGCCGTCCACGAGATCGCGGCGTGCGATCGCCTCCCCGACATCGCGACGCTGCCGCGCGCCGTCGGCGCCGGCTACGTCACCGAGGGGTCGACGCTCGGTGGTCGCTTCATCCTCGCGAAGTTGCCGCCGGCGATCGCGGGCGTGAAGGGCACGGCGACCAGGTTCCTCGAGGGCTACGGCGCGGCCACCGGGGCGATGTGGCGCGCGTTCGCCGTGGTCGCCGAGACGATCGCACCGGACGATCATGCCGAGGCGATCGCGGCCGCGTGCGAGACCTTCGAGCGCCTGATCGCGTGGCTCGCGACGTTCGAGGACCGTGCACCGCTCGCGGAGGCCTCGTGAGCCTCGCGCTCGAGACGCTCAAGACCAGCTACCTGCGCGCGCAGCTCGCCGGCGATCGCCGCGAAGCCGTGCGCGTCGTCGTCGAGGAGGGGCTGCGCACGGCCTCGATCCTCGAGGTGCTCGAGCACGTGATCGCGGCGGCCCAGGACGAGATCGGGCGGATGTGGCAGCAGAACCGGGTGTCGATCGCGCAGGAGCACATGGCGACCGCGATCTCGCAGCTCTCGCTCGCCGCGCTGTTCGAGCGCTCGCAAGCGTCACCGCCGATCGGGAAGAAGGTGCTGATCGCGTGCGTCGAGGGCGAGCTCCACGAGCTGCCCGCGCGCCTGGTGTCCGACGTGCTCGAGCTCGCCGGCTTCACGGTGAGACACCTCGGAGCGAACGTGCCGACCGAGCATCTGATCATGATGGTGCAAGCCGAGAAGCCGGACCTGATCGGATTATCGGTGACCATGAGCTTCAACGTCACCGCGCTGCAGGATGCCGTGACCCGGCTGCGCGGCTTCACGCAGGCGCCGATCGTCGTCGGTGGGCACGCGCTGACCTGGGCGACCAGGCTCGCCGCCGAGCTCGGCGTCCACACCGCGGGCAAGAAGCCCGAGGAGCTGGTCGCCGTCGCGCGCCGGCTGACCGGAGTGGCGGCATGAAGCACGCCGCGTTGATCGCGTATCTCGAAGGAGCGGCGAACGAGCTCACCGATCGCGTGCTCGCCGAGATGTATCGCGATCCGTTCTGGCACGCGCGGTTCGGCGACCGCGCCGATCGCCACGGCCGGCAGGACGGGCTGTTCCACATCAAGTACCTGGTGTCGGCGCTCGCGGCCGACGACCGCAACGTGATGGTCGAGTACGCGCGCTGGCTGCGCACGCTGCTGGCGTCGCACGGCATGTGCACGCGCCACCTCGACGACAACTTCGCGCTGCTGGCGAGCGAGATCGGGCGAGGCGGTGGGCCGCCGGAGCGCGACGAGGCGATGACGCTGCTCTCCGCGGCGCGCGACGCGCTTCGCTATCCGCTCGGTCCCGCGCAGCGCGTGCAGGATCTGACGCCCGAGATCCGCGAGCGCGTCGCGAGCGCGCTGGCCGCGCCCGACTGGCCGGTGGAGCAGTGCGCCGACCAGCTGTCGACCTTGCTGTCCTATCTCGCCGACGCGATCGCGCTCGACAACCCGGCGCAGTTCCGCGCCCACGTGACGTGGACCGGTGACTTTCTCGAGCAGCGCGGCATCGCGCGCGCGTGGCTCGCCGCTGGCCTGGCCGCACTCCGCAAGGAGCTCGCGGCCGAGTTGCGTCCCGAGCAGCTGGCGGCGCTGTTCGACTAATCGACGAGCATCTCGAACGCGGCGAGCGTGCGCGCCAGCATCTCGCGGACGTCGTCCTTCGGCCGCGTCGAGTACGGCCTGCGATCGCTCGCCCAGCCGACGGCATCGATGCCCTCGTGACGCGCCCACGCGATCGAGCGCGCCTGGTGATAGCCCTGCGTGCAGACGATCGCCTCGGTGATGCCGAGCGCGGCGGCGTTCTCCATCGTCGCGCGCGTGCGGTGGCCGGCGCCGTCGCGGACGATCCGATCGGCGGGCACGCCGCGCTCGATCAGCGTGTTCGCCATCAGCTCGTCCTGCTCGCCGTCGCCCGACACGAAGATCGTCTGCACGCGGCCGGCTGCGAACAGGTCGTAGCCGCAATCGATCCGATCGAGCAGCGCCTGCGAGGGCCGGCCGTTGTAGACGCGCGCGCCGAGGACGATCGCGTGCGACCTTGTCGGTAGCTGGGCGAGGGAGTCGAACACGTAGCCCTCGGCGCGCGCCTTGATACAGGCATTGGTCGCGAACATGGTGATCGCGGCGAGCACCAGGCCGGCGACGGCGCCAAGGCCGGTCCGGACGAGCCAGCGACGCTTCACGCCAAGGTCGTAGCACCTGCGAGACGTGATAGGTTCGCCCCAATGACGACGACCGACATCGCGGTGATCGGTGCCGGCAGCTACGGCACGTGCCTGGCGATGTGCTTTGGTGCCGCGGGCCATCGCGTGAAGCTGTATTGCCGCAACGCCGATCAGGCGCGCGAGCTCGAGTCCAGCCGCTACAACAACCAGTACCTGCCGGGCTACAAGCTGCCCGATACGGTGCACGCCGGGAACGACCTCGAGGAGGCCGTGCGCGGCAAGCAGTTCATCGTCGGCGTGACCCCATCGCATGGCGCGCGCGACCTGTTCTCCAGGATCGCGAACGTCATGGATCCCGATGCGATCGTGATCAACGCGAGCAAGGGGCTCGAGGACGGCACGCTGAAGACGATCGACGCCGTCTACCGCGACGTGTTGCCACCGCGGATCGCGAATCGGGCCACGTTCCTCTCGGGCCCGACGTTCGCCACCGAGATCGCGGCGGGGCATCCGGCGGCGATCGTGCTCGCCGGGCGCGACGCCGAGACCACCACGCTCGCGCAGGCCACGCTCGGCTCGCTCAACTTCCGCATCTACACCACCGACGACGTGCTCGGCGTGCTCGTCGGTGGCGCGCTCAAGAACGTGATCGCGATCGGCGCCGGCATCTCCGACGGCATGGGCTTTGGCTCGAACACCCGCGTCATGTTGATCACGCGCGGCCTCGCCGAGATCACGCGGATCGGCGTGGCGATGGGCGCCCACGCGCTGACGTTCGCCGGCCTCTCCGGCATGGGCGACCTGGTGCTGACGTGCTCGGGCGACGCCTCGCGCAACCGTCGCGTCGGGCTCGCGCTCGGCCAGGGGAAGAAGATGGCCGACATCCTCGCCGAGATGAAGCAGGTGGCCGAGGGCGTCAAGACCACCAAGGTCGCGTACGAGCTGACCAAGAAGCTCGGCATCGACTCGCCGATCATCGACACCATGTACGCGATCATTCACCAGGGAGTGCCCGTGCGCGATGCGGTCATCCCGCTGCTCGGCCGCCCGGCACGGGCCGAGCGCGAATAGTCGATGACCAGCAAGCTCGGCTACGTCCTCGACGAAGTGTTCGTGAATCATCGCGCGCCCTCGGGCCACCCCGAGCGCCCCGCGCGCGCCGAGGCGATCCGCGATGCGCTGATCTCCGCCGGCATCGCCGATCGCGGCACCAAGCTGGCGCCGCGGCTGGTCACCGACGAGGAGCTCGCGCGCGTCCACGCGCCGGGCTTCATCGACGACATGGCGAAGGTGGTGCCCGGACAGGCCGGCTGGCTCGATCCCGACACCTACTTCTCGCCGGGCACGTGGGACGCGGCACGGATGGCGGCCGGCTCGACGTGTCAGCTCGCGACCGACGTCTTGCACGGTGCGTATAGCCAGGGGCTCGCGGTGGTGCGGCCGCCCGGTCACCACGCCACGCGCGATCGCGCGATGGGCTTCTGCCTGTTCAATAACGTCGCCGCGGCGGCGGCCGCCGCCCGTGCCGCCGGTGCAGCGCGCGTCGCGATCCTCGACTGGGACGTCCACCACGGCAACGGCACCCAGGACATCTTCTGGGATGACCCGAGCGTGCTCTATCTGTCGGTGCACCAGTTCCCGTACTACCCGGGCACCGGCGCCCCGTCGGAGATCGGTGGCGCGCAGGCGATCGGTGCGACGGTGAACGTCGGGCTGCCGAGCGGGGCAGGCGATGCCGATTACGCGGCGGTGTTCGATCACGTGTTCGTGCCGTCGCTGACCCGGTTTGCACCCGAGCTGATCCTGATCTCGGCGGGGTTCGATGCCTTCGAGCACGATCCACTCGCCGGCATGCGCGTCAGCCACGCCGGCTTCGCGGCGATGGCGCACCGGCTGCGCACGATCGCCGAACGCCAGTGCCGCGGCCGGTTGGTCGCGGTGCTCGAGGGCGGCTACGACCTCGACGGGCTCGCCGGTGGCATGACCGGCGTGCTCGGCGCGCTGACCGGACAGCCCCGGGCGCTGCCGCCGATCGCCCCGTTGCCTGCATCGGGTGGCGTTCGCGCCGCGATCGATGCGACGCTGGCGGCACATGCCGCTGCCGGTGTGCCGATTCCCAACCCCGTCGACCCGTGAGGCGGGGACCGCCGCAAACCATGACACGTCACCGCACCGCTGATCTCGAACCGACATCGTTCGGCGGTCGCTACACGCTGCAGCGCCGGCTCGCAGTGGGCGGCATGGCGGAGATCTATCTCGCGCGCCAGGCCGCCATGGCCGGGTTCGAGAAGCACGTCGTGATCAAGCGGCTGCGCGCCGAGCTCGCCGACGATCCACGCGTCGTCGAGATGTTCCTCGACGAGGCTCGGATCGGCGCGGCCCTCAACCACCCCAACATCGTCCACGTCTACGACGTCGACGAGCACGACGGCATCCCGTACATCGCGATGGAGTACATCATCGGCGAGGAGCTCAACGAGCTGTGCCGTCGCGGTATCGGGCTCGGCAAGTTCCTGCCGCTCGAGCACGCCGTCGAGCTGATGCGCCAGGCGAGCGCGGGCATGGGGTACTTCCATGCGAAGCGCGGCGCGGAAGGCACCGTCGATGCCGATCAGCCGCTCGACATCGTCCACCTCGACATCTCGCCATCGAACCTGCTGGTCACCCAGGATGGCTTCCTCAAGGTGATCGATTTCGGCATCGCCAGCTCTCGCGGCAAGAGCGCGCGCGGCGACGTGCTGCCCGGCAAGCTCGGCTACATGTCGCCGGAGCAGGCGGCGCGCAAGCGCGTCGATCACCGGTCGGACATCTTCTCGCTCGGCATCGTGCTCTACGAGATCACCGTCGGCAAACGACTGTTCCGCGGCGGCGCCAAGGATGTCGTGCAGCGGCTGATCGACGCCCAGATCGAACCGCCGACCTTCGCGCGCCGCAACTTTCCAAGCTCGCTGGAGAGCATCGTGATGCGCGCGCTCGAGAAGCACCCCGAGGATCGCTACCAGAGCGCCTACGACCTCGCGGACGATCTCGAGACGTTCCTCCGCGATGCCCGCATGCACTCGGGGCCGGTGCGGATCGCGCGCTATCTCGATGCGCTCACCGCGGCCGCGGGTGGGCCTCGCCGCCAGGAGCTGGTCTCCGAGTCGGAGATCCGCGGCGACACCGACGACCTCGACTTCGACAGCCAGGTGTTCGATGGCTTCGCACCGTCGGAAGGCGCGCCCGGTCCCGAGCAGGCGCCGGAGTGGGAGGATCAAGATCAGCCCGAGGCCGATGTCGCCGCGGCGCTCGGCATGGAGCTCGCGGAGCTGCGCGCGCTGCGCACGCCCGTACCGGTGGTGCCTGCGGGGATGGCGCCGGTGAGTGGCAAGCAGCCGGAGAAGCCGCGCGCCAGATCGGTCGACGAGGACGCGCCCACGATCGATACGCCGGCGCCGGCGATCCCGAAGCGGCCGGTGACGGTCGAGGAAGAGATTCCTCCCGAAGCGGCCGAGGCCGAGCCCGCGCCCGCGGCGCCGACCCGCCCGACACCGAGGCCGACCGCCGATCGTCCGCCGCTCGCCGAGAGTCCGATCCGCCCGTTGCCGGCGCCAGATCCCTCGCAGCGTCTGCCCTGGATGCTGGTCGGGATCCTCGGCGTGGCCGTCGCCGGGTTGGTGGCGTATATCGTTATTACGTGAAGTGGCTCGCGGCTCTGGTGTGTCTGGCGGCGTGCGGTTCCGAGAGCCGCACGCAGGAGCCCGAACCGCCGCCGCAGCGGCGCGTGATCGAGCCGCCGACCGGCGCGGTCAAGCTGCTCGCGCCCCACTCGATCACGGCGGAGGGCGTCGGCCCCTACAAGCTGCGCAAGCTCGTCGCGCCGCTGCTCGATCGTTCGCAGTCGGGCCCGCTCAACCTGCGGTTCGAGATCCCGAACGTGCTGCACAGCGGCCTCGCGCGCACCGAGCAGGGCGGGCTGTTGATCGGCAGCGAGCTGCCCGCGACCAACAGCACCACGATCACGTTCCTTGCCGTGATCTCGGCGCACGTCGGCACGCTGTCCTCGGGGCTGCGCGTCGGCTCGACGGTCGAGGAGGTCAAGAAGGCCGGGCTCGCGCCGGGCGACGTCGATCGCGCCGTCGATCCGCGGCTGCTGATCCCGGCCGTGGCGACCAACGCGCGGCTGGTGATCGATCGCAAGCGCGTCGCCGCGATCGCGCTCGCCGGCGAGCCTCGCGAGCCGCGAGAGCTGAAGGATGACTGCGCGCGCCCGCCATCGACCGACAAGGGAGTCGGCATGTGCATGACGACCGGCGAGGTGATCGAGATCGACGGCGACGATCTGATCATCCGCCAGCCGGATCAGGAGAAGCCGCTCGCCCGCACCGTGATCCCGAACCTCCAGTACGCGGTGCCGCTGCGCAATCCAGCCGACGGCCGCGACGAGTTGATCGCGATCGTGCGCTCGGACTCCGGAGACCAGACCTCGAAGACCTGGCTGATGGTGCTGTTCCGGCACGAGACCGGACAGCTGCGCCGGGTCGACACGACCCCGCTCTATCAGCTGTCGAGTCAGCAGGCCCGCTGGATCGGGGCCGAGCTCAAGGACCTCGATCTGTATCTGGAGTTTGCCGGCCGCGGCGAGACCATCGAGGTCGCAGGCTTCCTCACCAGCACGCGCGGTGGCGAGATCCGCGACGTGGTGGCGATCTCACCGATCACGGTGGCGCGGAAGCACCATAAGCCCGCGACCCCCGAGGCCGTCGATGCGGGCGTTCCAGATTCGGGCGATCCAGACCGGCAATCGGCCGGATCGGGTGAACGTTCAGCGGGTTCGGGGACACGGTAAATACCCGATGCACAACGGTGTACCCCTTTGCCATCCTTCTGTTTTCCGGCACAATTGACGCTCGTGTCGCGCTCACCGGGGACCACCACCGCGCCGCATCCCGCTCGTGAGGCGGGCAGGGGAGCCGCGTGAAGTTCCTGTGCGATCGCTGCAAGACTCGCTACTCGATCGGCGACGAACGCGTCCGCGGCAAGATCCTCAAGATCCGCTGTAAGAACTGCGCGAACGTCATCACCGTTCGCGAGGGCATGCCCGAGCCGGATGCAGTGCCCGCCAGCGGCGCACGGCGCAACAAGACCACCACCGCCGCACCCGTGGTCTCCGAGTCACCGAATGGTGCGCTCGGTGCGGCGTTCGCCAAGCCACCGCCGGCGCTCGAGGAGGAGTGGTACGTCTCGATCGACGGGGATCAGGCCGGGCCGTTCTCGCTCGCCGAGGCGCAGCGCTGGGTCGCCAGCAAGCCGATCGACGCCGAGCTCCACTGCTGGAGCGAAGGCTTCGACGACTGGTTGCCGGTCGACAAGGTCAGCCACTTCCGCGGGCTCCGCAAGAAGCCCGCACCGCCGCCGACGCCGGCCGCTGCGATGCCGCCGCCGATTCCGCGCATCACCGGCACCGGTCCGGCGCGCGCGATCGCCACGCGCATCCCCGAGGAAGAGCACACCCCGAAGCCGCTGTTCGCCGCCACCATGGCGTCGCTCGAGAAGAGTGCGCCGGTCTCGGCATCGGCGTCCTCGGTCGGCGGCGGTGCTGCCGCCGTCGGCGCGCTGCGCGTCGAGGCACGCAACGTGGCGACGCCGGTTCCCTCGCCCGCGAAGCCGCTCAACGGCGGCTCGCGCCCGGTGGTGCCGGCGACGATCGCTCGCCCTGCGGGCTCGGAGCCGGGGCGCGGTGGCGGTCTGCGCTCCGCCGGCTTTGGCGCCGCCAGGCCGGCCTTCGATCCGAGCGACGTCAACGCGACCCAGGCCGAGTCGCCACCTTTCACCGACGAGCAACCGACCACCGCGGATCCGGTGGCCGTCGCCGCGGCGGCCGCGCAGACCAAGCCCGCACCGCATCTGAAGTCGGTCACGCCCGACACCACGGCGGCGCCAAACGACGCCTTCCTCGACGCGCTCGCCAAGGAACGGCGCGAGAGCAAGAGCAAGGAGCAGAAGGCCGCCCAGCCGATGCTGTCGCTCGCCTCGATGGCCGCCAACGAGGCTCCCACGCTGCGCGCCGATCAGGACGTGCCGGCGCCCAAGCCGCCCGATCCCACCTCGGTCGAAGGCGATGACGACATGGAGATCGGCGAGGTGTCGCGCGTGGTCAAGCTCGCCGACCTCGCGCGCCCTCGGGCCACCACCACATCGGCCACCGCGAAGCGCACCGGCGCCGTCGCCAAGATCACCGGTCCGGTCGGTCGCGTCACCGGTTCGACGCCGAGGATCAACGGCACCGGCGCCCTACCGCTGATGGACGCCGTCGACTCGCTGCCTGGCGCCAATCCGCCGATGGCCGTCGATCCGGCGGCCGAGCCAGTGCAGGCGCACAGCAAGCGCGGCCTGGTGTTGTTGCTCGTCGGTGCCGCGCTGCTGCTCGGCGCTGCCGCCGTCATCCTCGTCCTCAAGCTCAACACGCCCGAGGACGTCACCGGGCTCGGCGGTCAGTTCGAATACAACCCCGAGCGCCCCGACAACCCGATCGCGCGTCGCCCCGGCGATGTCGTCGGTCCCGGCTCGGCCGAGGAGCCCCAGAACCCGTTCATCCCGAAGCCGGTGAAGCCACCGCCGAAGCCGCAGACGAACCCGAATCCGCCGAAGCCCGATCCGCCCGCCGGCAACTCGCTCAAGAGCGACGAGATCGAGGCGATGGCGCGCTCGACATCGAGCACCACCACGATCTGCTTCCGCCGTGCGAGCAAGGGCGCCGACGACATCATCCTCGCCGACGTCAAGAAGATCCGTGTCGCGTTCCACGTCAACCCGGATGGCTCGGTCAACGCGAACAGCGTCGATCTGTCGGAGAAGCGCTCGGCCACGCTGGCGAGCTGCATCCAGCGCATGGTCGCCGGCTGGAAGTTCCGCCCGAACTCGGGTGGTGATTTCGGCTTCGTGTTCGCGAAGCCCGACTAGCTCTTGCGAAGCTCGAGCGCGACGTCGGCGATCAGCTCGGTCGCGGTCTTGATCTCGTCGACCGTGGTCTCGAGACCGAACGACAGCCGGCCCATCCCGGTATCTGCCGGCAGGCCGATCGCTTCGAGCACCGCACTCGGCTTGCTGTCGCGCTCCGCGCACGACGAGCCGGTCGACAGGTAGACGCCGCGACTCGACAGCACGGTGCGCAGCGCGGTCGCCGGCACGCCCTGGAAGCCGAGCGCGAGGATGTGGGGCGACCGCCGTTGATCGGGGATCAGCTGGCGAACCGCGACGCCGCGAGCGGCGAGTCGATCGAGCACGAGCTGCGCGAATTCGAGCCAGCGAGCGCGCGCCTGCGAGAGCTGGGCGACCGCGAGCTCGGCGGCGAGCCCGAGGCCGGCGGCACCGGGCGCATCCTGGGTACCGCCGCGCAAACCACCTTGCTGGCCGCCGCCGACCCACAGCGGCCTCAGCAACGCGCCCTTCTCGAGCCACAGCGCGCCGACGCCCTTGGGACCATGAAACTTGTGACCGGCGAGCGCGAGCGAATCGACGCCGAGCGCCGACACGTCGAGCGGCACCTTGCCGAACGCCTGCGCGGCATCGACGTGAATGTGCGCGGCAGGCGCGACCTCGCGAACCGCCGCGACGATGGCCGCGATCGGCTGCACCACACCGATCTCGTTCTGGACCATCACGATCGAGACGATCGCCGCGCCCTTGGACTCCTCCGCGACGCGCTCGGGGACGAGCACGCCGGTGGCGTCGGGCGCCACGTGGGTCACCAGCTTGCCGTCGAGCATCAGGTTCATCGCGGCGGCCGACACCGCGGGGTGCTCGATCGTCGACAGCACGATCGAGCCGGCCTTCGCGCGCCCGACGCCGAGCACCGCGAGCGCATCGGCCTCGGTGCAGCCCGACGTCCAGATGATGTCGCCGATGCCGGTGCGATCCCCGAGCGCGGCGAGCAGGCGCGTACGCGCTTGGTCGATGTAGCCGCGCGCGGCGGCGCCCTGCGGGTGCGCGGCACTCGGATTTCCCCACGCCGTCCGCATGACCTCCGTCATCAGGGCGAGCACGTCAGGGCCGACGCGGGTCGATGCGGCGTTGTCGAGGTAGATTGGCTGCATTCCACTAGGCGTCTACCTCCACTTTCCGTGGTGCCGCAAGCGGTGCCCGTACTGCGACTTCGCGGTCGAGGTCGGCGAGCCGCCGCACGACGTCTATCTCGAGGCAGTCGCCGGCGAGCTCGAGGCGCGGGCGGCGGATTACCGGGGCGAGCTGCGCTCGATCTATCTCGGCGGTGGCACGCCGTCGCTGTGGCGTCCCGACTGCATCTCCCGGGCGATCGCGGCGATCCGCGACCGCTTCGGAGCACCGGTCGAGATCACGATCGAGGCGAACCCGACCGATTGCACGACGGAGCTGCTCGAGGCGTGGCGCGCCGCGGGCATCACCCGGATCTCGATCGGCGTGCAGTCGTTCGATGCCGGCGCGCTGGTCACGCTCGGTCGCGACCACCGGTTCGGCGATGGCCGCGCCGCGATCGATCGCGCGCTCGCCGCCGGCTTCGAGGTGTCGGCGGACTTCATCCTCGGCGTGCCCGGCACGGACGGCGCACAGCTCGATACCAGACCGCCACATCTGTCGATCTACGAGCTGACGATCGAGGAGCGCACCGCGTTCGGGCAGCGCGTGCGCGATGGCCGGCTCGTGCCGCTGCCCGACGACACGCTCCTCGAGCTGTACACGCAGATGCACGAACGGTTGAGTCGCGATGGTTACGAGCACTACGAGATCAGCTCGTACGCGCGACCCGGGCATCGTGCGGTCCACAACGCCTTGTACTGGAAGGGCGCGCCGTACCTCGGGCTCGGCGTCGGCGCGGCCTCGCTCGCCGTCGGCGATGATGGCAGTGGCGTGCGGCAGACCAACCCGCGCCGCGCGGCGGACTATCTCGCCGCGCCGGGCACGCCGGCCGAGCGCACCGCGATCGACGCGCGCGAGATGGCGATCGATCGCGCGTGGCTCGCGATGCGCACCAGCGACGGTGTCGAGACCGCGGCGCTCGCACCGGCGGCCGGCGTCGCCGACTGGCTGGTCTCCGAAGGGCTCGCGATCGTCGACAGCGACCGGATCTGCCCGACTCTGCGGGGCTTTCTCTTCGCAGATCGGATCGCGGCGCGTATCGTGCAAAGCTGGAAGTGACCTGGGCTTCGCGTAGTAAGCTCGCAGACCGACGCCATCCATGAGCTCCCTATCCAGACGCGCGCAGAAGATCTTGCATGCCGTCGTCACCGAGTACCTGCACGGCGAGGCGGCGGTGGGATCGCGGACGGTCACGCGGCGTCACGATCTCGGACTGTCGCCGGCGACCGTGCGCAACGTGATGGCGGATCTCGAGGAGATGGGGCTGCTCGAGCAGCGTCACTCGTCGGCGGGCCGCGTGCCCACCGCGACCGGCCTGCGGTTCTTCATCGATTCGCTGCTCAAGGTGCGCGGGCTGTCGGGCGCCGAGAAGGAAGAGATCCGGCAGCGCGTCACCGCGCCGACGCGCGAGGAGGTCGTGCATCGCGCGTCGCGTTTGCTCGCCGATCTGACACAGCACGCGGCGGTGATCATCGCGCCCGATCCCGATGCCCAGCGGCTCGGCCAGGTCGAGTTCGTGCCGCTGCGCGACGGCAAGCTGATCGCGATCCTCGTCACCTCCGACGGCCAGATCGAGAACCGGTTGATCGTCGACGAGGTCGATCCGTCGCGGCTCGAGCGGATCCACAACTACCTGAACCAGATGCTCGCCGGCATGACGCTCGACGAGATCCGCGAGCGCGTGATCCGCGAGCTCGCGGACGACAAGAATCGCTACGACCAGGCGATCGCCGAGGCGCTGCGCCTCGGGCACGCGGTGTTCGTCGAGAGAAAAGATCGGCCGGCCGACGTCGTCGTCACCGGCCAGGCGAACCTGATCGACGAGTCGCTCGCCCAGGATCGAGCGCGCGAGCTGCTGCGCGCGCTCGAGGACAAGGAGACGCTGGTCCGGTTGCTCGATCGGACGCGCAAGGCCGACGGCATCCAGGTGTTTCTCGGGGCCGAGACCGCGCTGACCGCGCTCGAGGGCAGCTCGGTGATCGGCGTGTCGTACGGGCCGGAGGAGCAGCCGCTCGGAGCGCTCGCGGTGATCGGCCCGATGCGGATGAACTACGGCAAGGTGATGTCGGTCGTCGACGTCACCGCGGACACCGTCAGTCAGCTGCTGGCCGAGCTCGGATCGTCCTGAGTTTCCTGAGCGATCGGCGGGACGGGGTCTGGCTCGCTCCCACAAAGCTGGTTATGGTCGGGAGCAATGACCGACACCCCACCGAACGACCCCCCGCCGGCCTCCGACCCGGCAGCGGATCCCGAGGTGATTCCCGTAGAAGTCGAGGCTCCGGCGGAGGCCAAGCCCGACGCTCCGGCTGCCCTGACCCCGGCTGACTACGAGGCCAAGATCGCCGCGCTCGAACAGGGAAAGAAGGAGAACTACGACCGCTTCCTACGGGCCGCCGCCGACATGGAGAACCTCCGCAAGCGCACCAAGCGCGAGCTCGAGGACGCGCGGTACGACGCGAAGGTCAAGACGCTGAAGGAGATGCTGCCGGTCGTCGATAACCTCGAGCGCGCGATCGAGCACGCGGGTGGCGGCACCGACGGCAAGAACAACCCGATCGTCGAGGGCGTGCAGCTGGTGCTGCGCCAGTTCCAGACCGCATTCGAGCGGCTCGATGTCGTCGCGGTCGATGCGCAGGACAAGCCGTTCGATCCGAACGTGCACGAGGCGATCTCGCAGCAGGAGAGCGAGGCGCCGCCCGGCACGATCGTCCAGGTGCTGCAGCGTGGCTACAAGATCGGCGAGCGCCTGTTGCGACCCTCGCTCGTCGTCGTCGCCAAGCCGCCGGCTGCGAAGCCGGCCGAATAGTCGAATCGTTTGGCCAGCGCGCAACGGCACACGAAACCATGACCAGAGTCATCGGCATCGATCTCGGGACCACGAACTCGTGCGTCGCCGTGATGGACGGCGAAGCGCCGGTGGTGATCGCCAATGCCGAAGGCTCGCGGACCACACCGTCGGTGATCGGCTTCGCGCAGACCGGCGAGCGGCTGGTCGGCCAGGCGGCGCGCCGGCAGGCGATGACGAACCCCGAGAACACGGTCTACGCGGTGAAGCGGCTGATGGGCCGCAAGTTCGACGACGACGAGGTCCAGAAGTGCCTGCTGACGTCGCCGTACGAGATCGTGGCCGCCGACAACGGCGACGCCCACGTGCGGATCCGCGGCCGCGATTACTCGCCGCCCGAGGTGTCCGCGCTGGTGCTGCAGAAGATGCGGCAGACCGCCGAGGACTGGATCGGCGATCAGGTCACCGAGGCGGTGGTCACGGTGCCGGCGTACTTCGACGACGGTCAGCGCCAGGCCACCAAGGACGCCTGGCGGATCGCGGGCCTCAACGTGCTGCGCATCGTCAACGAGCCCACCGCGGCGGCGCTCGCGTACGGCGTCGAGACGCAAGGCGCGCAACGTGTCGCGGTCTACGATCTCGGCGGTGGCACGTTCGATATCTCGATCCTCGAGCTGGCCGACGGCATCTTCCGCGTGCGCTCGACATCGGGCGATACGTTCCTCGGCGGTGAGGACTTCGACAACGCGATCGTCGAGCACCTGCTCGCGACGTTCGCGGAGCAGAACGGTGGCATGGATCTGCGCGGCGATCGGATGGCGCTGCAGCGGCTCAAGGAGTCGGCGGAGCGCGCGAAGATCGAGCTGTCGAGCGCCACCCACACCGAGATCAACCTGCCGTTCATCGCGGCGGGCAGCGGCGGCCCGCGCCACCTGCAGATCACGCTCGATCGCGACACCCTCGAGCAGCTCGTCGAGCCGCTGGTGCAGGCCTCGCTCGAGCCGTGCAAGCGCGCGCTGTCCGATGCCGGGATGACGCCGCGCGATGTCGACGTGGTGATCCTGGTCGGCGGTCAGACGCGGATGCCGCGGATCCACACGCTGGTCGCCGAGATGTTCGGCAAGGAAGCCTCGCGACGCGTCAACCCCGACGAGGTGGTCGCGATGGGCGCGGCGATCCAGGGCGGCGTGCTGACCGGCGAGGTCCAGGAAGTGCTGCTGCTCGACGTCACGCCGCTGTCCCTCGGCGTCGAGACCGCCGGCGGCGTGTTCACGCGCCTGATCCCGCGCAACACGGC
>JAEYYY010000069.1 GCA_023430775.1 Pseudomonadota bacterium
GATCTCGCCACCGCGCTCGAGGTGCTCGGCGATCGTCGCCGGTGGTTCCTCGCGACCGGCAAAGAACCGCGACGCGAGCAGCCGGCCGACGCGAGCGTGGCAATCGCGCTGCGCCAGCGCCGACAGCGAGTCGTAGACCACCTCGCGCAGCAGCCCGCGCGCGAACTGGACCTCGCCATCCGACGAGCTGGTCTCGGCGCGCACCAGAAAGCCGCCGTGGATCAGCTCCTCGAGCTCGGTCTCGCGGGTCGCCAGCTCGCCGCTGGTCCGCGCCGCCGAGCGCTCCTCCTCGTCGCCGACCAGCTCCTCGAGCAACCGGATGCGCGCCGCACCGCCGAGCGTGGCCGCGTACTTGAGGATCGTGCGCGCGCCCTGCGACAGCCGCTCCATGCGCGCCAGCACGACATCGCGCGCGGACGCGGGGATGTCCGCGCCCGAATCGCCGGCATCGCGGACCGCCTGCGCCAGCTCCTCGACGAACAGCGGATTGCCGCCGCCGCGCGCGAGCACGGCCGCGATGTTGTACGGCGTCGCGTGCTCGCCGAGGCGATCCGCGATCAGCGCGCGCAGCTCGCCGCCGACCAGGTCGTTGATCGCGATCACCGCGTCGACGTGCGGCGGCGTGAACCCCTCCGGTCGCGCGGTCAGCACCATCATCTCGGGGCCGCTCACCGGCACGGCCACCGCGTGGCGCAGCACCTCGAGGCTCGCGCTGTCCGCCTGATGGAGATCCTCGATGATCGTCAGCAGCGGGCGATCGCGGCCTTCGCCATCCTCCCGGTGTCCCATCGCGCTGCGGAACGCGGCGAGCCCGGCCGAGATCCGCGGCCGCAGATCCGCCACCTCGGGCGCCCCCACCGACACGCCATCGCGCAGCTCCATCGCGTGATCGAGATCGGTGGCGACCGCACGCGCCCGCGACGCCGGCAGCCCGCTGCGCGTCATCAGGTGGAGCAACCGATCGACGAGCTGGCGGCGCGCCTGGCGCCCGCGAGCCGGCGGCAGGCCGAGGGCCGCTTGATAGAGATCGATGACGAGCGCGAACGGTGCGAGCTTGCTCGCCGGTGATGCGGCGGTGCGGATCACGCGCGGCACGCTGCCGAGCCTTCCCGCCGTCCGCCGCGCCACCAGCTCCGAGATCAAGCGGCTCTTGCCGGTGCCCGCCGCGCCCTGCACGAGCACGACGAGCCGGCGATTCGCCGCGATCGCGCGCTGCATCCAGACGTCGAGCTCGGCGAGTTGCACGGTGCGACCGACGAACGCGCCCTCGTGCTCGAGGTGCGCGCGCTCGCGCTCCATCAAGCCGCGCGGGCCGACGACCTCGATGACGCGGCTGCGCCGGCCGATCCGCCGTGGGGCGGGCACCTCGCGGAGCGCGTACAGTCCGCTCGTGATCCGGCCGGCACCGCCGACGAACAGCGGCCGATCGGGCGTCGCTTCGCGGGCCAGCGCCTTGGCCTCGTCGATCGCCTCCTGCGGCACGTTGGCACCGTTGACATCGATCGCGGTCGACACGCCGGCGCGCGCACCGACGCGTAGCGCGATGCCGGTGTGACGATGCGAGCCGCGCGCGAGCGGCGCTGGGTCGACGTCGCTTGCATCGCGCGCCATCGCACCGGCGTCGAGCGCCCAGCCCATCGCGACCGCGACGTCATCCTCGCCGGCGACCTCGAGACCGAACACCACGACCAGCGCGTCGTCGTCGAGGTTGGTCACCACGCCGCCGCGCTGATACGCGAGCTCGCCGAGTGACTGCGTGATCGGGCGCAGCTCGTCGCGCGAGGCGCCCGCCAGCATGCCCGCGACCACCACGGTGCGGCGGCGTCCGGAAGCGACATCCGCGATGCCGGCCACCATCGCCGGCAGATCGTCGTCGATCGCTTCCTGGTCCGGAGGCGCGACCACCGGATCGTCGGGCACCGCGAGGTCGTCGTAGCTCGTGTTCTCCGGCTCGTGCCAGCGCTCGACGATCTCGCCGATGCCGAGCCCCTGATGCGTCGCATCCGGCGCGGCATCGTCGAGGTGCATCGACGACGAGCGCACCCCGATCTCCTCGAGCGACGGCCGCACGAACGGATCGGTCGACGGCGGCGAGACCGGCTCGGCGAGGTGCGCGACGCCCGAGAAGGTGTGCTGATCGGCCCACGGTTGCGGCTCCTCGCCGACCAGCGGCTCGCCACCCAGCGGCTCGGCGAGGTGAGCGATGCCCGAGAACGTCTGCTGCTCGACCCAGGGCTGCGCCGGATCGAGGAAGCGCTGCATGTTCGGAACGCTGACCGTCGGCTCGATGCCGCCGCCGAATCGCGCGAGCTGCCCACTCGCGCCGGCATCGCCGGGGCCCTGGGCGTACGCGAACAGTGCCGGCGTGGTCTTGGTGATGTCGGGCCCCGGACCGACGGCGGGCTCGGAATCGGCGCGGCGCTGCGTTCGGGCCGGCACCGTCGGCGGTTCCTGGGCTGGCGCATCGTGCTGGAAGCCGGGCGTGCCCTCGCCGAAATCGCCGCGCACTACCGGCACGTTCGCGAGCACCGGATCGATCAGGCTCGCGGTGCGCGACGGCCGCACCGGCGGCGCCGGCGTCTTGACGCTGATGCTGCCGTCGGCGGCGCGCTGCGGCAGTTGCGTGGTGCTCGGGCGCGTGTCGAGCTCGGCGAGCCAGTGAGCGAGCATGCGAGCGCCGCCGGCCATCGCGGTGCGTGCGCAGGCCGTCGCCAGATCCGCAGCGCTGCCACGCCCCGTGGGCTCGCGCGTCAGCGCGGTCGCCACCGCGTCGACGATCTCGGCCGGCACCTGGGGGTTGATCCGATCGATGCGCGGCGGATCGGTTCGCCGCACCGCCTCGAGGATCGCCTTGAGATCCGGACCGCGATACAGCGGCAAGCCGGTGAACAGCTCCCACGCGATGATGCCGAGCGCGAACACGTCGGCGGCGGCCGTCGGTGGTTCGCCGAGCGTCTGCTCGGGTGCCATGTAGCGCGGCTTGCCGCGCAGGCGCCGCCGCTCGAGTGCGGAGGCGAACGTCGCGCGCGCGATCCCGAAGTCGAGGATCTTGACGTAGCCGTCGGTCGACAGCATGACGTTCGACGGCGAGACGTCGCAGTGCACGATGTTCATCGCGCCGCCGTAGACGTCGGTCTTGCGATGCGCGTAATCGAGGCCGCTCGCGACCTCCGAGATGATGTACGCGGACACCGCGATCGGCGGCAGCGTGCTGCACGCCACCGCCTGCGAGGTCGCGGTGCGCAGATCCTTGCCCTCGATCAGCTCCATCGCGAGGTAGAGCTCGCCGTCGGCCTTGCCGAAGTCGAACACCTGGACGATGTTGCGGTGCGCCAGCTCGACCGCGATCCGCGCCTCGTCGATGAAGCTGCGGATGAACCGGCCCTCGCGCGCCGAGCTCGGCAGGATGCGCTTGAGCGCCTGGACCTTCTCGAACCCGGCGATCCCGATGGTCTTCACCTTGTAGACCTCGGCCATCCCACCCTGCGCGATCTTCTCGAGCACGTGGTACTTCCCGAAACGCTCGCGCAGCGCTTCCACCAATCCCGAGGGTATCATGCGCCGTGGCCGAGCCTGACCATCTGGAACGCCTGGCGGCGCTCGAGGCCATCCTCGGGCACACGTTTCGCGATCGCGGGCTCCTCGAACAGGCGCTGCGTCACGCCAGTTACTGCAACGAGCAGAGCCGGCCACCCAAGGGCGGCGTCGACAAGCGCCTCGACGACAACCAGCGCCTCGAGTTCCTCGGCGACGCGGTGCTGTCGCTGACCGTCAGCCAGCGCTTGATGGCGCGGTTCCCCGATGCCCACGAAGGCGACCTCTCGGTGACCCGCGCGCAGGTGGTCTCCGAGGAGGGGCTGTCCGACGTGGCCAAGCAGCTCGGCTTCGGCGACTGGCTACTCCTCGGCAAGGGCGAGGAGAAGTCGGGCGGCCGCACCAAGCCGAAGATCCTCGCCGATGCCTTCGAGGCGATCGTCGCCGCGGTCTATCTCGATGGCGGGTTCGAGGCGGCCAACGCCCTCGTCGAGCGCTTGCTGACCGGGCGGATCAACGCCGCCGAGATCAAGAACTTCTACGACTTCAAGACGCGCCTCCAGGAGACCGCGCAGGCGCGCCTCAAGGCCACGCCGATCTACAAGGTCGTGCAGGAGCTCGGCCCCGATCACGACAAGCGGTTCGTCGTCGCGGTGACGATCGGCGAGGACGAGTGGGGACGCGCGGTCGGCAACTCGAAGAAGCAGGCGGAGCAGATGGCCGCCGCCGAGGCGCACTTCAAGCTCGAAGGCAGCGACGTCGGCCGCCCCGAGAAGAAGAAACGTTAGCCGCGCCGGGTCCGGACCAGCGACAGCACGTCGTCGCGGTTCGGCATCGCGTTCCACGGGCCGAGCTCGCGCAGCGACAGCGCCGCGGCGGCGGACGCGGTCTCGAGGATCTTGTTGAACGGCAGCCCCGAGAGCAGGCCGGCCGCGAAGGCGCCGTGGAACACCGAGCCGGCGCCGTGGGCATCGAGCACGTCGCTCGGGAACGCCGGACACCGCACGACCTGATCGCCGTGGCGACCGATCGCACCCTCGTTGCCGAGCGTGATCACGACGGCGCGCGGACCGAGCCGCAACAGCTCGTCGAGCGCATCGGCGAGCTCGCCGCGCGGTGCCAGCTCCGAGGCCTCGCGCTCCGAGGCGAGCAAGACGTCGGAGCTCGCGATCAGCTCGCTGGTGCCATCGCGCAGCTCGCTGACGTCGAAGATGACCGGCAGCTTCTCCTTCTTCGCCCACTCGGCGGCGCGCAGCTGCTCGGCGGGCTCGGTGCCATCGATCAGAAGTGCCGAGGCACCCGCGAGCGCGGTGGCCGGATCGAGCTGCACCGGCTCGCCGCGCTCGCCCGGATAGTGGGCGCGCAGCGTGCCATCACCGGCGACCATCACGATCTCGCACGCGGAGGTGCCGACCGCCCTCAGCAGCTCGGCATCGACCCCGGCATCGCGCAGCGCCGAGCGGGCCAGGTGGCCGAGCAGGTCGGCGCCGTGGAAGCCGGCCGCGCGGGCCCGGCACCCCAGGCGAAGAGCGGCACGAAGCGCCACCGCGATCCCGGGAGCCGGGGTGGTGGACAGCGCCGCGAGCTCGGCCGCGTGGGCGTGCGGACTGGGCAGGTTCGGCCCAAGCCCCGAGATCGCCACGCCGATCCGGCCGAGGCCTACCACCAGGGGCGCATGCACAGCCGCCATCATACACAGGCGAGCCTCCTCGTGGGGCGGGTTGCCAACCCATGAAAGCCGTTGGGGGATCGAGCGTTGGGAGTGCTAGGGTGCCCGACGTCGTGTCCAGCCGTGATTCAGGGTCGAGCGTCGGGCAACGGCTTTCCGGGGAGGGCGGTCAGAGCACCAACTCCGAAGCCCAGAAGCCCGTGACCGAGCTCGAATCCGCCACCGCCGCCCCGATCCTCGCGGACCCGCGTCCGCAGGTCGCGACGGTGCTGACGGACGATGCCCAGCTGATCGCGGCCTGCCGGCGCGGCGAGGCGCGCGCGATGGAGCGCCTCTATCACCAGTACAAGCGGCGCGTGTTCGGGATGGCGCACCGGATCGTCGGTGCGTCGGATGCCGAAGAGGTGGCGCAGGAAGTGTTCGTGCGCGTGTTCCGCGGCCTCGCCGCGTTCCGTGGCGACTCGGCCCTGTCGACCTGGATCTATCGGCTCACCGTCAACGCGTCGCTGACTCACCTGACCAAGCGCGGTCGCCGAAAAGAAGTCGGCGACGATGGCCTCACCGAGCTGCCGGCTCCCCCGACAGCCGAGCGCGACTCCGCGCTCGCCGCCCGCATCGAAGCTGCCCTCGAGCAGCTCCCCGCGGGCTACCGAGCGATTCTCGTACTGCACGACGTCGAGGGACTCTCGCACGAGGAATGCTCGGCGATCCTCGAGTGTCGAGTCGGCACGTGCAAGTCGCAGCTCCACAAGGCACGTGCGAAGATGCGCGAGCTCCTCGGCGCGGGGATCGCCGAGCGGTTCGCGAAGGGAAACCCATCCGATGACGTGTGAGCGCATTCGCGCCCAGTTGACCAGCTACCTCGACGGCGAGCTCGGAGACGCCGGCACGGTGGTGCGCGGTCACTTGCGAACCTGCGACGCGTGTCGAGCGATCGCCGCCGACGAGGCGGTGCTCCGCGATGGCCTGCGCTCGCTGCCTCCCCTCGATCCACCCAGTTCGCTGTGGGCCGGCGTGCAAGCGCGCCTCGCCGAGGAAGAGGTCGCCGACAGCAAGCGCCCCGCGTGGCGGCGAGCGCTCACCCGCTGGCAGCGGTTCGTGCCGCAGCCGCGCGTCGCGATCGCCGGTGCGCTGGTCGCGGCCGCCGCGATCGGCGTCATCTACTGGAAGACGCGCACGGTCGACGAAGCGCCGGCGATCGTCGACAACACCGGCCCCAAGGTCATCCCGCCGCAGCAGTTCGCGCCGCAGCACGACGTCGCCAAGCAAGCACCGCCGGTGCGCCCGAACTGCACCACGGTGGCCGAGGCATCCGACGTCACCGACGATCTCCAGCTCGACGGCAAGCGCACCGAGGCCGCGTACGACTGCGCGATCCAGGAGCTGCTCGCCGAGGCCGCCCACGTCCGGACCGAGTGGACCGACGTCCAGCGCTCGGCGTTCGACGACAGGGTCAAGGCGATGCGCGAGTCGCTGGCGAAGGCCGGCGACGGCAAGCCCAGGCAGCGCGCCGCGCGCGCGATGATCGCGTACCTCCAGGGCGCGGTCGCGCGCGATCAGGTGCTGATCGCGGGGGTGCCATGAAGCGCGCAGCGCTCGCATTGCTGCTGATGACGGTGCCCGCGGCGGCCGATTCGATGGCCAACGTCGTCGAGAAGGCGCGGCTCGACGTCCAGCCGATCGGCGGCAAGCCGTTCAAGAAGATCACGATCGACAACGCGCTCGGCGACGTCGTCGTCGAGGGCTACGACGGCACCGCGATCATCATCGAGACCAAGAAGACGGCGCCCGACGACGAGGCGCTCGAGCGGCTGCGGATCTCGCTGGTGCCGAACTCCGACGGCAGCGTGCGGCTGACCACCACCGCCGATCGCGACAAGGAGAGCAAGCCGCTGCGCCGTGGCGCGGTCCGGATCGATCTCAAGGTGCGCGCGCCGCGCGATGCTCGCATCGAGGCGACCTCGGGCTCCGGCACGCTGACGCTGTCGAACATGGATGCCGGCGGCGATCTCGATACCGCGTCGGGTCCGATCAAGGTCCACAACGTTTCGGGCGAGCTGTCGACGCACAGCGTGAGCGGCACGACATCGCTGGCCACCGTGTTCGGCTCGGTCGATTCGCAGACGCTGCAGTCGGATCTCGAGCTCGACTCGATCTCCGGCGAGAAGCTGATCGCGAGCGCGAACCACGGCAAGATCGCAGGTCGCCGCGTGCGCTCGCGCCATGTCGAGCTGACCACGATGGACGGCAAGATCGTCCTCGAGGCCGAGGCCACGCTGCGCGGTCGCGTGATCGTGTCGAGCATCAAGGGCGACGTCGACGTCAAGCTGCGTCGTCGCGGCAGCGCCGGCATCACGGTTCGCGCCCGCGCTGCCCACGTCAACTTCGGCCAGGTCACGCCACCGCCCGTCGCCGGCTGGACCGAGACCAAGGTCGGCAACGCGCAAGCGACCGGTGCCGCCTTCGTCGAGATGCGATCGCGCCTCGGCACCGTGCAGTTCACGATCGTCGAATAGCCAGTCGCCGATTTGCGCCCGGTGGGCCGCAGATGGGCCGAGCGCGGGGCTGGCGGGTGAGCCAACCCGGGTTTAGTTCCGGAGATGGCCCGGTTCTGGAGATGGGCCGAGCGCGGGGTTGGCGGGCGAGCCAACCCCGGGCTAGGCTGGCTCATGGACGCGGTTCCGGCACGAGTGAGCGAGTACGCCGATCAGGCGGTCACTTACGTGCGCCGTGCCCTGTCGCTACCGCTCGAGTACGACAGCGATACGCTGCCGCTGCTCGATCACTATCTGCGCTCGGTCGCCGATAGCGAGCAGCCGGCCACCACCGCGCTGGTGATCGCCACGTCGGGCGCGTACTTCGGCGAGGTCGTGCGCCGCCGGCTCGGTGGCCGCTGGGAAATCCCCACCGCCGAGGACCGGGCCAACGGCAACGGGAACGGCAATGGCCACGTCGTGCCGTTCGAGGGCGCCGACTGGCGGATGGTGCTGCCCACCGGGCTGTCGTTCTCGCCGGCCGGCATCGTCGCCGCGGCGATCGCGCAGGCCGACCTCGAGGACTTCGATTCCGAGATCGATGCGCCGCCGCGGATGCGGCCGTACGTCCAGCAGGCGCTGGCGCGGATGGGCGAGGTCTCGATCGAGGACTACTACTCGCTGTGCGGCCGCCTCGACACGCTGGAGCACGTGCATGAAGTGCTGGTCGCGGTCGCCGCCCAGATGATGGGCAACGTCGACGACGACGTCCCCGAGCAGGCCAGCGACGAGCCGAGCGGCCCGGTCAACTAGCTCCTCCCGGGCTTCGGCTCTGCCGGTCCAACCTTGGACCTTGGACCTGGAAACGCTGGCATCCGTCGACGGGGTCGCGTTATGACCGCCCCGATGGCAAGGGGAAGTCGAGCTCCATCGCAGCAGGCGTATCGCGGTGCGCTCGGTCGCACCCAGACCACGCTCGTTCATGTCACCGGACCCAAGGGCGAGCTGATCTCGGCCAAGGTCCACACCACGATCGACGCGGTCGAGAACCCCGAGCTGGTCGATCGGCTCCACCTCGATCAGCTGAACGCGATCCCCGTCGAGGGGAGCGAGGCAGTCCGGCTCGCGGTGCCGGTGCTCTATCACGACCCCGCGGCCGAGCTGCTCGTGCTGGTCCTCGATCCGTCACAGCGCCATCGCGAGCTCGAGGAGCGGATCCGCGTGCTCGAGCAGCTGCGCGCCGACGAGGCGCCGATCCCGGCGTACGTCAAGGAGCTCGCCGTGGTGTTCGGGGGCCGCGAGCTGCGCGAGTACCTCGAGCGCCGCGCCCAGGGCGCCCTCGAGGTCGAGCGCGGCAAGCTCGATGTCGAGAAGAAGGCCCGCGAGCTCGAGCGCCGCGTCGCCGAGGTCGACAAGCGGGCCGCCGAGCTCGAG
>JAEYYY010000115.1 GCA_023430775.1 Pseudomonadota bacterium
GGATGACCTCGTGGATGGTGGCGACGCGGGCGTGCAGGACGCCCACTCGCTCGTGCAACGCACGTTCGAGGAAGTCGAGGTGCTCGCTCCGGATCACGAGCACGCTGCGCCCGTTCGTGCGGGTCGACCAGCGCTCGACATATGCGCCGACTGGATAGTCGATGTCGAATTGCTCGTCGAGCTCGGTCACTGGTGCGAGCGTAGTCGAGATGGCCGTCGGCAACGTGATCTGACCGGTCACCGCGGCGTACCGAAGTGCGCGAGTGCCCCCCACCAGCGGTGATACGCCGCGCGCAACCGCACGTTGACGAGAGCCAAGCGATGTCGAGCCCGACGCACAACAGGCCCCGACGAGATGGAGAGCTACCTTGCAGAAGCCCTTGCGAGAGGCCGCTTCCTAGCCGTTCATGGTAGTTCGTTAGCTACGCGCAACGCACGTTCAACGGCCGAAAGGCCAGATGACGAAGTGCGTACTGGATCGCATGACACCAAGACGCACCGTCGCAAGTCTTGCAATCATGTCGCTCGTCGGTGGCTGCACTTTCGCGATGATGGAGCAGCTCAGCAAGCCAACGGAGGCATCGGAGCCCGCCCGTGTAGACTGGCCCGAGGTGCAACCGCTGGCCGATGAGGCCTCCGCCGCCTACGCCCGCAGATCGGAAGGCGTTGCGCTTGCGAGCTACTTGACGAAGCGAGGCTGGACGGAGCAGCGAAGAGACGGGACGCTCGAGCGCTCGACGGGCTTGATGCTGTACCTGCGACGTCAGGGCGGCGCGGCCGTGAAGGGCGCCGAGGGCGAACGCGGCGTGTGCTTTCAGTTCTCGTGCTCTCTCGTACAGGAAGCGGTCGTAGGCGGGTGGGGATCCCCGTACCTGGACTGCAGCGAGCACGACCAGAAAAAGGTGACGTGTGAAAGCGTGAAGCGGTTCCGCAATTGATCGAGACAAGGTCGACGTAGCTGAGGATCGAATGAGAAATCGATCCTCCTGCTCCTGCTCCTGCTCCTGCTCCTGCTCCGCTCCCAGGCTGCGTCAAGACCTGGATCGGATCGAAGGGCGATGGTGTGCCGCTGATGATCGTCAATGCGACGCAGGACACGATCACGCCGTCGCGCTCCGAGTGATCGCGGCGCAAGGAAAGGACCTCGTCTTGGGTCCGGGAGACTCGACCACGTTGAACTTGCGAGGTGATCCGGCGGAATACGGGATCGATACGCTCGCGTTCTACACGCGAGATGCGCGCGGAGAGAGGTCTCTCGCGGAGAGCAGTTACCAATCGAGAGCTTGAAGATGCGACAGCCGACGCAGGTCGTCGTCATCGGTGGCAGCACCGAAAATGTGGCCACCGCAAACCCGCCCCCGACGCCGTCATCATCGGCGTCCCTTGACAGCAACGCTGAGTCGCTGGCCCGCTTACGTAAGTGGTTATGCGCGCGTGCATAGGACGCTGGCCCATCGAACGCGGACCGGCGGAGGACGACTTCGCAATTTGCGAAGTTCATTTCGGAGACGCGACAATTATTTCGATGGCTACAAGTGGCGGGCGGAGGCCCAAGAAGTCGGCGACGCCCGCTCGGGCGAGGCAGGGATATCGCGTCACTCCGCCGAAAGATGCGGCATCAAGGGCCCGCGAGGCTGCCGTCCCATACGACGATACCAGTCCACCGAACAACCTCGAGCGGCTGCCGCTCAAGTTAGAGCACCCGGTTCCAAAACCGCCGCGAGGTAAGGTGTTAACGGCCCGAACCTTCCGTCGTGATCTGACCCTCGACGGATCAAGGTCGCTTGCGGCGTGATCGGCTCGGCTTCGGAGGAGGCCGGTCTGGATCGAGGCGATGGTTGGCTCGCCACGACTCGCCGAGGATCTCCACGCGGTGGCAGTTCTGGGCGAAGCGATCGACGAGGGCGACGACGCATGCGGCACCGGGGAACGTGTTGCCCCACTGCTTGAAAGGAAGATTCGTCGTGATGATCGTCGAGCGCTGCTGATGGCGACGGCTGATGATGTTGTAGAGGATGTCGGCGGCGCGAGTGTCGCAGGGCAAGTAGCCGAGCTCGTCGAGCACGAGCAGGTCCGGGCTGGTGTAGCGACGGAGTCGACGCTCGAACGCAGGCATCGATTCCTGGCCGATGAGGTCGGCGAGCGCGGCGGCCAACGTTGAGAACCGGACGGTGAAGCCGGCGGCGAGTGCGGCCTGGGCGAGATTCTGCGCGATCATCGTCTTGCCGAGACCGGAGCCGCCCTTGAGCAACACGTTTTCGCCACCGTCGACGAACTCGAGATCGACGAGGCGCTCGACGAGCGGGCGATCGATCTTCTCGGGGTGATTCCAGTCGAAGCGGTCGAGCGTCTTGAACGATCCGAGACACGCGAACCGTGTCCGACGCGCGAGATTGACCGCGACCCGGGCTCGCTCCTCGAGGTCAGCGAGCTGCTCGAGGGTCTCGGTGGGGCCGACCCGGCTTTTGTGGACATGGGCGAGGAACGCGGTGAGCGCGTCGCGGCCGACGCGTAGGCCGAGTCGGCGAAGGCGCTCGGTCAAATCGTCGTCACTCATCGTAGGTCCCCAAGTCGTGCGGAACGACGTCGGCGTCGTCGAGGTGAGCGGGGAGCACGAGCTCGACAGGCACCGGGCGGCGACGGTCCTTGCGATACTGCTCGCAGGCGATCGCGAGCACGCCGACGTCGGCGAGTCCGCGCGCGTCGAGGTCGGCGACCGCAGCGGCGAACACGTCGTCGCCGTAGAGGTCGAGCAGCTTGATCGAGCGCGTGACTCGCAGGCCGAGGCTCGAGCCCGAGACCGCCCAGCGCTCGACGAGGCGATCGAACGCCGGCGCGATCGCGCGCAGGCGATCGCGCCCCTTGAGAGCCCGCGCGACCTTGCGCTCGGCGACGAGTGCGGCGCGATGATCGGGATGCTCGATCACCAGCCGGCGTCCCCACGAACGAGCGTGCTCGGCGATCACCGCCTCGCCGTGGACGACGCGGACCGTCCGGTCATCGGCGACCAGCGTGCGGACGTGCCCGGCGTGATCGGTCGGCACCGAGTAGCGATTGGTGTCGAGGCGGACGAAGGCTTGGGCGTCGACCTGGACGGGCTCGACGCGGTCGGTCACAGGCAACGGATCCGGCAGCGACAGAAGCCGAGGCCGCTCGTCGGTGAACACGTCGCCGACCGACCGCTGGGGGATCGTCGGATGCGGGCGGGTATGCGCGATCTCGTCGATGAACCGCGCGAGGTGCCGATTGCCGTCCTCGACGCTCGTGATGCTGCGACCGGCGAGAAATCGATCGCGAAGGTATCGAATCGCGCGCTCGACCTTGCCCTTGTGCTGAGGCATCCCAACGGCGCAGAGCTTGGGCTCGACACGCATGTCGGCGCAGAGCGCGAGCAGCGTCGGATGAAACCTCACCGCCGCGCCGACGCGCTCGAGGACCACGACCTTGGGATTGTCGAACAGCCACTGCCTGGGAACGCCGCCGAACGCGGTCGCGCCGCGAACGAGCGAGCGGCACAGCGAGTGGACGGTGAGGTCGATGACGAACTCGGCCCACATCGCGCGCGAGTGCGCGAGCACGATCACGAACAACCAGATCGCGCGCTCGCCACCGGGCACCGCGATCTTGCCGACGTAGGCCCAGTCCACCTGGGCCTGCTCGCCCGGGAGGGTCTCGGTGAGCAGGTATGCCTGACGCTTCGGTCGTGGCCGGACGAGCGCGACGTACTTGCGCAAGGTGCGGACCGAGCCGCGATAGCCGCGCTCGCGAACCATGTCGTAGAGCCGCGTCGACAGGAGCTTGGGATATCGGCTCAGCGTGTCGTCGATGAACGCGCGGTATGGCTCGAAGATCCGCGGACGCAGGCGTGACGGCGCACGATGCTCGCCGAAGCCGAGCACGCGGCTCACAACGTCAGGGTGGGTCTGGAGCTGCGTCGCGATCGTGCCCACCGGCCAGTGCTCTGCGTAGTGAAGGCGCACGATCTCCGCTTCGGTCTCCGGCGTCGTCTTCATCGCACACCTGCCAGATCGAGCTGCTGCGCGTCGGTGAACGAGCCGAGGCCGCGAATGCGCTGGCCGCGCTCACGGACCGGCGCGCGCATCTCCACGGTGTAGTGCGCGGTCGAGACGCCGCCGTCGAGATCCTCGGCGAGGCCAAGCTGCGACCACGAGGCCACGTCGCGCGCAGAAACGACAGCGTGCACCGGAGCCTGATGCCACAGCGCCATCGCCTCGAGCAGCGTCGGTAACGCTCGCCGGTGCGGCGGCCTCGCCCAGTAGGACGGCAGCAAGGCCGCCTTGAGCACTACGTCGTCGTCCATCCGCACCAGGATGCGGGTCACCTCCGAGGTCGTCGTCAATAGCGCAGTCGGTCCGTGTCTCATCGTCGTGTGCTTCGCCGATGACCACGACCTCGCCGGGCATCGGCGACGGCGGATCATCGGGCGGGCACACGCGTGCCACCGGGGCAAGAAAACGTGGACTGTGATCCGTCACGCGGGCCAGCTCGGCCTCGCGGTCGCGGCGATCTCGCTCGCGGTCACGGTGATCGAGTCGGCCCTCGGGAGATGCTTGGTGACGAGCTCGCGCCCGCCGCTTCGACTCCGTCCGCGCCACCGTCTTGCACGGCGGTCCGCAGTACCACTGGCCGCGGTAACAAGACCGGCAGACCCCGAACAAGGCCTGGCACTGCTCACGTGCGCATCGCTCGACGCGAATCCCCTCGCTGACGTCCATCGCTTCCTGGCGCGAGGACGAGAAACTTGCTCAGGTCGCCGGCGTCGAGCATCGTGTGCTCAAAGCCGGCGTCCATCGGCTGAGGGTCTCGGGCTGTCACCCGGGGCCCTCGATCTTTTCGGCGTCCCGCTGAACGGAATCGTAACGGCCCGATCCTCGGTGTCGCGACTATCCGGCCGATCGAGCTCAGGTCAGAACGCTACGAACTCAAGCGGCCATCAACACCT
>JAEYYY010000131.1 GCA_023430775.1 Pseudomonadota bacterium
CAGCAGGACGACGTCGCCGTTCCGCTCGCGGAGCGGCGGGAGCTTCAGCGTGAGGACGGCCACGCGGTAATAGAGGTCCTCGCGGAACCGGCCGGCGGCGACCTCGGCGATCAGGTCGCGGTTGGTCGCGGCGACGATGCGGACGTCGGCGGTCAGCGTCTCGCGGCCGCCGACGCGCTCGAACTGCTTCTCCTGGACGAAGCGCAACAGCTTGCCCTGCAGCGGCAGAGGCAGCTCGCCGATCTCGTCGAGGAACAGCGTGCCGCCGGCTGCCGCCTCGACCTTGCCGATGACGCGCGAATCGGCGCCGGTGTACGCGCCGCGCTCGTGACCGAACAGCTCGCTCTCGACGAGCGCGGCCGGCAGCGTCGTGCAGTCGACGTGGATGAACGGCGCATCGCGGCGCGCCGAGTTGACGTGGATCGCGCGCGCGAGCAAGCCCTTGCCGGTGCCTGTCTCGCCGTGGAGCAGCACGGTGGCGTCGGTCTGCGCGGCGCGCACGATCATCTCGTAGACGGCGCTCATCGCCGGCGACGTGCCGATCACGTGGTTGAAGCGGCCGCGCAGGGCGAGGCCGGGCTCGGCATCGCCGCCGCGCAGCGTGGTGTAGTCGAGCGCGCGGCCGATCTGCTCGGCGAGCACGCGGACGAACTCCTCGTCGCGCAGGCTGAACGGGCCGTCCTGCTTGTCGATCACCTGGAGGACGCCGCGGATCTGGTTGCGGCGCGTGATCGGCGCCGTCAGGATCGAGCGCGCGCGATAGCCGATCCGCACGGCGACGTCCTCGGCCCACCGCGGATCGGCAGCCGCATCGCGCACGTTGACCAGCTCGCCGGTCTGCGCGACGTGGCCGACGATGCCGCGGCCCGGCGGCATGCGCAGCTCCGCCATCTCCGCCAGCGTGGCGACCCGCGAGCGGATCTCTCCGGTCTTGCCGTCGATCAGCCACAGCGTCGCGCCGTCGGCGCCGAGGGCACGGGCGACGCGCGCGGCGAACGTCCCGAGCAGATCGTCGAGCTCGACCTCGCCCGCGATCATCGCGCCGAGGTCGGCCAGTAGCTCGAAGCGCTGCTCGTGCTCGCTCATGCGAGGAATCAGCATCGCACGGTCGGTGTGGACCTGCAGGCTCATGCCGCCGCCGCGCGCTCCGCATCGCGCGCACACAGCACCATGCCCGCGCGGGCAGCGACGGTGCCGGGCAGGTTCGCCCGCGCCTGCGCCTCGATCGCCGCGAGCTGCGCGTCGGTCCGGCCCGGGTCATGGTGGAACATCACGAGCTGCGGCACGCCTGCCGCCCGCGCGAGCTCCGCGCCGGCCTGCCACGTCGAGTGGCCCCAGCCGACCTTGGTCGGATATTCCTCGGGCGTGTACTGCGAGTCGTAGATCAGGATGTCGGCGCCGGCCGCGAGCTTCTTGAGCGTCGGATCCACGCACGCGAAGTGCTCGGTGTCGGTCGCGTAGACGATCGACTGGCCACCGTGCTCGAGGCGAAAGCCGTACACCGGATCGGGGTGGTTGAGCTTCGCCATCGTCACGGTGATGTCGCCGATCTGCAGCTTGTCGTTCGCGTGCAGCTCGCGCGTGGTCACCGTGCCGCCGAGGTCGTTGAAGTCGACCGGGAAGAACGGCGCCTTGAACAGCGATCGGATCGCCTCGTCGTGCGGGATCGATCCGTTCGGACCGCTCGCGATCTCGACGCGGTGACCCGGCACGTAGATCGGCGTGAAGAACGGCAAGCCGCACACGTGATCCCAGTGCAGGTGCGAGAGCAGGATGGTCGAGTGGCGCGGGCCCTTCGCCATCCGCTCGTTACCCAAGGTCCGCAGGCCGCTGCCGGCATCGAGGATGATGCGCGTGTCGCCGGCGCAGACCTCGACGCAGGACGTGTTACCGCCCGCCGTGTGCTCGGGACCCGGAGTCGGGATCGAGCCGCGAACGCCGAGGAAACGAACGGTCAGATCATGTGTCGTGGTCATGCGGGTGGGATGAGCACCCTTTAGGCCAGATCAGAACGCCAATCCTTACTGCCGGTTATCGAAACCCCGGTCCGGACCTGCTCATTACCAGGCAAGCCTTGCTCCGTTTTGGAGCAGGCCTTCTTCGATCCAGAGCAGCTTGTAAAGGATGGCCGCTCCGCGCGAATCGATACGCCGATGCCGGAGATCTGGATCAGCACGCGCCGCACCGATTCGTTCACGCTCGGACAGTCGCGCATCGGTGGCCGTCCCGACCTCCCGCGCCTCGCGTGGCCGCGCCATCGCGTGGCGAAGTCGGAGACCACCAGCTGGCCCGAGTGGTCGCTCGCCGAGCTCCGCGACACGCTCGCGAACGGCCAGGTGATCGAGGACGGCGATCACTACGCGCTCGCGTTGCCGTTCGTCGCCCAGCTCGATCTCGCCGAGCTCGCCGCCTTCGACACGCCGCTGCCGCGCACCGGTCACCTCTGGCTGTTCGCCGATCAACAGACCACGCTCGGCACGATCGAGAACTATCCGTTCCAGGCCTGCGCCTGTCTGTACCGCGATCGCGCCGAGCTCGTGGCCGTCGAGCCGCCGCCGACTCCCGAGACGCTGCCCGCGCTCGCGCTGACGTTCGCGCTCGGTGATGGCGAGCAAGCGGAGCCGCGCCACGCGGTGATGCCCGACACGTTCGCGGGTGTGATCGGCGACATCCCGCCGCCCGGCTACCAGGGCGTGCTGCGCGTCGATAGCGACTACACGCTCGACGAGACGCTCAACTGGGGTGACGCCGCGTGGATCACGTTCGCGATCCCGCCGGCGGATCTCGCGGCGGGCCGCTGGGATGCGATGCGCGCGTTCCGCTTCTGTGGCTAACTGGCGCGCGATGTCCAGGGATGCAATCCAGAACGAGGTGCTCCGCGACCACGACGCGCGGCTCGCAGCGATCGAATACAACCTGAAGCTGGTGATGGTGCGGCTCCAGATCGACTGGCAGGAGCCGCCGCCGTCGAACCTGCTGCCGCAAGAGGCGCTCGATTACATGGCGAAGGGTGACAAGCTGCGCGCGATCCAGGTGCTGGTCACCAAGCTCGGCGTGTCGCTCACCGAGGCCAAGGCGATGGTCGAGCGCGGCGGGCGCTGAGCTACGCCGTTGGTGCAGCGGGCTCTTCCGGCGGTTCCGCGGGAGGCGTCTTCTTGAGCGCCTTCTTGAGCAGCTGCAGCAGGTCCTTGGAAGCTTCGCGCGCGACGATCAGCGCGGCCACCACGTAGGCGATGCCGCCGGCGACGATCATCGCGATCAGCTGGACGATCGCGTAGTGCACGCCGAGCAGCTCGAGCAGCTCGTAGACGCCGAACACCGCGGCACCCATCGCCGCGCAGGCGATCAGCGGCTGCAGGAAGCCCTTGAGCAGCCGCGCCGGCGACGGGCCCTCGCGCATCACGAGGAGCACGCCGGCGACCGAGGTCAGGCCGAACGCGATGCCGACCGCGGCGGCGGCCGCCTTCACCCCGTACGGCTGGAGGATCGCGATCCCGCCGAGCAGCATCGCGAGCTTGACCAGCTCGAGGAACATCAGGCGATTCGTCTTGCTCTCGGCTTCCATGTACGCCGACAGCACCCACGTGATCGGCCGGAACACCGACAGGCACGCGAGCACGGTGAGCAGCGGCGCGACCTGCTGCCAGTCGTTGCTCGGCAGCAGCAGGGCGATCAGCGGATAGGCAACGAGGCCGAGACCGATCGCGAGCGGAAAGATGATCAGCGAGAGCAGCGCGGTGGAGCGCTCGAGCGCGGCGGCGCGACGCTCGCGCGGTAGCTCCGCCATCGACGGCATGAGGACGAGCGCGATCTGCTCGCCGACCTGGATCGCCGGGATGTCGGCGAGGTTGTAGGCCATGTTGTAGGCGCCGACCGCGCCGGGTCCGAGGTAGTAGCTGATCATCGGCCGATCCCAGAACCGCGCGGCTTGCGACGCGATGCCCTGGATGCCGAGCGGCACGCCGTAGCGCAGCATGTCCTTGATGCGCTCCATGCGGAGCGGCACGGGCGTCGCCCACTCGGCGAGGCCGGCGGCCTTGATGATGATCAGCGTGACGACGACGGACTGGACGATGTTCGCGTAGACGATCGCGAAGCCCTCGAAGCCGGCGGCCGCGAGTCCGATCGCGGCGATCGTGTACGCGATCTCGCCGAGCATCAGCGCCATGCCCGAGGGCCGGAAGTTCATCTTGCGCGTCAGCACGCGCTCGGGGACGGCCTTGAGGCGCTGGATGAAGAAGGCGAGGGCGAGCCACGGGATGTACGGCGCGGCATCGGGAGCGCCGAGATAGCCGACGAGGTAGCCGCCGAAGATCGCCATCAGGCCGAGCGAGATGACACCGAGCACGAGATAGAAGAACGTCGCGTGCCAGGTGACCTCGAGGGCCTCGGGACCGCGGCCCTTGACGACCGCGTACTGACCGAAGCCCCAGATCGTGATCCAGTTGGCCGACATCACGAGCACGACGGCGTCGGCGACCTCGCCGATCGCGTGAGTGTCGAGGAAGCGCGTCATCACCAGCGTGCCGATCACGCCGACGGCGCGCCCGCCCATGCTCGAGATCACGGTCCACAGCGCACCGCGTGCGGCCTTATGCGCCAGGGACATCGCTAAGCATCTTTCACGTGGGGAGTGTGGGTTACAAGAACCGGCGCAGCCGGAAGCACAGCCAGGCCATCGCCTTCGTGTACCAGGGCAGGTCGAGCCAGGCCTGGTTGGTATAGGGATCGCAATTCGCGACGCTGGTCCGGAAGTTGGTGGTCAGCGCGGTGGCGACGGCGGGATCGAGGATCTCGACGGTGACCTCGAGGTTGTTGAACCGCGACATCGCGTCGAAGTTGTACGAGCCGATGGTCGACCACACGCCGTCGACGACCGCGGTCTTGGCGTGCATCATCACGCCGCGCCAGCGCATGATCTTGACGCCCTGCCGGGCCAGCGCGCGCATCGCGTAGAGCGAGGCCCACTCGATGATGCGGACGTCGGAGCGGCCGGGGACGATGATCTGGACGTCGATGCCGCGGCGAACCGCGCGCGCGAGCGACCGGCGGAGGCCGCGGTCGGGCAGGAAGTAGGCGTTCTGGATCCAGATCTGCTCGCGTGCGGCACGGATGATGTGCGCGAACGCGCGGCGGACGGTGGCGCGCTGGCGGCGGCGGGTGTTGTCGAGGAGCCGAACGAAGGACGAGCCGGTCGACTGCGCGCTGAAGTTGCTCGCCGGAGGGAGCGGCTTGAAGTACTTGCCGCCGGCGCGCAGCCAGGTGCGGCGGAACATCCGGGCGAGATCGATGACGATCGGTCCGGTGACGCGGCAGTGCATGTCGTGCCAGCCGGCGCCGCCTTGCTCGACCGAGGCGTAGTCGTTGCCGATGTTGAGGCCACCGGTGAACGCGACCTCGTTGTCGACGACGATGATCTTGCGGTGATCGCGATGCGACAGCCGGAACTTGCGACGCCACGGCGCGATCGGGTTGAAGTCGACGACCTCGACGCCGTTGTCGCGCAGCTCGGCGACGAACGCGCCCGACAGCGCGAACGAACCGACGGCGTCGTAGAGCACGCGGACCTCGACGCCGGCCTTCGCCCGCTCGATCAGCACCTCCTTGAAGCGATCGCCGGTCTCGTCGGAGGCGAGGATGTACGTCTCGAGGGAGATCGTGTGCTTGGCGCCGCGGAGCGCCTCGAGCATCGCGGGGTAGGTGTCGCCGCCGTCGCGCAGCACGGTGACGTCGCAACCGGGGCGCCACCGGATCACGGTGCGTGCGTATGGGCGCAGTGACTTCGGGAGCTGGATCGCGATCGCGCGCGACGGCTCGTCGGTGATGGGTTCGGGGACGCCGTCTGGAACGCGTGCGGGCTCGGTCATCGATACTCGACCCCGACGACGGTGTAGACCACATCGCCTTTCGGGACCTTGATCGTCACCTCGTCACCTTCACGTTTGCCGAGCAACGCGCGTGCCACCGGCGAGTCGAGCGAGATGTAGCCCTTCTCGAGATCCGACTCGTCGGCGCCGACGATCCGGTAGGTCTTCTCGTTGCCGTCGTCGTCCTCGACCGTGACGTAGCCGCCGAAGAAGATCCGCTTCGGATCGGTCGGCGGCTCGGTGACGACCTTCACCTCCTCGAGCCGCTTGGACAAAAAGCGCAGCCGGCGATCGATCTCGCGCAGCCGGCGCTTGCCATAGATGTACTCGGCGTTCTCGCTGCGATCGCCCAGCGCGGCGGCCGCTTCGACCTCGGCGGTGACGCGCGGACGCTCGACCGTCCACAGCTGATCGAGCTCGGCCCGGAGCTTCTTCGCTCCCTCGGGGGTGATATGCGGCGAAGCTTTGGGCCGCGGCACGCGATCCCGCGTCGACACGAAACGCAGCATATCCGGTATGCTGCGCCCGGCAATGGCGAGGCGCGACGCATAGCGTGGGGACCGCAATTCTCCTCGTGGTCGGCGTGCTCGCGCTGCATGGAGTCTTCGCCGGCGCCGAGATCGCAATTCTTTCGGTTCGCAAGACGCGGCTGCGCGAGTACCTCCGCCGCCGCGACAAGCGCGCGCTCGCGATCAAGAAGCTGCGCGATGCTCCCGAGGAGTTCCTCGCCAGCATCTCGATCTTCATCGCGATCTCCGGCACCGTCGCGTCGGTCGTCGGCGGTGCGAACGTCGAGCCGATCCTCGCCGAGAAGCTCGAGGGCATCGGCCTCGGTCACGCGGCGTCGTTCACGATCGTCGTCGCCGGCATCGTGTTCGTCGAGCTGGTGATCGGCGAGCTGGTGCCGAAGTCGCTCGCGCTGCGGTACTCCGATCGGTACTCGTTCCTGACCGCGCGCATGATGGTGCTGCTGTCGTGGGTGATGCGGCCGATCATCTGGCTGCTCACCGCGTCGTCGAACCTGGTGCTGCGGTTCTTCGGCGACAAGACCAACTTCACCGAGGCGCGGCTCTCGAAGGACGAGCTCCAGCAGCTCGTCGAGGAAGCGGCCAAGACCGGCTCCGTCGATCCCAGGGCGAGCGAGATCGCGTCGCGCGCGCTGGGCTTCGGCGAGGTCACCGTCGCCGAGGTGATGGTGCCGCGCACGCGCGTGGTGGCGATGCGGATGAACGCGCCGCACGAGGAGATCCAGCGGATGATCCTCGAGGAGGGCCACAGCCGGATGCCGGTCTACGACGGCACGATCGACAACATCGTCGGCTATGTCGTCGCGCGCGACGTGCTCGCGCTCGCCTGGGAGAAGGGCTTGATCGTGCTGCACGACATCCTGCGCCCGCCCCACAAAGTCCCCGAGTCGACCCGCGCGCTCGATCTGCTGCGCGAGATGCAGCGCCGCCGGACCCAGATGGCGGTGGTCACCGACGAGCACGGTGGGCTCTCCGGCCTGGTCACCACCGAGGACCTGATCGAGGAGCTGGTCGGCGACATCATGAGCGAGGACGATGTCCCCGAGCAGTTCTTCACCCGCGAGCCGGGCGGAACGATTCTGGTTCAGGGCTGGGCGGCGGTTCGCAAGGTCAATCGCGACCTCCAGCTCGACCTCCCGGTCGGGAAAGATCGCACCACGATCGCGGGCCTTTGCATGTCGCTGGCGCAGGCGATTCCGCAGGCCGGCGAGAAGCTCACCACCGAGAACGGGACGGTCCTCGAGGTGGTCGAGGCGTCGCCACGCCGGGTCCGGCGCGTACGGATCCATCCAGTCGCCCAGGATCAAGAGGGCGGCCCCGAAGAGGCAGTCGACGACTGACTCGCGAGGGGTAGTACGCCGAACGCCCCAAGTTGCTTCCTCGATCCGGTAGTATCGGAGAGATGCCGGTCGTCGCGCGCGACGCGTTCGCGAGAGACCATCTCGTCTACGCCTGGCCGTTACCGATCGGCCCGGAGGGATGCGAGGTCGCGTGCGGTGAAGACGAGCAGGTGGTGATGTGCCCGGCGTGGATGGTCGGCGATCGCCTCGGGCCCGGTCGCCATCACTGGCGCACGCCGGATCCGACGCGTCCGGTGTCGGCCTTCTTCGTCTCCACCAACCCCGTCGACGCCACGTTCGACATGACCACGGCGTTCATGATCCCGAGCACCGGCCAGCCGGTCCGGTTGCGCGCGACCGGCTCGATCCAGGTGCGGTGCGCGGATCCGGGGCTGTTGATCGCGCAGTTCGTCGGCCTGCCGTTCGATGCGGTCAACGAGGGCGTGCTCAAGTCGGTGTCGCGCAGCATCGAGCGCATGCTCGCGCGGCTGCTCACGCGCCGCGTGGTGATGGCCTCGACGCCGGCGGCGGTGACCGATCCGGCGATGCTGCCCAGCATCCTCGAGGAGCTGGTCGCGTACAACCCGACCGCCGGGGCGGTGTTCGGCATCGAGCTGATCTCGATCGTCCACATGGTGATCGGGGCCGACGACGGCAACGGCCCGTTCGTGGTGTTGCCGGCGCTGCCCGAGGGCGGCACCTGGCGCGAGCCGCAGGATCAGGCGCACGTCAACGGCAACGGCCACGCGGTCCAGGTCCCGGCGGCGCAGTCCTCGCCCGAGATCTCGATGGCCGAGACCGCGCCGGGCAAGCGCAACAAGTCGTCGACGCTCGCCGGTCCGCACCAGTCCGGAGAGATTCCGAGCGGCGTGACCTCCGGCGAGATCGGCGGCAAGACGCAGCGCCACGCCAGCGTCCCGCCGGTCGACGAGCCGCCGCCGAGCAAGATCGGTCGCGACTCGTCGTCGAACACCGCGCTCGCCGGCGAGATCGTGGCGAGGCCGTCGCCGCCGCTGCCGGCGCCACCGTCGGTGTCGCCGCACAGCTCGCAACCGCCGATCATCCCGGTCGAGGTGCCGCGCTCCGCCGACGAGATCACGCAGCCCGGTGTCACCACGCCGCTGCCGAGCTCGCTGACGTTGCGCGGCATGCCGTCGGCCGCACCTGCCGAGGAAGCCAAGCAGGAAGAAGCGCCGGCACCGAAGGCACGCGCCTCCGCACCGTCGATCCCGCCGCCGATCCCACAGGCCGCGATGCGCAACACGCCGCCGCCCCAGCTCGTGACCCCGGCACCGTCGGCGGTGACCTCGACGCTGTCGGGGCTCGGCAAGCCGAAGGCCACGCCGTTGCCGTCGCTCCCCGAGGTCAAGGCCACGCCCACGCCGGCACCTGCACCCGAGGAAGCGCGTGGCTCGATCATCGGCATCGGCATGACCGCGATCGGCTCGACCGCCGTCGCCGGCGAGATTCCGACCAAGGTCGCGCCGGGCGGCCGCGTGCTGGTGCCCGGACCCAACGGCCTCATGCAATCGGCCACCGTGCGCCAGCTGCTCCAGGGCTACTACGAGCTCGAGGTCGGCAGCTCCGGCGAGACGATCTGGGTGCCGGTCGCCGGCGTCGTCCCCGAATGAATCAGAAGTCGGTGAAGCCGACCTCGAACACCAGCTGCGTCGCCTTGCCCTCGAGGCCGTAGGCGACATCGAGGCCGAGCACCGGCACGACGACCCAGCCGACGTACATCCGCAAGCCGAGGCCGACGCTGTTGCGAAACCACGACGAGCCCTCGGTTTGCGTCGGCAGGTAATCGCGCTTGGTGTCGGTGCGCGGGAAGTGAAAGCCGATATACGCGCTGTCGTAGAACGCGATGCCGCGGAAGCGCAGCGCGCTGATCTTGATCAGCGGCCAGCTGTACTCGGCACGGAACATCGTGCGCAGGTCGCCGCGGAACTGATCGAGCGCGTAGCCGCGGATGTCGAGCACGCCGCCGGTGACCAGCTCCTCGTGGACGGGGAGCTGGCGGCCGATCTGTAGATTGGTGCGCAGCTCGAGCTGGTGCGAGCCGAACACCAGCCACGAGTAGTACGCGCGCAGCAGCGCCGACGAGTAATCGAAGTCGTCGAGGCCGGGGATCGAGGTCTCGCCCATCAGCTGGACGTACGGTCCCCAGCGGACGCCGAACGCCTGCTGGCGGAGGTCGAAGTTGAGCCACAGCTGCTGGGTGACGTCCCACCCGTCGGTCCCCGGGTTGGGGAGCGGGTTGCCGTCGGGCGCCTTCGATTCGTCGAAGTAGACGTACGCGCCGCGCAGCCGGAGGTGGAGCTTGCACCACCACTCGCAGTTCCAGCCGAGCAGGAACCCGCCGCCGAGGTAGTGGTGGCGGGCGGTGCGCCCGATCTCCGTCGACGTCGCGTCGTCGTCCGGGTTGACGTACTCGTCGATCAGCTTGCTGTAGAGGTAGAGGTCGGTGCGGATGATGAGGTCGGTACCCTTGACGTTGTCGTCGAGGAACGTGCCGAACATCAGATTGTCGCGCTCGCCGATCTGGCCGTACAGCAGCGCCTTCTGGTTGAGGCCGCGGAAGTTGGACTCGACGTAGCCGACGCCGAGCGAGCGCTTGCCGGACTGCAGATAGAACGTGGGCGCGACGAGCCACGAGTGGCGATCGCGCAGCGTGGCGACGACGATCACGCCACCGGGCGCCTCCTCGAACGTCACCTCGGCCGAGTGGAACAGGTCGCTCGAGATCAGCGCACGCTTGATCTCCGGGAGGTCGCGGTCGCGGACGTAGTCGCCTTCCTCGAGGTGGGAGAGATAGGGCAGGAGGCGCAGCTTCAGCTTGGTCTTGCCGCGGACCGCGAACCCGACGACCTTGCGCGGCCGGTCGACTGCGAGATCGACTGTGTCCGCATGCGCCGTGGTCGCGGCAAACGCGATCAAGAGGGCGACCACGACGCGCAACGTCCACGGTTGTACCACCGTGCGTGCGATACTCGTGGTGACTTGGCGGGAGACAGCTCCGAGACGGACGCCATCGCGGAGACGATGGCCGCGACGATCACGGCCGGCCGCGAATCGCGCCCTCTCGACACGTTTCGTCCGGGCTCGACGATGGGTCGCTACGTCCTCGACAAGCGGCTCGGCGCCGGCGCCATGGGCGTGGTGTGGTCGGCGCACGATCCCAAGCTCGATCGCGAGGTCGCGATCAAGCTGGTCCACCCCGAGCTGGCGCGCAGCGAGCAGGCGGCGACCCGCTTGCTCCGCGAGGCGCGGGCGATGGCGAAGCTGTCGCACCGCTCGGTGATCACGGTGCACGATGCCGGCGACGTCGATGGCCAGCTGTTCCTCGCGATGGAGCTGGTTCGTGGCACCACGCTCGGTCACCTCCTGCGCACGCGCGATCCCGCGAGCGTCGCCGACTGGCCGCGCTGGCTCGGCATGATGCTCGATGCCGGGCGCGGCCTCGCCGAGGCGCATCGCAACGGCGTGCTGCACCGCGACTTCAAGCCCGACAACGTGCTGGTCGACGGCTCGGGGCGGGTCTGCGTCGGTGATTTCGGGCTGGCGATGCTCGGCGATCGCGCCGATCAGAGTCACGAGCGCGCCACCGCGACGGCCGTGGTGCTCGACGGCACCTCGGGCGGTGTCGACCTGACGAGCACGGGGGCCGTGCTCGGCACGCCGCTCTACATGAGCCCGCAGCAGCTCAACGCGGAGCTGATCGATGCCCGCGCCGATCAGTTCGCGTTCTGCGTCGCCGCGTTCGAGGCGATGTACGGTGCTCGTCCGTTCTCGACCGAGGCTCAGGGGCTGGCTGCGATCCCGTCGCTGGTCGACGAGATCAGGCGAGGTGTCCCCGATCCGCCGGCCGATTCACGCGTACCGCAGGCGATTCACGACGTGCTGCGACGCGGCCTCGCCTTCTCGCCGGATGATCGCTGGCCCGACATGGACGCGTTGATCGCCGCGCTCGAGCGCGCGGGCAAGCAGCGATCCGCCACGGTGATCAAGCCGCCGCGGTCGCGCTGGATCTGGATCGCGGTCGCGATGCTGGCGCTGGCGGCCATCGTCGTGGTGGTGATCGTGATGCCGCGCGGTCCCGCAGTCGTGTCCCCGCAACCCTTCGGGGTGCCGGAGCTGCTGTTCAACACGCCACTCAACTCGCGGATGGCGCTGTCTCCCGATGGCACGTTGATCGCGCTGGCCGGCGATCAGCTGGAGGTCCGGATGCTCGGTCGCGACGGCAAGCCGAGCGAGCCGATCGACTCGATCGCGCTGACGATGCCGGTGTTGTACGTCGAGCTCGATAACGACGAGGTTCGTTACTCGTTCAGCGGGGGAAATCGCTGGCGCTGGCGATTTCGCGAGGGCAAGCCCGAGGAGCTCCCGAACGCCGACGGCCGCTGGCGAGGCACCACGGTCGCAGGTGATCTGGTGCGGATCCCGGGGCGCGGTCTGGGCATCCTGGATCCCGTCCACGGCGTGAAGGAGTGGCCGGGACAGGAGATCGAGATCGCCGTGATCTCGCCGGATCGAAAGCGCGTCGCGTACATCGAGGGCGGCCGGTTCAAGGGCACGATCAAGATTCGCGACGTCACCACCGATGCCGTCGTGATGTCGCCGGAGATCGACGAGCCGATGGCCCTGGCGTGGCTCGACGAGACCACCCTGCTGTTCGCCAGCAGCACGCAGAATCCCGCACTCTACCGGGTCACCGTCGGCACCAGCTTCGGTGCCCGAGAGCTTCTCGACGTGCAGTTCTCTGGCTGGGTGAGCGATCTCGCCGTCAGCCGCGAGAACATCTACGTGGTGACGATGACGCCGACGCCCCGCGGCCGGATCCTCGAGCAGGAGGGAGCGAGCACGCTGCGCAAGGAGCTCGACAGCGTGTCGCTGGGCATCGGCTGGGATGCCGAGGACCGGATGGTGACGTGGAACCGTGCGAGTCGCCAGCTCGCGCCGCACGGTGGCGAGCTCCAGGCCGAACCGGCGAACACCACGCGCGCGGGAGACACCTTCATCGCGTCGCTTCGCGATCTGGGAGGCCGCCGCGCCGTTGCGATCTCGCTCGCCACGGGCAAGGAGCTGTGGCGACACCCCGATAGCCGGACGGTGGCGGTGCGGTGCGCCGGTGACCACGCGCCTCCGTGCTTCGCGATCCGCTACGTCGACGAGGGGCGCGACGAGATCGTCACCCTCGAGCCCGCGACCGGTGTGCTCGGCACGAAGGCGATCTTCGGCGGCCGGCGGATCGAGGACATCGCGGTGCGTGACGACGGCCAGGAGGTGCTGGTGACCAACGGCGCGAACCTGCTCGTCCTCAGCGCGGATGGCTCGTCGGTGACGACCCGGCACTTTCTCAACACCGACAACAAGGGCCGCCTCAACCTGATCCGCAGCGTGGCGTACTCGCAGGACGGCGTCCTCCTCGGTGGCACGATCGGCCGCAACTCCTATCAGGTCGCGAGAGTGACCGGCGATACCTACGAACCGCTCGACGATGCGCGCGACAAGATCCTGCTGAACGTGCGCGCATCGAGCGATGGCAAGCGGATCGTCTACATCGCTCGCAACTACGAGCCCGTGCTGTTTCGCATGCGCCGGTGAATCACGACTTCTTCTTCTTGCCCGGCAGGATGTTCATCAGCTTGCAGATGATGCCGAGCATGATCTCGTCGGCGCCGCCGCCGATCGAGAGCAGGCGCGAGTCGCGATAGCTGCGCGACGCCGGGTTGTCCCACGTGAAGCCCATGCCTCCCCAGTACTGGAGGCAGGCATCGGAGACCTCGCGCGCGAGCCGGCCGGCCTTGAGCTTGGCCATCGACGCCAGCATCGTGACGTCGGTGCCGCCGACATACTCCTCGACGGCGCGATAGACCAGCGAGCGCAGCGCCTCGACCTCGGTCTTGAGCTCCGCCATGCGGAAGTGGATCACCTGGTTGTTGATCAGCGGCTGGCCGAACGTCTGCCGCTCCTTGCAGTACTCGATCGTCGCTTCGATCAGCTTGTCCATGCCGCGCAGCGTGCCGACCGCACCGCACAGCCGCTCCTCCTGGAACTGGACCATCTGCATCATGAAGCCCATGCCCTCCTGACCGATCCGGTTGCGCTGGGACACGCGGACGTTGTCGAAGAACACCGGGCAGGTGTCGGAAGAGCGCATGCCGAGCTTGTCGATCTTGGGACCGATCTCGATGCCCTTGGACTTGGTCGGCACGATCACGAGGGTCTTGTTGGCGTGGACTGCGCCCTCGCTGGTGTTGACCAGCAAGCACAGCCAGTCGGCCTGCGCGGCGTTGGTGATCCACATCTTGCTGCCGGTGATCAGGTAGTCGTCGCCGTCCTTCTTCGCGACCGTCTTGATCGCGGCGACGTCGGAGCCACCGGAGGCTTCGCTGACGGCGATCGAGGTGACGACCTCACCGGCGATCGCGGGAGCCAGGAACTCCTTCTTCAGTTCCTCGGTGCCCCACTTCGCGAGCGCGGGCGTGGCCATGTCGGTCTGGACGCCGAGCGCCATCGGGATCGCGCCGCACTTGCACCAGCCGAGCTCCTCGGTGGCCGCGGCTTGATAGCTGTAGTCGAGGCCCATGCCGCCGTACTGCTCCGGCTTGTTGATGCCGAGTAGCCCGAGGCGGCCTGCCTTCTTGAACACCTCGTGCGCGGGGAAGGCGCCGGCCTTTTCCCACTCGTCGACGTTGGGATTGATCTCTTTTTCGACGAAGTCACGGACGGTGCGGCGCAGCTGCTGGTGCTCTTCGGTGAAGCGCATATGTGCACGCACCGTACATCGAGTGCCCATCGCTACAAAGCCGATCCCGTGCCAACGCGGTAACAGGAACCGTCGAGAATTCGTACGGAACTTTGGGGTTGTATCGAGATCCAGATCGGTCAAAGCTCCTTGCCCCGATGCTTGCTGCGGTCATTCCGATCAAGCTCGCCACGACGATCATGTCGGCGTGGATCGCGAGCGCTGCACCCATGCCGCTCGCCGGTTCGGCGTTCGCGCTGGCGTTCGATGCCGAGGCCGCGCAGCCGGTCGAGCTGGTGATCCACGACGACAATCGCGGTGGCATCGAGACCAGGATCGTCCTCGAGCGCGATGGCTCGCCGTACAACGAGGCGATGGCCAGGACGATCGCGCACGTGTTCCGCTGCCGCACCGATCGCGAGCACGAGATCGCGAAGCGCACGCTGGCGATGCTCGCGGCCGTGGGCGAGCGCTGGGGCAAGCCGATCGATCTGGTCTCCGGCTATCGCGTGCGCGCGGGTGAATCGTGGAGCTCGCCGCATCGCGCCGCGCGCGCCATCGATTTTCGCATCAAGGGCGTCCCGCTGCCGGAGATCCGCGACTGGGTGTGGAGCACGTACTCGCTGATCGGCGTCGGCTGGTATCCAGGCGAGCAGTTCCTCCACATCGATTCGCGCGATCAGGACACCTCGTGGACCGAGCTCCGCGGCGGCGTCAACGACTACAAGCCGTACTGGGCGTTCAAGGCGCGCGGTCAGCTGCCGGTCACGCGGCGCGGTCCCGGCGTATAACCGGGGCGTGATCTCGCGGTTCGCGCCGTCGACCACCGGCGAAGCGCATCCCGGCACGCTGCTATCGGCGCTGCTGGTGTGGCTCGATGCGCGGTCTCGTGGAGGGCGCGTGCAGCTGCGGCTCGAGGATCTCGACACCACGCGCGTCAAGGCGCAGTGGAGCCAGCAGCTGATCGACGCCTGCGCGTGGCTCGGGCTCGACTGGGATGACGTGATCGTGCAGAGCCAGCGCGGCGCCGCGCACGACGCGGCCCTCGATCAGCTCGCCGCCGCGGGGCGGCTCTACGCGTGCACCTGCTCGCGCGCGGATCGGTCCGGTGGGCGCCGTCATGGTGAGCGGCTCCCACGAGGTCGCCGCTCGGCCGATGGCGGCTGGGCCTACGACAACGTGTGCCGCGATCGCGTGATCGCCGAGTGGCGGGGCGCGACCACCGCGATCCGCGCGCGGCTGCCCGACGAGCCGGTCGTGCTGATCGATGACGGTGGGCTCGATCTCTCGCAGGTCCCGGCGCGCGACATGGGCGATCCGGTGGTCCGCAGAAAGGACGGCGCGGTCGCCTACCAGCTCGCGGTGGTGGTCGACGACGCGGCCGCCGGGATCACCGACGTCGTCCGCGGCCGCGACATCGCGCCGTCGACGGCGACCCAGGTGATGCTCCAGCGGCTGCTCGCGCTGCCGACGCCGCGCTACCGGCATCACTTCCTGCTGCTCGAGCCGGGAGCGACCAAGCTGGCAAAGTTGCACGGCTCGATCCCGTTCTCGGCGCTGGCGACCCGCCATCCGGGGGAGGAGCTGTGCGGCCTGCTCGCGCATGCGGCCGGTATCGTCGAGACGGCGGCACCGCGTCATCCTCGTGCGCTGATCGAACATTTCCGATGGGCTACGGTGCGCACCAGTGACGTGATCGCACGCTTGGACGAGGATCACGGTCTCGTGTTCGAGTCATGACAACACGCTAGCGACGACGGCCGCCTCGATGTGCTCAGATACCAGACGGAATGGAGTTACGTCCGGTCGCCAGTTACACGCGGGCCATTCGCCCGCACCTCCCGAAGGAGACGTTCGAGCCCGCTCGCTCGCGTCTGTTGTGGTTCCCGCTGCACGTCGCGGTGATCGCCGTGCTGGCCTGGTCGATGGCCAGTCGCTGGTTGCCTGCACCGTTATGGCCGGTGGCCGCGATCCTGATCGGGCTCTCGCTATCGGGCATCACGTTCCTCGGTCACGAGGTGCTCCACGGTCAGATCGTCAAGGGCAAGCTCGCGATCCGGATCCTGGGCTGGTTCTGCATGTTGCCGTTCACGCTGTCGCCGACGCTGTGGACCAACTGGCACAACCGCGTCCATCACAATCACACCGCGCATGTCGGTCGCGATCCGGACATGTATCCGACGCTCGAGGAGTACCAGGAGCAAACCGCGGCTCGCATCATGGCCGACTACTTCGGGCTCGGCGGCAAGCGGTGGCGCAGCGTGCTCAGCCTGATGTTCGGGTTCACCGGTCAGAGCCAGCAGATGCTGTGGAACGCGCAGTCGCTCGGCATCATGAACCCGCGCCTCCACCGCCGCGCGATCATCGAGTTCGGACTCGGCGTCGCGTTCTGGGTCGGCGTCGCGCTGCTGGTCGGTGGCTGGGCGTTCATCTTCGTCTACGCGATCCCGCTCGTCATCGCGAACGTCATCGTGATGAGCTTCATCCTGACGAACCACTGCCTCAGCGCGCTGACGCCGCACGTCAACGATCCGCTCGTCAACTCGCTGTCGGTCACGCTGCCGCGCTTCCTCGAGTGGCTGTCGCTCGACTTCGGCTTCCACGTCGAGCATCACGTGATGCCGACGGTGAGTAACCGCCACGGCCGGGCGATCCGGGCGGCGCTGCGCGAGCAGTTCGCCGATCGCTATCAGTCGATGCCGCTGACGCGCGCGTTGCGGCAGCTGTACCTGACCGGTCGCGTCTATCGCGACGACGTCACGCTGATCGAGCCGCGCGATGGCTACACGTCGCCGGCGCTGCGCCCGAGCGCGTAGATGGATCCGACCGCGGTCCTCGGTCGGATCTCGCGCGGCATCTTCGAGCTGCGTCGCGCGCTGGCGAGGCCGGGCTCGACCAGCGAGCCGCATCGCGAGGTCACCGGCGACCCGCGCAGCATCCTCTTCATCACCACCGATCAGCAGCGCTACGACTCGCTCGGCGTCACCGGCAACAAGCTCGCCCGCACGCCCCACATCGATGCGCTCGCGAAGGCCGGCATCCTCTATCGCCGCGCGCACGTCCAGAACGTGGTCTGCATGCCGTCGCGCTCGACGATGCTGACCGGGCAGCATCCGAACACCCACGGCGTGATCGCCAACGGCATCCGGTTGCCCGAAGACGCGCCGAGCGTGGCCGCGGTGCTGCGCGAGGCGGGCTATCGCACCGCGCTGATCGGCAAGGCGCACTTCGATCCGCACCTCGATCCGCTGCTGCGGTTCACCGAGAACCGGCTCGCCGCCGAGCGCTCCACCGGGCCGTGGCGCGGCTTCGATCACGTCGAGCTCGCGACCCACGGACCGCTCGGCGGTCACCACTACGCGGAGTGGCTGTGGAAGCGCCACCCCGAGGCGATCGCCGGCTTCGGCACCGTGCTCGCCGGGAGCACCGGCGGCGACACCGGCGCGCCCGAGGTCAAGAGCAACCCGATCGCGCGCGAGCACTACCACACCGACTGGCTCGCCGATCGCGCGACCGCCTGGCTGCGGTCGATCGGCGACGCGCCGTTCTTCCTCTGGCTCAGCTTCCCCGATCCTCACCACCCGTTCGACCCGCCCGCCGAGGAAGTGGCGAAGCGGATCGACTGGCGCGACGTCCCGCTGCCCGCGGGCCATCCGGGCTCGCCCGAGAACATCACCAGGATCCTCGCCGCCAAGCCGCGCCACTGGCTCGACTGGTACGAGGGCCGCTATCGCAACCCCGAAGGCGGCCCGATCCGGTTCTCGCCGGCGCGCTTCACGCACGACCAGGTCCGTGAAGTGAACGCGATGATCCACGTCGAGAACGAGCTGATCGACGAGGCGGTCGGCCGCGTGCAACGTGCCCTCGGCGAGCGCGAGCCCGACACCGACATCCTGTTCACCACCGATCACGGCGAGCTCCAGGGCGACTTCGGCCTGATGTTCAAGGGGCCGTATCACGTCGAGAGCCTGCTGCGCGTGCCGCTGATCTGGCGGCCCGCCGCGCGTGCGGCCATCGCGCCGGCGCAGCTCGACCAGCCGGACGGCAACGTCGACCTGTCTCATATACACAACTCCGA
>JAEYYY010000159.1 GCA_023430775.1 Pseudomonadota bacterium
GGCGAGTACCACGCGCCGTCGAGATCACCTTCGCGCTCGCACAGCCGGGCGATGTACGCCGCCGCCGCTTCGTCGAGCATGCGCGGCAACGCGACCGGTGACAGCAGGCCGGCGAGCGCGTGGCCGAGCTCGTGCAGCGCCGCGAACCGCAGCGCCGGGGTGGTCAGCTCGCCGACGACGACGATCACCTCGCGGCCCGGATCGACGACGATCGTCCGCGGGCGCGCTGGCGACGCGACGATCCGACAGCGACCGCGGGCACCGTGCCGCGCGGCGAGCTGTTGCCACGCGCGCTCGACCTCGGCGACCGCCAGCGGTGGTCCCGGCTCGTGCCAGCCCGCGAGCTCGGCAGGCCACGGCACGGACTCGGCGGCGATCTCGCCGGCACCGTGGAGCCACTGCAGCGGCGCGAGGAAGCCACCGCCGAACACGCGCGTGCTGGCGGCATTGCGCGCCGCCGACAGCGCGCGATAGGCCGGCCAGCTCGGTGCGGTGCCGCGGATCGCGAGGACCGTGGGATCGTCCTCGATCGCGATCGGGGTGACGAGCCGGAGCAGCTGGAGGCCGCGCGAGGCGAGTGCCGGATCCTCGAGGGCGTGCCGCGCGAGGTCGCGCGTGGCCGGCTGGCGCAGCACCTCGGGCGCGGCCGGAATCGGCGCACCGCCGGCGTAGGCGTCCGCGAACGCGCACAGGTGCGCCGGCAGCTCGGTCGCCAGCTCGGCCTCCACGCGATCGAGGGCGAGCTCGAGCTCGAACGGCGTCATCGATCGACCACGAGCGCGATCACGCGCGCGGAGCGTTGGGTGGCGCGATGCCGAGCCGCGCCAGCTCGGTGATCACGAGCTTGAGATCCGCCCACGCGTCGCGCTTGCGATCGGGCTCGCGCAGCAGGTACGCGGGATGGAAGGTCGGCATCACCTTGGTGCCGTGGCGATCGTGGAACTTGCCGCGCAGCGCGCTGATCGGCGCGTCGTTGCCGAGCAGCGTGTTCGCCGCCGGCCGGCCGAGCGCGACGATCACGCGCGGGGCGATCGCCTCGATCTTGGCGTTGAGGAACGGCAGGCACGCCGCGACCTCGTCGGGCTGCGGGTTGCGATTGCCGGGCGGGCGACACGCGAGGATGTTGGTGATGTAGATGGTCTGGCGGGTCCAGCCCATCGCCTCGATCATCTTGTCGAGCAGCTCGCCGGCGCGGCCGACGAACGGCTCGCCGCGGCGATCCTCTTGTTCCCCCGGCGCCTCGCCGACGAACATCAGCGGGGCATCCTCGGCGCCGACGCCGAACACGATCGACTTGCGGGTGCCGCTCAGCTTGCACCGCGTGCAGTCGCCGAGCTCGGCGCGGATCTGCGGCAGCGTGCGGCGCCCGAGCGGGACCACGATCTCCGCGATCTCCTGGTCGGGGACCGGCGCGCGCAACGCGGCGGCACCGGCCTCGGCGAGCATCTGCGGCACCGAATCGACGGCGCCTGCATCCAGCTCGTCCGCGGGCTCGGCAAACGCGATCCGAGCGGTCGGGCTGCCGGGGGCCGCCCAGCCACCGTGACCGATCCGGCGCTGGAGCTGGGTGCGGAACTGGCGGGTCAGCGCGAGCAGATCATCCAGATCGCTCGGTTCCGCCGCCGTGCTATCCATCCACCTCGTATGCCACTACCCGCCCGGTGGATTCAATCGTTCATTCTGGTGTCGCTCGTCGTCGCGATCTCCGCGTGCAAGAAGGGCGTCCCCGCTCCCGACGGCGACATTCTCTCCGCGTTGACCCTGCCCTCCGCCACCGAGGACAAGGTCTTCGATCCGAGCGCGCTGCGCGGCAAACCCACGCTGGTGATGTTCGCGAGCCCGACGTGCGGCTACTGCGCGAAGGAGCTGCCGATCGCGCACAAGCTGACCACCGCCGAGGGCGTCAACATGGCCGTCGTCTACGTCAAGGCGCGGAAGCCCGCCGCGCTCGCCGCTGCCAAGGCCGGCGGCTACGACGGCATCGTCCTCCTCGACGACGGCACGCTCAGCAAGAAGTACGAGATCCAGGGCGTGCCGTACACGCTGGTGCTCGGCGCCGATGGCCACGCGACCAAGGCGTTCCGCGGCCTCCAGGAAGAGGACACGCTGCGCGACGCGATCGCCGACGCGCGCTAGCGTTCCGGATCCTTGATCGTGCTGTCCTTGACGCCGGTGTCGGTGCCCTCGGGGAACGACAGATACGCGTAGTACATGCCGTCGGCATCGGCGGCCGCCGCACGCAGCGAGCCTTCGCGTGCGTCCTTCGGGTTCTTGAACGTGATGCGCACGTCGATGCCGGAGCCGCGCGCCGGCCGCGTCTTGGTCGCGCGCGACGCCCCGACCTGGCGGGCCTGCACGAACGCGAGCGGGTTGTCGAAGAACCGCGTATCGATCTGACGCCAGGTGTTCGCGCCGAGCCGCCGGAGGTTCAGGTGGACGATCAGCGTCGAGCCCTCGACGTGTTGCTGGACGTCGAACGGCCCGACCGACTGGAAGAACAGCTGCGCGCCGCCGTCCTTCGCCTCGAAGCCGATCCAGCTCAACGTGCCCTTCGGGGGTAGGCGCCTGGGTCTCGCCGGCTTGTCTTTGTCTGCCGGTCCCGTCTGCCCGGGCGCGACGCCACCGTACTCGCCCTCGCGATGCGGCGTGGTATCGCGCGTCGGCACGACGACCATGTCGCCCCTGGGAGCTGGCACCTTCCTCGGCGCCGGCTGAGCGACCGCGACACTGGACCCTGCGACGAGAAGGAGCAATGCGCGACGCATGTTCGGATCGTACGGGTCCCCTCGCGGCCATGCAAATGTGCAGGCGCGGCGGGGCGAAATGCCCGCCGCATGCGTAATCACATACCGAACCACTTACGGCGTCGCTGGTGGATCGGTGACCACGTACGGATCGGTCGGGGCGCCGAGCAGCAGCGTGCGCGCTTCGCCGACGAGAAACAGCGAGCCGGTGATCAGCACCTCGGGGCGCGGGTGAATCACCGAGCCGGTGGGCGCGCGATGAAACGGTCCCGCCGGATCGCGGGTCCGCGCCAGCGCGGTGGCGAGATCGGGCGCGGTCTCGATCGGGATCTCGGAGGTCGCGGCGCGAAACATCGCGGCGAGCTCGGCGGGTGGCAGCGCGCGATCCTGGTGATAGCGCGTCGCGATCACGCCGCGCGCGATCGGCGCGAGCGCGGCGACGATGCCGGCGACATCCTTGTCGGCCGACACCGCGACGACGACCATCGGCTGCGTGTCGCGCGATCGGAGCTCGAGCGCGAGCGCCGCCGCGGCGTGCGGGTTGTGCGCGCCGTCGAGGATGATGTCGAGATCGCCGGCATCGATCTCCTCGAGCCGTCCCGGCGGTGGCTCGAGCGAGGCGATCTCGAGCGAGCCGACCCACCTGTCGAGGTTGCCGACGGCGGCGATCGCGGCCGCCGCGTTGCGCCGCTGGAACGCGCCGTGGCGCCACCCGCGGTGCGACTGCACGCGCTCGATGTCCTCCTTGCCGACGATGGTGATCCTCGCCGCGACCCGGCGCGCCGCCTCGATCAGCGTCGGCACCGCGGCCGGATCGCCCGACGCCCCGATCACCACCTTCTGCGCGAGCTTGAAGATGCCGGCCTTCTCGAGCGCGATCTTGTCGAGCGTGTCGCCGAGGATCGCGGCGTGATCCATCGCCACGCCGGTGACCACCGCGACCTCGGCGGGCACCGCGTTGGTGGCATCGAGCCGCCCTCCGAGCCCGACCTCGACCACCGTGAAGTCGACCTTGCCCGCGATCGCCACGCACGCGATCGCGGTCAGCTGCTCGAAGAACGTCAGCTCGTCACCGCCGGCCGCGCGCACCTGATCGGCGGCGTCGACGATCGCGTCCTCGGTGATCAGCTCGCCGTCGAGCTGGATGCGCTCGCGCAGCGAGGACAGATGCGGCGACGTGTACATCGCGACCCGCCCGGAGGACCGCAGCAGATCGGCGATGAACTTCACCGTCGAGCCCTTGCCGTTGGTGCCGCCGACATGGACCACCCGCCCGAGCTTGGTCTCGGGATGACCGAGGCGCCCGAAGATCGCGTGCATGCGGTCGAGCCCGAGCACGACACCGAACCGCCGCGCCGGCAGCAAGCGAGCGAGCAGCTGCTCGTACGGCGTCACTCGCCGATCATTCAACCGGCAGGTCGACGATGTCGCCGACCGAGCCGGTGCGCCGATCGGGCTCGCGGCCGCGCGAGAACCAGCGCAGCGTGCGCTCGAGCGTGCCCTTGAGATCCTTGCGCTGGACGACCTGATCGACCATGCCGTGCTCGAGCAAGAACTCCGAGCGCTGGAAGCCGGGCGGCAACTGCTGGCGGATCGTCTGCTCGATCACGCGCGGTCCGGCGAAGCCGATCAACGCATCGGGCTCCGCGAGGATGAGATCGCCGAGCATCGCGACCGACGCGGCGACGCCGCCCGTGGTGGGGTGCAGCAGCACCGAGATGTACGGGACGCGCGCCTCGCGCAGCCGCGAGCGAGCGGCGGACGTCTTCGCCATCTGCATGAGGGACAGCACGCCCTCCTGCATCCGGGCACCGCCCGACGCGCAGAACATGATGGCCGGGCGGCGATGGGCGAGCGCGCGCTCGAACTGGCGGGTGATCTTCTCGCCGACCACCGACCCCATCGAGCCGCCCATGAACTCGAACACGAAGAAGCCGACCTCGACCTCGATGCCGCCGATCTTCGCGGTGCCGGCCCGGTACGCGTCCCCCGCCCCGACCTTCTTCACCGACCCCTTGATCTGATCGGTGTACTTCTTGCCATCGACGCGGAATCCCAGCGGATCCGCGCTCTCGATCTCGCGGTCGTGCTCGACCCAGCTACCCTCATCGACCGACAGCTCGATCCGCATGTCCGTGGGCAACCGGAAGTGGTGGTGGCAGCTCGTACAGACCCGGAGAGCCGCATCGAGATCGGCCTCGTAGAGGGTCGCGGCACAGCGCTCGCACTTGATCCAAATCCCCTTGGGGACGGACTTTTTCGGTTCTGCGGCGAGACCTTGCGTGCGAGACCACCACGCCATGGGCCACGCACATATCATTTGTGGCCGAAGTCTGCTATCAGCTTTGTGAAAATGCAGCCCTCTCAGTGAGGTAGCGCGATGCCGTCGTTTGTACTTGTAGTCAATGAAATCAGCACGGAGCGCGAGGAAATCGCCCGGGCACTCGAGGCGGAGGGGTTCACGGTGGTGCAGGCGTCCTCGGCTGCGGAAGCCACCCGAGAGATCTGGGGTGGGTCCTTCCTGGTGGCGATCATCCCGACGCTCCTCACCGGTACCACCGCCCAGTCGCTGAAGACGCAGCTGACGCAGATGGCTCCCGAGATCGAGACGATCATCCACGGGAAAAACGACGACCTGCCCGGTCTCGTTCGCAAGTGTATCCGGATCCGCGACGGCGAAGCCGCGGCCTGATCACGCCCCGAACCTGTCCTTCAGGTTCAAGAACTCGAGGAACTCGAGCAAGCGCCCGACCTCGGGGACGATGAAGCCATCGCCCTCGATGCCGGCGTCTTCTGCCATCAGCACGAGCCGCGCCGACCGCAGGCGATCGACGACCTCGATCACCTCGTGAACCGGCAGGCCGACCCGCGTCGCGATGTCCTCGACCTGCCTGGGGACGAGGATCGCGGTGCCGGGGTTGAACTGCGTGCCGGCGAGCGCCATCTGCTCCTCGGCCATGTGCCGCATGCACTGGACGACGCGATGGTTGGGCGTGGGTAACAGCAGCAGCTCGACGTGCTGGTTCGCGCTCTCGAGCCGGTTGGCGAGCGACTTGATGATGCGAAGCGCGATCTCGGGCCGCGCGCGCAGCATCGCCTCGAACGTCTTGCCCTCGATCGTGAGGAGGCGGCACTCGGTGCGGCACACCGCGGTGGCGGAGCGCGGCCGGCCGTTCAGGATCGCCATCTCTCCGAAGAACTCGCCGGGTGGGAGCACCGCGAGCACGCGCTCGGTCTCGCCGACCTGACGGCGGATCTCGACCTCCCCTTCCTGGACGACATACATGAAGTCGCCGGGCTGGCCCTCCTCGAACAACACCTCGCCCGCGGCGTAGTCGCGAGCGAACCGATCCAGCACGTCGTTCACGGCGAAATCATCGCACGGTCTTCAGCGCATCGTCGAATGTCGCAGGATGTGGAACAGCGCTCGACCGAACGGTGAGGCGCGGCGCTTGTCGCTGCCGTCGAGCGTGATCTCGTCGCACGACAGGCCGAGCTTGACCGCGCGGACCAGCATCTCGACGTCCCAGCCATCGCCCCGATCGCTCATGCCGAGCGCGATCAGCGCCGGGAACCGCAGCACGCGCACCGGGCCGACGCTCGACCAGCGGTGGCGATACAGCGTGTCGATCAGCTTGGTGACCACGCGCTCGTCGAGCCGGCCCTTGCCCTCGGCACCGAGCACCAGCTCGACGCCGCGCAGGGCGATCGGCGCGACCAGCTGCGGGATCATCTCGGCCGCCTCCGGGCGATCGCCGGGCACGAACGCGAGGATGTCGGGCACGCGCGGCAGCGCCGAGAAGTGGGCCTGCGCGCGCAGACACGCCGCGCCGTAACCGCCGGTCGGCTCGCGCAGCACCAGCGCGCCGCTATCGCGCGCGACCTCGGCGGTGCGATCGGTGGACGCGCGATCGACGACGACCACCGAGCGAATCTCGCGATGCGGCAGCGCGCACAGCAGGGCCGGGAGGCTCGCGGCATGATCACGCGCGGGCACCACCACGTCGATCACCGGCGACGAAGGCACAGCGCCCGCACTATACCCGGTCGCGGGCCCGACGAGAGCCGGCTTCGTGGTACACGGGCGGCGATGGCGATCACCTACAAGGACGCGGGCGTCGACATCGACGCCGGTAACGCGCTGGTCGACCGGATCAAGCCTCTCGCGAAGTCGACGATGCGGCCCGAGG
>JAEYYY010000206.1 GCA_023430775.1 Pseudomonadota bacterium
GGCTCGGGCTCGGCCGTCGCCGCTCCCAGACCGCCGGATCCAGTTCCGACCAGCGCGACATGGGAGATCTACGCCGGCAACCAGTTCAAGATGTACGTGATCTCGAAGGGCAGCGTCGGTGCGAACGCGAAGGTCAACTTCGAGATCGTCAAGACGCCCACCAAGACCCCGTTCGTGATCACGCTCGAGGTCGGTCCCGGTAGCCCCGAGGCGGTGTGGAACGACTGCCCCGAAAACAAGATCGTGTGCGTGCCCGCCGGCCTCAAGACGCACACCACGAAGAAGGCCGGTCAGGTGTTGCTCCAGGCGGGCATCAACTGGACGGTGACCAGCATCGCCGACGAGAGCAAGGGCACGCTGGTGACGTGGACCAACAACCTGTCGCGCGAAGTGCTCTCGCTCCGGCTGCTGAAATGACGCGCTTCCTGGCACTCGTCGTCGTACTCGGCGCGTGCAAAGACAAGCCGAAGGATCCGCCGCCTCCGCCGCCACCCGCCGATGCCGGCTTCGTGCATCCCGCGATCGACGCGCGCGACGTCGCCGTCGAGCCCGCGAACTGGGCGGCGTGCAAGAAGGCGCTCGAGTCCGCACCCAGGACGCCGGCGATGCGGCGCGTGCAGACGATCGTCAAGGCGTGCAAGCCGTGCGGCGACTGGAAGCCACTGCTCGAGTGGAACAAGGACCAGGCGGATGGCGGGCCGACGCGGGCGCAGATCGAGGACGCGATGATCGCGTGCAAGGCCTACTGCAACAGCGACGCGAAGCAGCGCTTCCTCGGCACGCTCGACAAGTTCCGCGGCAAGGACACCCGCGGCCCGTGGCGCTTCCTCGGCGAGCTCTGCAAGGAAGAGGTCAGCGCGGTGCCCGACAACCGCTACTCGTCGGCACCGTGGTTCGCGCTCGACCGGATCGCGCGCGCGGCCGGCGAGAAGCCCGAGCTCGCGGTGCTGCTCGACGGCTTCGAGTTTCCGCTGCCGGTGATCTCGATCAGCGGCTATGGCTTCGAGCTCGCGAAGTCGCCGGTCACCGCACCCGATGCCGGCCCGCTCGCGCTGACGGTGACCCCGACCGAGATCCGGCTCGCGGTGATCTCGCGCGGCAAGCTGTCGAAGACCGGCGTGGTCACGCTCGCGAAGGGCGAGTCCTATCCCGGCGTGCTGGTCAAGACGGCGAAGGAGCTCGACGCTGCGATCGCGAAGCTCGGTGCGGCCCCCGCCGCCGGCTCGGGCAGCGCGGCGCCAGCGAGCTCGATCGAGCCGGGCACCGGGATGGCGATCTTCGCGCCGCACGGCATGGTGGCGACCCGTCTGCTCGATGCGCTCGCGGTCACCGGCGAGCGACCGCGCAAGGCCGGGGCCGGCTGGTTGACCGGCGATGTTCGGCTCGCCGTCCAGGCCGACGGCGGCCTGCCCGGCTGGCCACTCGCCGGATCGATCCCGGTGGCCTTGCGAACGACGCCCGTGCCCGATGCGATCCACGTCGACCTCGACGACAATCCCGATCCTGTCATCGAGAAGCTCAAGGCTGACAAGGCAAAGCTGACCGCCGTGATCGCGAAACACAGCTCCCCCGACGACGCACCGGCTCCCGCCCAGCTGTGGAAGCCGGCGCTCGCGATCCACCTCGGACCGAAGGCCACCGTCGGCGGACTGGCGAAGCTGGTCGGCGCGGCGGTCTACTTCGACGTCAAGTCGGTCGCCCTGATGCGGAGAGCCGGCAAATGAGCGCGCGCGACTTCGACCTGATCGTGATCGGCGGTGGCATCACCGGCGTCGGCATCGCTCGCGACGCCTCGCTGCGCGGCCTGAAGGTCGCGCTGTTCGAGAAGGGCGACTACGCCTCCGGCACGTCGAGCAAGTCGAGCAAGATGGTCCACGGCGGCCTGCGCTACCTCGAGCACGGCGAGATCGGGCTGGTCTTCGAGTCGGTCAGCGAGCGCCGCGTCCAGACCCGCGTCGCGCCGCACCTCGTGCGCCCGCTGCCGTTCTTGATCCCGATCTACAAGGGTGCCAAGCCCGGCTTCGAGCTGATGAACGTCGGCCTGTGGATCTACGACTCGCTCGCGCTGTTTCGCGCGCCGAGGATGCACAAGACGTTTCGCGGCCTCAAGGCGGCGCTGCAAATGGAGCCGCAGCTCAAGCCCGACGGGCTGCGCGGCGTGCTCGAGTACTACGACTGCGCCACCGACGACGCGCGGCTGACGCTCGAGAACGCCCTCGACGCCCGCGCGCTCGGCGCCGACTGCCGCACGTACACCGAGGTCACGCGGTTCGAGCGTGCGCCCGATGGCAGGATCACCGGCGTCGCGATCAAGGATCGTCTGACCGGCGCCACCTCGATCGTCACCGCCCGCGTCGTCATCCTCGCCGCCGGCGCGTGGACCGACGAGATGATCCGGCGGTTCGAGATCCCGATGGAGCGGCCGCTGCTTCGCCGCACCAAGGGCGTCCACATCGTGGTGCCGCGCGAACGCTTGCCGCTGGCACGCGCGATCACGTTGATCTCGCCGGTCGACGGCCGCGTGATGTTCGCGATCCCGTGGCGCGAGCGCACCGTGCTCGGCACCACCGACACCGACTTCACGGGCAGCGCGGATGAAGTCGCGGCCGATGCCGCCGACGTCCAGTACCTGTGCGACTCGGGCAACGGCTACTTCCCCGGCGCGAACCTGACCACCGCCGACGTGATCTCGACGTGGGCCGGGCTGCGGCCGCTGATCGCCGCGCCGCCGAACGTCGAGGAGAGCGAGATCAGCCGCGAGCACGAGATCTTCACGAGGAAGGACGGCCTCGTGATCATCGCCGGCGGCAAGCTGACCACGTATCGCCGGATGGGCCGCGAGGCCGTCGAGAAGACGCTCGAGCTGATGACCGAGCTCGACGAGGCCGTCGCGGTCGAGAAGATCACCACCAAGGATCGGCCGCTCCCCGGCGCCGTCGGGCTCGCCTCGCCGGATCTCGAAGGGGTCGCCGCGGTCGGGCGCGCGCTGATGACGGATCACGGCCTCGATGCCGACACCGCCACGCACCTGTGCGGCGTCTACGGCACGCGCGCACCGATCATCGCCGCGCGGATCGCCGCCGATCGCGGCCTCGGCGAGCGGATCGAGCCCGCGCTGCCATACGTGTGGGCCGAGATCGAGTTCGCCGCCACCCACGATCTGGCACGCACCGTCGAGGACGTGCTCGCGCGCCGCGTGCCGCTGCTGCTGGTCGGCCGCGAACAAGGTCTCGATGCCTGCGACCGCGTCGCCGACATGCTCGCCCAGATCCTTCGCTGGACGCCCTCCGTCCGGACGCAGATGCTCGATGAATACAAGGCCGAGGTCGCGTTATCTCGGCGCTGGCGCTAGCTCGCGATGGCCGTGATGGATCGCCGGATCCCGGCGTGATACCCCGCCGGTAGGGACCTTCGTCCCCGAGCACACCAGATGAGTGAAGCCTCCAGGGCCGATCCGGCGGGGCATTCCCCGACGGGACACCGCCACGTTCACGGTCAGGGCACGCACGACAAGAAACAGCTCGCCTGGCTCTCCCTCGGAGCGCTCGGCGTCGTCTACGGCGACATCGGGACCTCCCCGCTCTACGCGATGAAGGAGTGTCTCGCCTACGGAGTGACCACGGACGAGCACGGCACGCGCCTGCTGGCGAACGGCCTGCCCGCCTCGATCCACGCGGTCGATCCCACACCGGAGAGCGTGCTCGGCGTCGTCTCGCTGGTGTTCTGGTCGCTGATCATCGTCGTGTTCGTCAAGTACCTCGCCGTCGTGCTGCGCGCCGACAACAAGGGTGAGGGCGGCACGCTGGCACTCGCCGCGCTGGTGCAGCAAAAGCTCAAGTCGTCGCGCCGGCTCGGCTTCCCGATCCTGCTCGCGCTGTTCGGCGCCGGCATGCTCTACGGCGAGGGGCTGATCACGCCGGCGATCTCGGTGCTGTCGGCGGTCGAGGGCATCTCCGAGCAGAACGCGGACTTCACCCATCTCGTCATCCCGATCGCGATCGTCATCCTCGTCGGGCTGTTCTGGGTGCAGCGTCACGGCACCGGCAAGATCGGCTCGGTGTTCGGCTGGGTGATGATGCTGTGGTTCGTCACCATCGGCCTCCTCGGCTTCATCCAGCTCGTCGACAACCCGCGCATCCTCGCCGCCGTCAATCCGGTGTACGGCGCCGAGTTCATCACCCATCACGGCAGGCACGGGTTTTTTCTTCTCGGCTCGGTGGTGCTGTGCGTGACCGGTTGCGAGGCGCTCTACGCGGACATGGGTCACTTCGGCAAGACGCCGATCCGGATCGCGTGGAGCGCTGTCGTGTTCCCCGGCCTGCTCCTCAACTACTTCGGTCAGGGCGCGCTCTACCTCCAGCAGGGCCGCCTGGTGAACAACCCGTTCTTCGCTCTCACCGAGGGCCCGCTGTTGATCCCGATGATCGTGCTCGCGACGCTGGCCGCGATCATCGCCTCGCAAGCGCTGATCTCCGGTGCGTTCTCGCTGACCAACCAGGCCGTGCAGCTCGGCTACTTGCCGCGCCTCACGGTGATCCACACCTCGAGCAAGCACGAGGGTCAGATCTACATCCCCGAGATCAACTGGGCGTTCATGGTGGCCTGCGTCGCGCTGGTGCTCGCGTTCCAGAGCTCGACCAACCTGGCGGCGGCGTACGGCATCGCCGTCACCGGCCTGTTCATGATCACGTCGTATCTCATCTTCTTGGTCTGCCAGCGCAACTGGGGCTGGAGCCTGGGCGCCGCACTATGCCTCTACATCCCCCTCGTCATCATCGACGGCGCCTTCTTCTCCGCCAACGTCGTCAAGATCGCCGCCGGCGGCTGGTTCCCACTCACCGTCGGCGTCGGCATGTTCATCATCATGACCACGTGGTGGCGAGGGCGCATGGAGCTCTCGAGGATGATGGAGACCGGCACGATTCCCGACGACCTGTTCCTCGGCGATGCCGACGTCAAGCACATGCACCGCGTGCAAGGCACCGCGGTGTTCATGTCCTCCGGTGCCGGTGGCATCCCGAACGTGCTGCTCCATCACGTCAAGCACAACAAGGTGCTGCACAAGCAGGTCGTCCTGCTGTCGGTGATCACCGAGAACATCCCGTTCGCGATCGGCAACAAGTCGATCGACGTCAAGGAGCTCGGCCAGGGCTTCTATCGCGTCGTCTCGCGGGTCGGCTTCATGCAGCAACCGAACGTGCCGAGGATCCTGCGGCGCTGCGAGAAGCAGGGCCTGACGCTCAACGAGGCCGACACCACGTACTACATGGGTCGCCAGAGCCTGCTCACCAGCGGCAAGACGCGGATGGCGCGCTGGCGCAAGATGCTGTTCGGCTTCCTCGCCCACAACTCGCGCTCGCCGACCAGCTTCTTCAACCTGCCCCCGAACCGCGTCGTCGAGCTCGGCCTCCAGATCGAGCTGTAGCGCGTACCATGCGCGGATGCTCCTGCTCCGCATCGTCGCGCCCACCGATCTCGTCGACCGGGTGCTCGGCTACCTCGATACCATCGAGTCGGGTGACCTGATCCATCTGCCGAAGGCGGCGCGCAAACCTGCCGGTGACTTCATCCAGTGCGTGGTCGGCGTCGATCAGGCGAGCGTGATCGTCAGCGCGCTGCGCGACCTCGGAGTTGCCGAGCGTGGCTCGATCACGCTCGATCGCCTCGATGCCACGGTGCTGGTTCGTCCGATCGATAGCAGTGCCGATGCGGTGGTGTGGGAGGAGGTCGAGGCCAAGACGGCCGCCACCGCGGGGCTATCGACGGGCTTCTTGATCTACCTGATGGCGGCCACGGTGATCGCGGCCGTCGCGATCCTCACCGATTCGATCGTGCTGCTGATCGGCGCGATGGTCGTCGGCCCCGAGATGGGCCCGCTCGCCGGTCTCAGCGTCGGCATCGTCCAGGGCCGCCGCGAGCTGGTTCGCCAGTCGACGATGACCCTGCTGGTCGGCTTCACGCTCGCCTTCGTCGCGGCCTTCGCCGTCACCATGATCTTTCGCGCCACCGGCGTCGCGCCCGACGTGTTTCGCTCCGACCTGCACCCGGCGACCATCTTCATCTCGCGCCCCAACGCGTACTCGGTCGTCATCGCCTTCATCTGTGGCGTCGTCGGTATGCTGTCGCTGACGACCGCGAGTGCCGGCACCATGATCGGCGTCCTGATCTCGGCGACCACGATCCCGGCGGCGGGAAACTGCGGTCTCGCCCTCGCCTACGGAAATGTCGACGAGATGACCGGCTCGCTGATCCAGCTGGGCGTCAACGTCGTGGTCATCCAGATCGCCTCGCTGATCACGCTGCGCATCCAGCGCTTCACGTTCGCGATCCGGCTGGCGCGCTTCGTCGAGAAGGTCGGCCACCTCCGCCTGCGGAAGCTGCTGAAGCGTTGACTCAGGCGGCGAGCAAGCTACCGACGGTGACCGCGAACATTGCCGTGCGACCGAGGCGCGCGATGTGGCGGCGCAGATCGGCCTCGGTGATGATCCCGAGAAGGCGGCGCTTGCGATCGACGACGGGCAGCTCGGTCACACCGAGCGCTTCCATCTGGCCAAACGCCTCGCCGATGGTGTCGCTGGGCTGGAGTTGAATCGTGGTCGTCATCGTTGCGTGCTCTGCTCTGGCAACATCGATGCCCGAGCGGCCGGCACCGTAAGCATCGTTTTTCGGGCCGCAAGTCGAGATCTTCAGGCACTTCGGGCTCGCCCCCGCGCGCGATGGCACAGTCCGGCGGGGCGGTGCGCAGCTCCGCACACCACGTGGCATGGACCGGCTAGATGTCGCGCAACAGCTCCGCCGTCAGGATGCCGAGCATCGCAGCCGAGCTGCGGATGGTGCGGTCGTCGACGCGCGCCATCGCTCGCCGCGTCGCCGCCTCGACGGTTCCTCGCCGCGCTCGATCGATCCGGCGGCCACGCGCCGACAGCGACACGCGGCTGCGGCGTCGATCGCGAGGGTCGGCCACGCGCTCGATCAACTTCTGCGCCTCGAGCCTCTGCAGGATGCCGGTGAGCGTGCTCGGGTGCATCTGGAGCGTCGCCGCCAGCTCGCCTGCCGTCGACGACCGCGCCTGTCCCAGCATCCGCAGCACCAGGCGTTGCGGTCCCGTCACACCGAGCGTTCGCGCCATACGCTTCGACGCGACATCGAGTGCGTGCGCGAGCGTCCACAGCGACTGCATGAACACGAGGGTCTCGCCCGAGACCAATGCCGAAGACGCGCGCTTCATGGGGTGTGTTTTACCGAGTGCGGAGAATCGATCCGAGCAATTCGTTGCGGCTCAAAACGTTTTTCGATGTCGGACTTGCCATCCCGCCTGCGTCGAGGCCATGGTGCGAACTGCTCGTGTCACTCAGTGCAGCCGCCCAATCGGCCCTCGCCGAGGTGATCGATTCGTTCGAGAAGCTCGAGCTGGTCGTGCTCCTGCACCGTCCGGCGGCGGGCCCGCGCACGACCGCCGAGCTGGCGCGGCGGCTGTCGCTGTCGCCCGAGGTGATCACCGAGGCGCTGCGCGCGATGGCGACCGATGGCGTGGTGTGCGGGGATGGCGATAGCGGCTGGTTGCTCGATCCCGGTGGAAAGTGGCTCGATAGCGTTTCTGCGCTCGTCACCGAGTACGAGGACGATCGTCTCCTCGTGCTCGACGCGTTGACGCGACTGGCGTTGCGCCGCATCCGCGGCCAGGCAGCGCAGGTGTTTGCCGACGCGTTCTTGATCCGACAGACCAAGAAAGGCAAGCCCGATGGCTGAGTTCGTCTACGTGCTGTGTTCGGTAACGAGCATGCTCGTCGCCGGACTACTGTTTCGCAGCTACCGGAGCTCCGGGAGTCGCCTGCTGATGTGGAGCACGCTGTGCTTCGTCGGTCTCGCGATCAACAACATCCTGCTCGTGCTCGATCTGATGGTCGTCTCCAATCACGATCTCAGTCTGGTCAGGAGCATCTCCGCCGTCGTGCCTCTCTCCCTGTTCGTGGTCGGCTTGATCAAGGAGAGCAACTGATGGACATCACCAACGCTTTCCTGCACGGCATCCTGGTCGCGCTGTCGTTCGTGATCGCCGGCTTCTTCATCCGCTACTGGCGCGCGTCGCGAGATCGGTTCTTCATCTTCATCGCGCTGTGCTTCATCGCGCTCGGCCTCAACTGGGCGGCGCAGGAAGCGTTCGTCACCACCGAGCACGCGGTCTGGGTGTTCTCGCTGCGGCTGCTCGCGTTCTTGATCTTGATCGTCGGCATCGTCGACAAGAACCGGCGCGGCAAGAGCAGCAAGTGACCGCGCGATAACGCCCGGTCTTGCAAACTGCAACACCGCGCATGCATTGCGCCTTCGACGGCTTTCTGCGTGAACAGACGCCTTGTGTCGTGCGTCGTTACCCGATAGTTTGTACTCAAACGAATACAACTACGAAGGGTGCGGTCATCGATCGCAGGCACTGTTGCTGGTCGGGCCGCCAGCTTCATCACGCGAGGACTCGTGACGAAGCCATCGATCACCACTCATGCAGACGAACGGTTGTGCGCCGAGCTGGCGCGCGATCCTGACCTGTTCCTTCTCCTCGATCTCGACGGGACGATGATCCCATTTGCCCCGACCCCGGAGGCGGCGATCCTGGACGGCGCCGGCTTCGAGCTCCTGGGCTCGCTCCGCGACGCCGGGGTGAAGGTCGTCATCGTCTCGGGCCGCCCGCGCGCGCTCGTCGAACCGATGCGCTCCGACCTGCCCGGCCTGTGGTGGTTCGCCGAGCACGGCTCGTGGCGCTGCATGGATCGCGACCCGTGGATCGGTCAGCAAACCATGGCCGAGCTGCCGGAGCTGGTCCGCATGCTCCAGCCGTTCAGCCAGATCCCGGGGACCCGCGTCGAGACCAAGTCGCAATCGCTCTGCCTGCACTGGCGGCTCGTTCCACCGGCGCTCAAGGACGAGCTGATCGCGAGCTGCGAGCTCGCGTGCGACGAGTGGCTCGAGTCGCATCCGGAGTTCGAGCGCCTCGATGGCGTCGAGATGCTCGAGATCAGGACCCGGACCTCGAACAAGGGTCGCGCCGTCGCCTGGGTGCGCGAGCATCATCCCAAGGCGCGGATCATCGCGATCGGGGACGACCTCACCGACGAGGACATGTTCGCCGCGCTGCGTGCCGACGAGCTCCCGATCGGGGTCGGCGGCAATCGCGCGCACGCGCGGTGCTGGTTGCCGAACATCCTCGCCGTGCGCGGCTTCCTGTCGTGGCTGCGCGACGCGCGCACCGAGGGAACCGCGAGGCCGTTCCTGTCGCTGTCGTCGCGGCCGTTCACGCCACCATCCAAGGCGAGCCTGCTGGTGGTCTCCAATCGCACGCCGCCCAGCAACACGGGCCGCCAGCGATCCGTCGGAGGGCTGGTCTCGGCGCTCGAGCCCGCGATGCGCAGCCACGATGGCGTGTGGCTCGGCTGGAGTGGCGGCGAGAGCGACGGCGAGCGCCAGCTCGAGATCGATACCGAGTCGGTGCCGATCCGCGCGTCGTTCGATTTCCCGCCGGAGTGGCGCGAGAACTTCTACGGCGGGTTCTGCAATCGCGCGCTGTGGCCGCTGTTCCACGGCTTCCCCGGCCGCGTCCGCTACCTCGACAGTGACTGGCTCTCCTACGTCGCGGCCAACGCCGAGTTCGCACGTCACGCGCACGAGCTGGTCGCGCCGACCGGCACCGTGTGGATGCACGACTATCACCTGTTGCTCGCGGGCCAGGCGCTGCGTGCCCGCGGCTTCACCGGCCCGCTCGGGTTGTTTCTCCACATCCCGTTCCCCCACGTGGATCTGTTCGACACCCTGCCGTGGGCCGATCAGCTCCTCGCCGCGATGACCGCGTTCGACCAGATCGGCTTCCACACCGAGCAGTGGGCGGAGAACTTCCGCTCGTGCCTGCGCTCCCACGGACGCGAGCACCCGCGCATCGAGGTGCTGCCGATCGGGATCGATCCGGAGATGTTCCAGCCCGGCGACGACGGCGATCGCGACGTCGATGGTCTGCGCGGCGTGCTCGGCGATCGCAAGCTGATCCTCGGTGTCGATCGCCTCGACTACGCGAAGGGCATCCCCGAGCGGCTCCACGCGTTCGAGCGCCTGCTCGAGCTCGCGCCGGAGTGGCGCGGCAAGGTGTCGTTCGTCCAGGTCTCGGTGCCGTCGCGCGCCGACGTCCCCGAGTACGCGGAGCTGCGCCATCGCGTCGAGAACCTGGTCGGGCGCATCAACGGGCGGTTCGGCGAGGCCGACTGGGTGCCCGTCCGCTATCTCTACCGGTCGTACGATCACCGCGTGCTCGGCCAGCTCTACCGGCTGGCCAACGTCGCGCTGGTGACCCCGCTGCGCGATGGCTTGAACCTGGTCGCCAAGGAGTTCGTCGCCGCGCAGGAGGCGGCGAATCCCGGCGTCCTCGTGCTGTCGCGGTTTGCCGGCGCCGCCGTCGAGCTCGCCGATGCGATCCTGACCAATCCGTTTCACCCCGACGGGCTCGCCGGTGATATCGACCGCGCACTGCGCATGGAGCTCGACGAGCGCCAGCGCCGTCACGGCTTGCTCGCGGCCGCGATCGCGGGAAACACCCCGGAGCAGTGGGCGGCCACGTTCATCGATCGCTTGACGATGCGCGATGGTCAGCTGCGCGCGACCGGTTCGTCACGGTGAGCTCCACATGGATGACTCCTGGCAGCTAGTTCGCGACCTCGCGACGTCGCCGACGGCGATCGTCGTCTACTCCGTCGGTGGTGCCGTGATGGCCGGCGTGATGCTCACCCGCATGCTGACGGCGGTGTGGGCGCGGATCGCGCGGCGCACCAACACCGCATGGGATGACCAGCTCGCGGCGAGGCTCGGCGCGCCGGTGTCCGCGGTGCTGGCGGTCCAGCTGTTTCGCGCCGCGCTCGCGTGGGTCCCGATCGACGAGCGCGCCGCCGATGCCCTCCGCACGCTGATCGGGGTCGTCACGATCGTGTTCGTGATCTGGGGTGCGTTCCGCACCGTCGACCTGGTGCGCGGCACGCTCGAGTACCGGCCGTGGGCCCGCGATCGCCCGGCCTCGCGCTCGCTGATCGCGCTCGGCGCGCGGTTCGCCAAGGTCGCGGTCCTCGTGATGGGCAGCTTGATCCTGCTCGCCCAGCTCGGCATCTCGGTGGCGAGCCTGATCGCCGGCCTCGGCATCGGTGGTCTCGTGATCGCGCTCGCCGCACAGAAGACCGTCGAGAACCTGTTCGGTGCGGTGTCGATCGGCGTCGACCAGCCGATGCGCGAGGGCGACTTCGTGAAGATCTACGACTTCGTCGGAACGGTCGAGCAGATCGGGTTGCGGTCGACCCGGATCCGGACGCTCGATCGCACGCTGATCACGATCCCCAACGGCGAGCTCGCCAACCAGCGGATCGAGTCCTACACGGTCCGCGATCGGATGCGCCTCGCCTGCATGATCCGGCTCGAGTACCGCACCACCGCCGCGCAGCTCCAGCGAGTGCTCGAGGACCTCGAGAAGATCCTGCGGGCCCACCCCAAGATCTGGCCGGATGCCGTGGTCGTCCGCCTGGCGGCGTTCGGCGAGTCCTCGCTCGACATCGAGATCATGGCCTGGTTCCAGACCAAGGAGTGGAGCGAGTTTCAGAAGATCCGGCAGGACGTCCTGCTCGAGTTCATGCAGGCGATCGAGGGCGCCGGGGCGGCGATCGCGGTCCCCGCCCGCAACGTCCAGATCGCCCAGCGCGTCTGACGGGTGGTATACAAGGGCCACAACTGAACTCGGGTGCGGCAGCAATGCCGCAGGGCTTCCGTGCCGATGGGGTCGTCGGCACTTCCTCCTGGAGGAACCGATGACCCATTCGACTTCGTCCCACCCGCCCGAGAGCTGGGCGCTCATGCGCAAGGCGAAGGCCGCGCTGACCTCGCCGATCCAGCGCATCCTCGCGATCGAGGCCTCGAGTGGCCTCGTGCTGCTGGCCGCCACGGTGACCGCCCTGGTGTGGGCCAACGTCGCGACGGCTTCCTACGAGGGGCTGTGGCACACGCCGATCGGCTTCCACGTCGGACCGTGGAGTGTCGAGCATCCACTGCACTTCTGGGTCAACGACGGCCTGATGACCGTCTTCTTCCTGGTCGTCGGCCTCGAGATCCGCCGCGAGATCTTCGAGGGCGAGCTCGCGACCTTCCGGCAGGCGACGCTGCCCCTCGTCGCGGCGCTCGGCGGCATGCTCGCGCCCGCGGTCATCTTCGCCGTGCTCAACGCCGGACGCAGCGGCTCGCCGGGCTGGGCGATTCCGATGGCCACCGACATCGCGTTCGCGGTCGGCATCCTGACGCTGCTCGGCTCGCGCGTACCGTCCTCGTGGCGCATCCTGTTGCTCGCGCTCGCGGTGATCGACGACATCGGCGCGATCGTCGTGATCGCGGTGTTCTACAGCAGTGGCATCGCGGCGCACGGCCTGGTGATCGCCGGCGCCGGCATCGCCGGGGTGCTGGTCCTGCGCGCGGCGGGCGTGCGGTCGCCGGTGATCTACCTGTTGCCCGGCGTCGTGTTGTGGGTCGGCCTGCTCGAGACCGGGATCCATCCGACGATCGGCGGCGTGCTCCTCGGCCTGCTGACGCCGGTGCGGTCGTGGTTCGGCCCGTCGGGTTTTGCGGAGACCACGCAGGCTCACATCGATGAGCTACAACCCGGCGATCGCGGCGCGCTGCTGTCGAGCCTCGACGAGATCGAGCGCGCGCGTCGCGAGGCGGTGTCCCCGACCGAGCGACTGATCCACCTGCTGCACCCGTGGGTCGCGTTCGTCATCATGCCGGTGTTCGCGCTCGCCAATGCCGGCGTCGTGCTCGGCGGCGCCAGCCTGTCGGGCGATCTGCTGTGGCTGTTCCTCGGCATCGTGCTCGGCCTCGCCGTCGGCAAGCCGCTCGGCATCACCGCATTCTCGCTCGCGGCCAGCCGCACCGGTATCGCGACTCGATCGCCGGAACAGACCAAGCGCGGCGTCCTGCTCGTCGGGCTGGTCGGCGGCATCGGGTTCACGATGTCGCTGTTCGTCGCCCAGCTCGCCTTCGCACCGGGGCCGCTGCTCGACACCGCGAAGCTCGCGATCCTGGTCGGCTCCGGCGCCGCGATGATCCTCGGCCTCGGCTACGGTCTGATCGTGCGCCGTTAGATCCACTTCGAGTCGTCGACCAGGCGAACGTCGACGTGCGCGAGCACGCGCTGCACGCGCTCCGCCATGTCCTCGAACTCGGAGAGCTCGGCTGCCTCGTGCAGCTTGCGCGCGAAGTTCATCACCCGCACCAGGTACGAGAACAGATTGCCTTCCTCGTGCTCGAGGTGGTGGCGCTCGACGAACTCGAGGAATCCCATGTTCGAGTCCTCGAGCTGCGCCCACACGTTCTTCGCCTTCTTGCCGCCGTGCAGCTCGGGATGCGGGATCTGCGATGCCAGCTCCTGGTGGATCAGCTCGACCTTGGTCAGCTCGCGCGGGTGCTGCTTCTCCCACTCGGCGATCGCGTCGTCCCACGAGGCCTGGGCGCCGGCCTCGCGCTGTTCGCGCAGCCAGGTCCGCATCCACTCGCGCTTGGCATCTTCCTGCTTCCGCTCGAGCTGGCGCTGGATGATGTCGTGATCGATCAGGTACTCGACGAGCGCGCGCAGCTCGACGTAATCGAGCTGGTGGTTGAACAGCACGTAGTAGATGAACAGCCCGTCCATGCCCTGCAGCAGGCGGATCATGTCGCCCTTGACCTGCTTGCCGTGCTCGTCGAGCACGCCGATCGCGCGCATGTTGGCGACCAGCTGGGCGAGTGTCTTGTGCAGCTCCTTGCGCTCGCGATCGGTGAGCAGCAGGTGATCGATCACCGTCACGATGTCGAGCCGCATCGACGGCGGCAGTGACCGCTCCGCTTCGAGCTGACGCTGCTCCGCCTCGGTCAGCGTGGCACCGGGCAGCACGGTCGCGGCGAGATCGGGCAAGCCGATCGCGAGCACCTGCTGGCGGTGATCTTGGTCTTGCTGCGCAGCTCCGCCGGCTCGCCCTTGACCAGCTCGGCGTGGATCTCCGGCGTCCAGATCAGCTCGCCCTTGCGCTGCGCCTCGCTGCGCGCGCGGTTGTAGACCGCCTTCCTCACCTTGATCTCGTGATCGGGACCGCTCTTGCGCGCGTCCTTGAGCTCCTTCTTGAGGTCGCTGACGATGTCTTCCGGCGCCAGCGTGATCGCGAGCCCGCGATCGTCGAACTGCGGCCGGCCCGCGCGCCCCGCCATCTGGTGGTACTCGGCGGCGGTGACCAGGCGCGGCTGCTGCTTGATGAACTTGCGCAACGCAGGGAACACAACAGTTCTTGCTGGAAGATTGATCCCCGCCGCGATCGTCTCCGTCGACACCACGAACTTGATCAGCCGCGCGAGCGCGAGCTCCTCGACCAGCGCCTTGTAGCGCGGCAGGATGCCGGCGTGATGGATGCCGATGCCGTGGGTCAGGAGCGACTTGAGCTCCTTCGCGGCACCCGCCGGCAGCAGCGCCGCGGCGCACCTGGCGTCGACCTGCTCCTTCTCCTCGTCGGTGGTGAACCGCCGGCACGACTTCAAGAGCCGCGCGACCTCGAAGCATTGCTCGCGGCCGAACACGAACACGATCGCCGGCACGTCGCCGGTGTGCGCGAGGTCGCGCACGGTCTCGATCAGCATCTCCTCGCGGAACTCGTGGACGAGCGGGACTTTGCGTTCGCGCGACTCGACCAGAGCGAGCGGCACCCGCCGCGTCAGCTCGACCCAGTGACAGAACTTCTCGGGATGGCCGACCGTGGCCGACAGGATGACGAGCTGGACGCGCGGATCGAGGCCGATGATCGACTGCTCCCAGACGTAGCCGCGCTCGGGATCGTTGAAGTAGTGGCCCTCGTCCATGACGACGATGTCGGCCGGCGCGACGTGCTTGTCGGCGACGATCCGGTTCCACAGGATCTCGGCGACCTCGACCTGGATCGGCGCATCGCGATTGACCTTGTAGTCGCCGGTGGCGAAGCCGACGTAGCCCTCGCCGAAATCGGCACACAGCTCGCGATACTTCTCCTCGGTGAGAGCGCGCAGCGGCGTGGTGTAGACGGCCTTCTGACCCTTGCCGAGCGCGGCGTGGAGCGCGGCCTTCGCCATCAGCGTCTTGCCGGTGCCGGTGGGGACGGTGACCAGCACGCTCTCGCCGGCGAAGATCTTGCCGATCGCCTGCTCCTGGACGGGATACGGCTCGAGCCCGCGACTGAACAGGAACTTGTCGTAGAACGACAGCTCCAGATCACCGCTCGTGGTCACCGGCCGAACTTACGCTGTCACGTCGACGGTGTCAGCTCGTCGGCGGTCAGTGTGGTCGCGAACAGCGGCGCGCCGCCGGGGCCGATCGCCGAGATCGCGATGGTGTCGCCCGCGATCTCGATCAGGCCGAAGTTGAAGTCCACCGCGCGCGCGAGCACCCCGGGAGCGGCTGGGCCCGGATCGCGGGTGTCGCGCGCCAGCGGCCCGAACTGGAACTCGCGGATCCCGTGATCGTGGACGTGCGCCGCGAACCAGTGCTGGTCCGCGCTGATCACCACCAGCCCGCGAATGCCTCGCAGCCCGTCGAGCAGCTGCCGGCGCTCGAACGGGAACGACGACCACGCGTCGTTGGTGTTCGAGAAATCGAGCGGCACGCTGGTGAGCACGAGCTTGAACGTCGCCGTGCTCGCGGCCACCGCGTCGAGTAGCCAGGCGAGCTGGGCGGCGCCGAGCAGGGTCTTCGCCGGACCATCGGGATCGTCGTTCGCGCTGCGAAACCGCCGGCAGTCGAGCAGGAAGCACTCCGCGTTCGCCCCCCACCGCCAGCTGCGATAGCGCACCTCACCGGTGGCGCCGCGGACCGGGAAGAACTCGTCCCAGACGTCGACGGCGGCGCGATAGCGATCGGGCTCGGCGGCGACGAACCCGGCATCCCAGTCGTTGCGAAACTCGTGGTCGTCGTAGATCGCGCGCAGCGGCGCGGCCTCGAACATCGGCCGGAACCGCGGATGCGAGCGCGCCTCGGCGTGGACGTTGCGGTAGGCATCCGGTGTCTTCGCCAGCTCGGGCCCGTTATCGCAGTACGGCAGATCTCCGAGCCCGATCACCAGATCCGGCGCCGCGGCCACCAGGTGATCGACGAGGTCGGTTTCGAAGTCGGGGTTCGGATCGAGGTCGGCGACGATCGCGAGCTTCACCGGCCGCGCGTCATCGTTCGCCGGCGCGGTGATCGCTGCATACGGCCCGGCGCGCAGGCCGCCGGCGCGCACCGTGATCTCGTACCGCGTGCCCGGGGTCAGCCCGACCAGATCGATCGCGCCGGTGCCCGTCGACGACAGCTCGAGCGAGACCTCCGACGTGCCGGCCGGATCGGCGATCTCGATCGCCACGGTCCCTCCGTTGCGTGCCCACACCGCCACCATCACCGCGTCGGTCGTCGGCTCGACCACCGCGACCGCGAGATCGCGATCGGAGTGGTTATCGCCGCAGCCCAGGACCGCGAGGCCGGCGAGGCCGGCTCCACGGGCGATCAGCTCTCGGCGCGTCAGCACAGCCGGAGCGATTCTACCCGGGTCTACTCGGCGTCGAGCCCCGAATTGCCCGTCCGCTTGGCCCGCTCGAGCATCGACTTGACCTGGTAGACGACGCCGTCCCACCGCACGTGCCACTTGCGGTTCGCGATCTCGGCGAGCAGCGCGTCACCCTCGGCGGTCTTGCCGAGCGCGATCAACGCCTGCGCCTTGCGCATCCGGTGCGTCGGGTTCGTCTGGTCGAGGATCACCGCCTGGTGCCAGTAGTCGACCGCCTCGGCCACCTTGCCCTGGCTCTCGAAGGCCTGCGCCACGATCGCATAGCCGTCACCTCCCATCGGATCGCGCTCGATCACGGAGGACAGATGGCGCCACGCTTCCTTGGTGTCGCCGACCGCGAGGAGCAGCTCGCCGAGCTGCGAATCGATCTGGTTGTTGCCCGAGTCGATCGCACGCCACTTCGCGCCCCACGCGAGGGCCCGCTTGACGGCCTTCGCACGCTCGGCACCCTGCGACTGCACCGCGAGCTGGCGCGCGATCTGGATGATCTGGCTCATCTCGCTGCGGATCGTCGCCAGGCTGACCGCCTCGTCGGGCGATGCCCGGTTCTGGGCCTCCTCGAAGTGCATCAGCGCCTCGGCATGGCGGCCCTGCTGCAGCGCGATGCCGCCGACCAGCTGGTGGAGCTCGCGCGTCGGGTGCTTCTTGACCAGCGGCTCGAGCAGCGAGGAGCCGAACGCGGGCTGGTTGTAGCTCATCGCCATCCGGGCGACCGCGACGGTGCGATCGACATCGCCATCCGCGAGTGCCGCGGCACGCGCGAGGATCGCCGGCATGTCGATCGGATGGCTCGCCGCCACCGGCAACAGCGACAGCACGTGCTCGTAGCTCGAGCCGGCGAGGACCTTGTCGCGCCACTTCGCCCACACCAGCTGCCAGCCCGCCTGACCGCGGCGCGACTGCTGGAAGTAGTACTGGAACGACTGCAGCTGCGGCGGCGTCGCGTCGAGATCGAGGTCATCGATCAGCGCCACCACGCGCGCGGCCGCCGCGTCGTATTGACCGCGGTTGACGAGCATCTGGGCCGCCTGCGCGCGTGCCTGGTTCTTGTGATCGCCCTTCGCGATGCTGTCCCACAGCCGCGTGACCTCGGCCGCCTTCATCTGATAGCGACTGGTCGACGCACCGACGCCGATCAGCCGCGGCTCGAGCGCGCGGTCGCCGAGCGACAGGATGCGGTCGACCGCTTCCTTGTCCTTGTCGGCGACGAACAGCGCCGTCGCCTCGCGCAGCGTCCACAGCGCGCCGATGAAGCCGGCCTGGGTCTTCGCCTTGATGCGCTCGGACTTCTGCTGCTGCAGGTAGCGGCGACCGGCCTCGAGGTACTGCGCGATCGGGGTCTGCGCGTGCTTCTCGATCGCCTTCACGAACTGCGCGTCGGTGGTCGCCGTCGCCAGCCCACCGCTCGCCAGCGTCAGATCGCCGAGCTCGACGCCACCGTTGGTGCGCAGCGCCTCGAATGCGGCGACCAGGTTCGACCGGTCGTTGACCGCGGCGAGGCTCGCCATCCGCTGGCGCTGCGCGTGGCGCCACTCGGCCGAGCCGGCGGCGAGCTTCGCCAGCCTGGCGTCCCAGTGCGCGGCGACGCGCATCGGCATCTCGACGGCGACGCCGGCCGTGGTCGCGACGTGCGCCCAGGCGACCGCATCGGGGATCGGGAGCCCCGAGTAGCCGATCAGCTGCTCGCTGCCACCGCTCTTGATCTTCGTCGGACCGATCGCGTTCCACTCGATCTCGATCAGCTTCTCGGTGCTGTCGTGGATCGCGATCAGCCGGTTGTGGGCGTCGAACGCGAGCACGTAGGCGAGCTCGGGCTTGGTCTGGTTCGGACCGGCCGCCACCAGGCGGTGGAGCTCGACCTGCTTCTTCTTGCCGTCCGCCTTGACCTCGAACCAGCGCGCGTACTGCGCCGGCTCCGCGATCCATAGCGGCAGGTACGCGAGCTGGATCGCGACCGCGTCGTCGGCCGCCGCGCGGGTGACGTCGATGCCTAGCTCGGCATAGCGCCGCGTCATCGTCTTGCCGTCGAACGACGCGGTCTCGGTGAGGCCCATGCCCGTGGTCCGCCGCCAGCCGAGCTGGTGCGACGGGTCGAGCGCGATCTCGAGATCGCCCCAGCGGTAGACGCCCGACGGCACCGCGCGGCGCGCGGCCTCGAGGAGCCGCTTGGCCGCGTCGTCGATCGCGTGCGTCTTCTTGCCCGCCGCCGCGATCTCGAGCTCGTGGCGCCAGCCATCAGCCGCGTCGGGGAAGAACCCGACGAGGAAGCCCGTCAGATCGTCGTACGCCTGATCGGTCGGATAGCCGAGCCGCGACGGATACGCGATCGGTCGCGCCCAGCTGGTGGCCGCCTTCGCCTTCTTGCCGGAGATCGCACCGCCGAAGTCGCTGCCGCCACGGCCACGCGCAGCGAACCGGCCCTCGCCGCCCAGCCCGCCGAGCTCGTCGGCGTACACGGTCGTGCGCTGCTGCTGCTCGACCAGCACCTTGCGTGCGGGCTGCGCATCGTCCATCGGCGCGTCGAGGTCGGCCTCGCGCTCGGCGGCGTCGAAGCGCTTTCTGTCCGCGGCGGCCTCCTTCTTCGGCTCCTCGACCGACTTGGTCACGGAGTCGATGGTCGGGCCCTTGTT
>JAEYYY010000237.1 GCA_023430775.1 Pseudomonadota bacterium
ACACATCAAGAAGATCGCAGTCGCGACGATCATCCTCGCGGTGTTGATCTCGTTCTTCTTCGGCTGGAAGGCGTGCTCGCGCAACAAGGAATCGCGGGAGACCGAGAAGGTGACCGCGGTGCTCGACGTCGCGCAGAAGCCGGTGTTGCCGCCGGGGATGACACCCGATCCCAAGATCCCAGCGTTCGCCTCGGAGAAGGAGCGCGCCGAGAAGGTGCTCGCGGAGATGGCGCAGCAGGACACCGACAAGACGGGCCCGGCGTTCCGCGCGTCGATGCTGATCGACGCCGGCAAGCTCGACGAGGCGATCGACGTCTACCGGACCTGCGATCAGGGCAAGGAGATCGAGAACGTGCTGTGCCGCGAGGGCCTGGGCATCGCGCTCGAGAGCAAGGCGATGGCCGAGAAGGAGCCGGCCGCACGCCAGAAGCTCCTCGAGGAAGCACTCGGCGCGTTCTTGCGGATGCAGCCGGCCGAGGATGGCCCGCGTCGCGCGTACGCGCTCTATCACCAGGGCCGGATGAACCTCGTGCTCGGCAAGCGTGCCGAGGCGAAGGCGCTGCTCGAGAAGGTGAAGGAGATGAAGCCGCCCAAGGAGCTCGCGGATCTGATCGAGCGCCGGCTCGGAACCCTCGGACCCGTCTGATGAAGCTGGTCCTCGCCTCACTCCTGCTCGCGGGTTGCGTCAAGGTCCCGCCTCACCGCGCGGATGCGATGCGCGCCGAGCCGCTCGAGCCGCTCGGCGAGGATCGACTGAGCCTGCACTGGAAGTTCGAGACCGCGGATCGCAAGACCGAGGTCACACCGCAGGAGTTCGCGCAGGCCTCGGTCTACGCCGACACGGTCTACATCGGCTCGGCCACCGGCATGTTCTTCGCGCTCAAGGCGAGCACCGGCGCGGTGCGCTGGAAGAAGCGCGTCGGCGCGGTCGCGTCGGCGCCGCTGATGGGCGGCAGCGTGATCTATCTCGGCACCGCCGACGGCATCCTGATGTGCCTCGACTCGCAGACCGGCGAGGAGAAGTGGCGCTACCAGAGCCGCGGCCCGATCGAGCAGCGCCCGGTCGCCACGACGGATGTCGTGGTGTTCGCGAACGAGGCCGATCAGGTGGTCGCCGTCGACGCGATCAGCGGCAAGTTCAAGTGGCAGTTCAAGGGCGAGACGCCCGAGGAGTACACGCTGCGCGGTCACGCCGGCGTCACCATCGACGGCGATCTGATCTACACCGGGTTCTCGAACGGCACGCTGGTCGCGCTCCGCAAGGACAACGGCTCGGTCGCGTGGTCGACCTCGCTGAAGGCGGAGGCCGATCGGTTCTTCGACGTCGACGCCACGCCGATCGTGCTCGAGGATCGCGTGTACGCGAGCTCGTCCTCGGGCGGCGTCTACGCGCTCGACAAGGCCACGGGCCTGGTGCGCTGGCGGCTGCCGTTCTGGGATGCGGCGCAGCCGAGCAACACCGGCAACGTCGGTGGCATCTCGACCGACGGCAAGCTGATCTACGTGTCGGTCGCCGACCTCGGCACCTACGCGATCGATCTCGAGGGCAACGTGGTGTGGCGCGTCGGCGCCCGCGGTGGTGGCGAGCCGGCGGCGCCGGTCCTCTACCGCGACACGCTGATCTACTCGCTCGCGGGCGACGGCATGTTCATCGCCGACCGCAGGAGCGGCGAGACGCTCGAGTGGTTCCAGCCCGGCGACGGCGTGTCCGCGGCGCCCACGGTCACCGGCGATGGCCGGCTGTTCGTGATGAGCAATCGTGGAATCCTGTACGCGTTCGACATCGACTGAGCTGTTCGAGCTCTGTCCGTGCGGACACTGAACGGACGGTGCGGACACTCGCAGACGAGTGATGTCGGCGAGTTAGCGCGGGCATGGGCGTTGCTGTTCGTCCGGGCGTGATTCGCGATACCTCCGCCCAGGACGTCCCGCTCAAGAAGCCGGCGATCGGCAGGCCGTGGAAGCGCTGGATCACCGGTGCGGTGATGACGCTCGCGGTGCTCGGCGGCATCGGCTACGTGGTCAGCCGCTGGCTGATCGCGGAGAGCGCGATCGATCGCTCGCGGATCCGGATCGCCCAGGTCACGCGCGGCACGCTGACGCGCGACGTGGTCGCCGATGGCCGGGTGGTCGCCGCCAACAGCCCGATGCTGTACGCGGTCGCGCCGGGCACCGTCGACTTCAAGGTCCGCCCCGGCGACAAGGTGACGAAGGACCAGGTGCTCGCGGTGATCGACAGCCCCGAGCTGCAGAGCCGGCTGACCCAGGAGCTGGCGTCGCTCGCCGGGCTCGATGCCGGTGTCGGCAGGGCAGGGATCGATGTCGAGCACGGGCGCGCCAACGGTCGCAAGCTGATCGCGCAGGCCGAGGTCGATCTGCAGGGCGCGGCGCGCGAGGTCGAGATCAACAAGAAGATGTTCGAGAAGGGCGTGATTCCCGAGCTCGAGCTGCGCCGCTCCGAGGACAACCTGCGCAAGGCCGAGATCGCGCTCAAGCACGCGCGCGTCGAGGCCGGCTTGCTCGGCAAGGAAGCCGGCTTCGATCTCGGCACCAAGAAGCAGACGCTCGATCGCCAGCGCGAGATCGTGCGCGACCTCCAGCGCCAGGTCGCGGCGCTCGAGATCAAGTCGCCGGTCGATGGCCAGGTCGGCCAGCTCGCGGTCGCGCAGCGAGCGACCGTGCCGGCGAACGCCGCGATCCTGACGGTGGTCGACCTCGGCGCGTTCGAGCTCGAGATCAAGGTGCCCGACGCGTTCGCGCGCGACATCGCGATGGGCATGGCCGCCGAGATTCGCAGCGGCACCCAGACCTTCGCCGGGAAGGTCCGCAGCGTGTCGCCCGAGGTGATCGACGGCAGCGTCGCGACCCGCATCGAGTTCGGCGATCAGCGCCCCGAGGGCCTGCGCCAGAACCAGCGGCTCGGCGCGCGGATCCTGCTCGAGGAGAAGCCGAACGTGCTCAAGGTAGCGCGCGGCCCGTTCGTCGAGAACGGTGGCGGCAACGTCGCCTACGTCGTCAGCGGCGAGGTCGCCGAGCGCCGGTCGATCAAGCTCGGCGCGATCGGTGTGGATGCGGTCGAGATCGTGTCGGGCGCGATGGAAGGCGACGACCTCGTCGTCAGCGGCTCGGACAGCTTTGGCAACAAGGAACGCGTCCGGATCGCGAACTGAAGCGGAGAACCCATGCTCAAGATGAAAGACGTCACGAAGGTGTATCGGACCGCGATGGTCGAGACGCACGCGCTACGCGAGCTGTCGCTCGAGGTTCGCGCCGGCGAGTTCGTCGCGGTCACCGGTCCGTCGGGTTCCGGCAAGACCACGTTCCTCAACATCGCCGGGCTCCTCGAGGAGCACACCGGCGGCCAGTACGTGCTCGACGGCATCGACGTCAAGGACCTCACGGATCGCGATCGCAGCAAGCTGCGCAACGAGAAGATCGGGTTCGTGTTCCAGAGCTTCAACCTGATCCCGGATCTCAACTTGTTCGACAACGTCGACGTGCCGCTGCGCTATCGCGGATTCTCCCGCGGCGATCGCAAGCAGCGGATCGAGAAGGCGCTCGAGCGCGTCGGCTTGGCCTCGCGGATGCGGCACTACCCGGCGGAGCTATCCGGTGGTCAGCAGCAG
>JAEYYY010000262.1 GCA_023430775.1 Pseudomonadota bacterium
GGATGTTGTCGTACCAGGTCTCGAACGGACGCCCGGCGTCGCGATGGCACGAGTCGCACGACTCCTCGCTGACCTCGACGGCCGCCGCGTTGTAGCCGGCGGGGACGATCGAGCCCTTGCCGCTCGCGCTCGCCGCCCACGCGGACATGCCGCCGCTCTGCTTCCAGTAGGTGCCGCGCGCCGAGCGGAACGCGGTGGAGCGCAGCAGCTCGTGGATCAGCTCGGCGTCGCTGCCGGTGAGCTCGGGGAGCCGATCGATGCCGGCCTGACGCGCGGGGAACGCACCGGGAAAGTGCGTCGCCGACACGCTGTACGCCGACAGCGCTCCGGTGCGCAGCTGCTCGACGAGACCGTCGAGCGCGGCCGATTCCGCCCACTCCGCCTTGTCACCGCGGCGCGCTTCGATCGCGGTCGCCAGCTCCTCGGCGGTCGGGAACGGCCGGTACGCGTCGACGTCCCAGCCGGTCAGCGTGCGCGTGCGCGTGCGGATCTCGAACGGGTGAAACTCGCCGTCTTCCTCGAGGAAGATCAGCTCGCCGAACACGGTCCCCTTCGGGAACATCCACTCGACACGGTGGGTGTACGAGTTCGGATCGCGCTGCCAGTGGACGACCGGCTGATACGCGTCGCCGGTATCCGGCAACCGCCAGAAGTTGACGACGTGAACGTTGTCGACCGGCCCGATCGGATGGCCGAACGGGAAGTGGAAGATGCCGAGCGACGAGAAGATCTGCTGGTGGCCGCCGGGGACCGCGAGGTTGATGAGACCCGGATCGATGGTGTTCGGCCGGAAGCCGATCGGCGTCACCACGTTGTCGCCGAACGAGTCCTGATAGCCCGGCGTCAGCGAGTGCTTGTCGTACCAGAGTGTCCGCGGGTCCTGGAGCAGGCTCCGCAGCGAGCCCTCGGCCACGCATGGCGCGCGGCCGGCAAACTCGGCGAGCTGATCGGCCGGCATCAGATCGATCGGACGCCCGGTGGTCGGGATGATCAGCGGCGTCGCACAGGGATCGATCTCCGGCGGCGGGTCGATCGGCGAACCATCCGGACCTGGTTCGGTCGGGTCTGGGGGTGCTCCTGAGCTGCCGGAGCAGGCGTACATCGCGAGCGAGAAGAGGATGGCGCTGCGCTTCACGCGCCACACGTTGCATGACGTGCGAGATCGCCTACACGATCGACAGACAACAACGCCTAACACTGTTGAGAGCAAGTCAACGCGGACTTCGCTTGGAGTGCACCCCGTTGCACGACGGAGAACGGCACTTCGATAACCGGCTAACAGAACTGTATTGAGGCACCCTCAACAATGAGGTTGTGTCGGGTCAACAAGCGGGATACCTCTTGCGCGTGGCAAGAGCTGTCTCGAAACGCACGGTCAAGACCAAGAAAGTCGGGGCCCCCAAGCGACGCCGCGTCATCAAGCGACTCGAGAACGACGAGCGCCGCGCGCAGCTCCTCGCCATGGGCCGAGCCGCATTCGCCGCCAATCCGTACGACGAGGTCTCGATCGACGACCTCGCGAAGAAGGCGAAGCTGTCGAAGGGCCTGTTCTATTACTACTTCCCCACCAAGCGCGACCTCTACATCGCGGGCCTCGAGGAGACCTCGCAGGAGCTGGTCGACAAGCTGGTCACCAACGTCAAGAAGGAGACCGCGCCGCGCGAGCGGGCGATGGCGGGAGTCTCCGCCTACCTCGATCACGTCGAGAGCCAGGGCAGCGCGTTCGTCGCGTTGATGCGCGGCGGGATCGGCAGCGATCCGGAAGTCACCGCGGTGCTCGAGAAGGTCCGCGTCGGCATCCAGGAGGAGTTCCTCGAGGGCAACCCGATCAGCGCGTTCCTCAAGGCGCGCCCGATCAGCCGGATCGCGATCCGGTCGTGGATCGGCATGGTCGAGGCCGCGTCGATCGAGTGGCTGGCGAACAAGGACACCTCCAAGGAAGAGGTCCGCGACCTGCTCGTCGATCAGCTGTTCGACATGATGACCCGCGTGCTCGGCGCTTCCGACGCCAACCGCTGGCGCAACCAGAGCCAATCCTGAGCTAGGCTGGTCCCGATGAGGACCTGGGCCGCCTTGCTCGCGGTGCTGTGCGCGTGCCCCGCGGCGCGCCCGGCCGACCCCGAGCCGCCGAAGCCCAGGCAGGCGCCGCCGGTCCCCGAGCCCGAGGCGGACAAGGTCCGGATCTATCCGAAGGTCACGGTTCGCAAGTCCTCGACGAAGTACACGCTCGAGGTGCTCGGCATCGAGCTGGTCGGCAAGATCAACCCGGTCGGCACGATGGCGGCGATCAACATCACCCAGTGGCTGCGCAAGATCGCCGACGAGGATCTGTTCATCACCGTCGGGCAGAAGAACATGGACCTGCTCGATGCCAAGCTGCTGGCCGGCTGCGATAGCAACGAGGTGCCCTGCATGCAGAAGGTCGCCGCCTCGCTCGGTGCCGACCGCCTGATCTTCGGCATCGTCAACGACTTCGGCGGTGACTTCTACGTCCACATGACCATGCTCGACGCCGCGTCGGGAACCACGGCAGTGTGGACCGGCAACACGTTCGCGACGTCGCGCGATGCCGAGTACACCGCGAAGGTCGCGCTCGACGCGCTGATCACGAAGATGCCGTGACGGCGGCGGCGAACTCGTCCCAGGTCGCGTACAGCGGGATGTTGTAGCGCGCGCACACGACCTCGATGTTGCCGCGCCGCCAGAAGCCCGGCGGACAGCCGACGATCAGCTTGCCGCCGCGCGCGTGCAGCCCGAGCTCGAGCAGCGTGATCGGCGACCTGGTCGCGGCGTCGAACCACATCGCGATCACGTCGGCGCGCTCGAGGCCGGCGAGCTCCCACTCCACCTGCTCGCGAAACTTCGGCTCGTCGATCGATTGCCGCCAGCTCGCGTCCCACTCGTCGCGCCGCGGGTCGAGCACGACGACATCGCCCAGCATCGCGGTCAGCCTGGGTTGCCAGTGCTCGGCCGCCCCCATCTCGATCGAGCCGGCGAGAAACACGACGCGCGCAGCCTCGTCGATGACGAGCGGTGCTGGTGGCTTGATGACCTTCACCCACCCAGGATGCGAGATCGGGTCGCGGTTTTCGATAGGATGGGGTCCACGAGATGCAGAGCCAGTCACAGTCACAGTCGGGAGCGGTGACCCAGCTGGCCGGACTGTTCGAGAACTACCCCGCGCTCGCCGACACGTTCGACGAGATGTTCGATGCCGGTCAGCCGCGGGCACCGTTCGCGCGGATCGCGGCGCTGCTCGACAAGATGCGGCCCGAGGATCTCGCTCGCGCGCAGGCCCTCGCCGAGACCGCGCTGCTCCAGCAGGGCGTCACGTTCTCGGTCTACGGCGACTCGCGCGGCACCGAGAAGATCTTTCCGTTCTGCCTGCTGCCGCGGATCGTCGCCGCCGACGACTACCGCAAGCTCGAGCGCGGCCTCCAGCAGCGGCTGCGCGCGCTCGGCATGTTCCTCGACGATGTCTACGGCGAGCAGAAGATCTTCTCGTCGGGCGTGATCCCGCCCGAGATGATCCTCGGTGCAGGTGGCTACCGGCCGATGCTGCGCGGGCTCAAGCCACCGGGCGGCGTGCGCATCCACATCGCCGGCGTCGATCTGATCCGCGACACCGCCGGCACCTGGCGCGTGCTCGAGGACAACCTGCGCACTCCGTCGGGCGTGTCGTACGTCGTCGAGAACCGGCTGATCAGCAAGCGGATGTTCCCGAAGCTGTTCGATGCCGCACGCGTTCACCGCGTCGATCACTATCCGACCCGGCTCGCCGAGACGCTGCGCTCGGTGTCGCCGGTCAGCGACGACATCAATGCCGTGGTGCTGACGCCCGGGCCGTACAACTCGGCGTACTTCGAGCACAGCTTCCTGGCGCGCACGATGGGCCTCGAGCTGGTGCAGGCACCGGATCTGTTCGTCGACGGCGACAAGGTCTACTGCCGCACCACGCGCGGCCCCAAGCGCGTCGACGTGATCTATCGCCGCACCGACGAGGCGTTCCTCGATCCCGATGCGTTCCGGCCCGATAGCGTGCTCGGCGTGCGCGGGCTGATGAAGGCGTACGCGGCCGGCAACGTCGCGCTCGCCAACGCGCCCGGCAACGGCGTCGCCGACGACAAGGCGGTCTACCCGTTCGTCCCCGACATGATCGAGTTCTACCTGGGCGAGGAAGCGATCCTCGATCAGGTCGCGACCTACGTCTGCCTGTTCGACGAGGATCGCAAGTACGTCCTCGATCACCTCGACGAGATGGTGGTCAAGGCGGTCGACGAGGCCGGCGGCTACGGCATGCTGATGGGCCCGCAGGCGACCAAGGCCGAGCTCGACGAGTTCCGCGGCCGGATCACCGCCGAGCCCCGCCGATATATCGCCCAGCGGAGGATCGAGCTATCGAGCTGTCCGACGTGGATCGCAGAGAGCGCGCCGCGCGGCAGCGGCACGTTCTCGCTCACCGGCGCGCCGGCGAGCGGCCGCGTCGAGCCGCGCCGCGTCGACCTGCGCCCGTACATCCTGACCTCGCGCGAAGGTCCGTGGGTGTTGCCCGGTGGGTTGACGCGCGTCGCCCTCAAGGAAGGCAGCTACGTCGTCAACTCGTCGCAGGGCGGCGGCAGCAAGGACACCTGGGTAATGAAGGAGCACGCGTGATCTCGCGCGTCGCCGATCACTGCTTCTGGTTCGGTCGCTATGTCGAGCGCGCGGAGGCCACCGCCCGCATGCTCGCCGCCACGGTCTCGCTCGCCCTCGATGCCGAGCTGCCTGCCGCGCAGGTCTGGCGCCCGGTGATCGTGGTGACCGGAGAAGAGGACCAGTTTCGCACCTCGCACGCGGGCGGCGACGACGCCCACGCCGCGTGGGGCGACTCCGAGATCGTCCAGCGCTTCCTGGTGTGGGACGACGACAACAACTCGTCGCTCCATCGCACGCTGCGCGCGGCGCGGTGGAACGCGCGATCGATCCGCGAGGTGCTGTCGCTCGAGACCTGGGAGGCGATCAACGAGCTCCATCTGTGGAGCGACGGCCACACCGCGCAGACCATCTACGCGAACCAGCGCGACCAGTTCTATCACCACGTCCGCCGCGGCACTCAGCTCGCCCTCGGGCTGATGCGCTCGACGATGCTCCACGACGAGCCGCTCGACTTCATCTGGCTCGGCGTGTTGCTCGAACGGGTGTCGCAGACCGCGCGCATCCTCGACGTCCACCATCACGCGTTCACCCTGGCCTCGCGCGGCGTCGCCGGTGGCGAGATCGTCGAGACCGCGCTGTGGCTGTCGCTGCTGCGCGCGCTGTCCGGTAGCGAGGCGTACCTCAAGCGCTCCGCAGGCCGCGTCAGCTCCGATGCCGTCGCGCGCTTCCTGGTCTCCGAGCCGGCGTTCCCGCGCTCGATCGCGTACTGCGTGCACTCGGCCTACGACCGGCTCGCCGGCATCCGGCCGCCCGAGCGCCACGAGCTCCCGGGCGGCAGCTCGCTCGAGCAGCTGCGCGTGCTCGACTCGTGGGTCGCCGCGCGCGCGAAGGATCCGCTGAGCGGTGCGTCGGTGCACGAGCTGTTGACCCACGTCGTCGACGAGGTCCACGAGATCTGCGGTCTGCTCGGCAAGGAGCTACTCGGCGCCGCCTAGCGGGCGGTTGAGCTTGACGATCTTGGTCTTCCGCGTGGTGCGGATGTTGAGCAGCTCGACGAACACCGAGAACCCCATCGCGCCGTAGATCATCGACTTCGGCACGTGGACGCCGAATGCCTCGGCGATCAGCACCAGGCCGATCATCAGCAGGAACGACAGCGCGAGCATCTTCACCGACGGGTGGCGCTCGACGAACGCGCTGATCCTGCCGCCGACGGCGAGCATCACGATCAGCGCGACGACGTTCGCCGCCACCATCACGCTCAGGTAGTCGGTCATGCCGACGGCGGTGATCACCGAGTCGATCGAGAACACCATGTCGAGCAGGATGATCTGAAAGATCACGCTGCCGAACGTGACCGCCACCGCCTCGCCGACACTCTCCTCGCCCGCGGCCTCGAGCTTGTGGTGGATCTCCTTGGTCGCCTTGTAGAGGAGGAACAAGCCGCCGGCGAGCAGGATCAGCTGCTTGCCCGAGAAGCCCTGCCCCGCGACGCTGAACAGCTCGCCGTCGAGCTGGACGATCCACGACAGCATGGCGAGCAGGCCGAGCCGCGATACGAACGCACCGGCGAGGCCGAGCTTGCGTGCCCGCTCGCGCTGATGCTCGGGAAGGCGCCCCGACAGGATCGCGATGAAGATGATGTTGTCGACGCCGAGCACGATCTCGAGCGCCGCGAGTGTGGCGAAGCTCGCCCACACGTCGGGCGAGGTCAAAAGGTCGATCATGAAGTCTCCTGCGAACGGGCCGAGTAGAACAGCTTCGAGGTTCAGCTCGGCAAACGCGGGGGACGGAAGATCGAGGTCAGGGGCGGGAGCGGCGGGATCGTCGACTCGGTCGCGTGCTCGACCACCCGTGCCGCTGCGGGCGCAGCGGGTGCCGCCGTCTCGGTGACCGCGTCATCGAACGCGTGCTCGATCAGCTCGACGATCTCGACGGCGGGCAGCTCCGGTGCAGCCACGGTGCTGGTGACGAGCGCGACCGCCAGCAACAGCATCCAGATCCGGACCAGCACGAGTGCGACCAGTGTAGCCCACGATCGCTCAGCGACGAGGATCGTAGCCTTCCTTCAAGCAGATCTGCGCGAACCGATCTTCGCCGCCGAGCTGCTGGAAGTAGAACTTGGCCTTCGGGAACGCCCTGGCGCGGCAGGCGGCGAGATACGCCTTGTGCGCGACCGACTTCGTGCACACGTACACGGCGTCGAACTTCTGGAGCGCCGACGCGTACTGGCCGCTGGTCATCGCTGCGTCTCCTCGCGCCTCCAGCGCGAAGACCGCATCGGTGTCGCTGCAGCTGACCGTCGGAGGCTGCGACGGCGGAACGGGTGGGGAATTCTCGACCACGGCTGCGGAGGCATCGGCTTGCAGGTTGCACGGCTGCGCGCGGCGCGTGATCTCGTCGCGGATCTCGGTGGCCGTGTTGCGCTCGAGATCGGCGAGGATCGCCACGTAGACCGAGCAATCCCCGGCGCGCGCCCGCGCATCGAGCGAGCCGACGAGCCGGTCGATGTACGCCTCGGTCACGCGATCGAGCGCCTCGACCGCCGCCTGCTGGTAGACGGAGTCACTCGCGATCGCCCTGGCGTCGGGCTTGAGGTCGCGATGGATGATGCCGGCGGCGTGCGCCGCCTGGAGCGCGGTCGCGAGCTGGCGGCCGATCGCGATGATCGATGGATAGTCGAACCTGGTCTTGGCCGCGATCCGCTCGCCGAGGCTCTCGCCACCGAGCCGCTCCATCACGATGTACGCCGTGCCGTCGACCTTGGTGTTGGTGCCGAGGACCTGCCCGCACTCGAACACCGTGACGATGCCGGGATGGCCGATCTTGGCCGCCGCGCGCGCCTCGCGGATGAAGCGCTGCACGATGTGGTCGCGCATCAGAAACTCGGGGCGCAGGAACTTGATCGCGACCTCGCGACCGAGCTCGACATCGACCGCCAGGTGGACGACACCGAAGCTGCCCTTGCCGAGGCGCGCTCCGACCTCGTACTTCCCGATCCGCAACCCCGGCGTCACCAGATCAGGATACCGCGGCTGTTTCGGGCGATGGGATCAGAGCTCGGCGGGAATCCAGAAGTCGCGCGGGTAGAGCCGGTACAGCTTGCCGACCTTCGGGTCCTTGTACGTGCTCTTGAGGTACGCCTCCCAGGCCGCCAGCTGCTTCTCGGGGCCGATCACGAAGTAGATCGTCTTCGGATCCGGCTTGGTCGCGGTGACGCCGTAGCCCGGCAACACCTTGCCGTACGTCGACTCGAGTCGCGCGTACAGCTTGGTCGCGAGATCGGGTTGCTTCGCCAGCTCGAGCACGCGGGTGCGGAACGCCTTCACCAGATCCGGCGTCTGGCCATCGACCAGGTTCGCCGCCATCGCACTGGCGCGCGACTCGTAGCTGCCGGCGACGCGCGACGAGAACGCCGTCGCGATCGCATAGCGAGCGATGTTCGCGTCGGGCTTCACCTTCTTCAGCTCGTCGACCACGAACTTCATCGTCTGCGGCAACAGCGGCGTGCGCTCGGCGTAGTAGACGAGCGCGCCGGCATCGATCGAGGGGCGGATGCCGTTGGAGTACGCGAGGCCGGCCGCGAGCGTCTTGCTGAAGATGCTGTGGCCGCCGTGGCCGGTGTAGAGGTTCGACGCCAGGTAGTCGAGCACCGCGTCGTCGGTGACATCGCCGTACCAGGTGGCGGGAACGAGGTGGAGGAACACGCCGCTCGACGTGCCGGGCGCCACCAGGCCGACGAAGTGGACCGCGTCCTTGCTCGCACCCTCGCGCGTCACCATCCGCGAGGTGATGAAGCCGCCCATCGTGCCGGGTGGCGCCTCGTTGACCGCCGGCAGATCGCGAACGAGCTTCTCGAGGTCGCCGGCGATCGCGGTCTGGGTCGCTCGCGAGCCGACCTCGACGACGCGCGCGTGCGAAGCGGAGATGATCGATCCGCGCAGCGCCTCGAGCCTCGCGAGCGCGGTGGCGGCACCGGTGGTGAGATCCTTCGCCATCTGCTGGCACAGGTACCTCCAGTCGGCGGCGAGCGAGTTGTCGGGAAGGTCGGCGAGCGTCGACGCCAGATCCTTGCCCGCCGCGATCGCGAGCTTCTTCGCCTCGGCGGATAGCTTCTGCGCGGCGGCGAACGCCTTCGAGGCCGACCGCTGCTTCGGATCGTCGAGCTTGGACAGAGCCTTCGCCAGCTCGCCGAGCTGCGCGCGCGAGCCCTTCTCCGCCGCGAGCGCCGCGAGGAACTTCGAGGCCTCGGCGCTGACCTTCGGATCCGAGCCGAGCAGCTGCCAGCGCAGGCGATGGAGGTCGTGCATCTGCGTCAGGAACGACGACGTGTGGGCCTGCAGCGCGTTCTGGTGGCGATACGCATCGCGCGGATCGTTGACCCAGCCCTCCTCGGAGCCGAGCATGCGCGAGCGCAACCCGGTGAGCCGCTGCTCGACGAGGTCGCGCAACCGCGGCAGGTTCTGGATCCGCCAGTCGGGCGAGAACAGCACGCGGCGCATCCAGGTCAGCGCCGTCCTGGTCTCCGCGGCACCATTGCCGGCACCGGCGACGACCATCTCGATCCGGCCCGTGCGGTCCTCGTCGACGAAGTACATCGACAGCTCGAGGATCTCCTTGCGGATCTGCTCGCGCATCTCGTCGGCCGCGATCGGCTTGCCATCGACGATGACACCCGAGTCCGACAGCAGCGACGGCAGCGCCGCGAGGTACATGCCATCGTCGTGCTTGACTCGATCGTTCAGCCGGAACGCGATCGACACGCGCGCCGAGGCCATCGAGTCGAACGTCGCGACGAACGTCTTGACCGCGCCGATCTCGCCGGTGGTGTACGAGAGTCCGTCGTCGAGCGTCATCGGCAAGCTCGACACCAGGGGCGGCAGCTGGGTGGCGGCCGCGGCGGCCTCGAGCTTCTTGGTCTCGGCGTCGTAGTCCTGCTGGTAGCGCGCGAGCGTCGACGGCGCATCGGCCGTGCCGTACTGCTTCTGCAGCCGCGCGGTCTCCGCCTCGATGCGTTGCGTGCGCTCGGCATCGAGCTTCTTGCGCTCCGCCGGGCTCGGCTTGCTGGCGACGCCGTAGGGCGTGTCGAGCAGGCCCCACGTCCTGATGCGATCGCGCCACGGGTTGGTCTTGCCGGCGAGCACCTCGCGAACCTTGGCCAGCGCCGGCCGCAGCGTCAGCGACTTCTTGAAGCCGGTCGAGCGCGACAGCGACTGCAGGTGATCCATCCAGCCCGAGCTGGCGCCGCGGAAGCCGAAGCCGGGCGGCGAATCGAGGAACTTGGTGTAGCGGCGCTGCAGATCGACGATCCGGCTGCCGAGCTTGCCGTTCAGCTCGACCAGCTCCGCGGAGTTATCCGGCAGCTTCGCGATCCGCTCGAGCTCCGCGAGGATCAGCGCGCGGACCTCCTTCATCGTCGGCTCGTCGAGCTTGTCGGGCTTGCAGCCCGAGAGCCCGATGTAGACCGGCTGGCCTTGATCGTCGGTGGTGTACGACCACACGCCGCTGGCGCCGAGATCGAGCACGCGCGACTTGCTGTCGATCAGCTTCTTGTACAGCGTGGTGCTCTCGTCGCCGGCGAACGCATCGAGGAACAGCCCCATCAGCAGGCGCTCGGCATCGTCGAGCTTTCGCGTCGCCGGCCAGCCGAACATCATCGGCCCCGGGTTCGTCGCGTCGGCGAACGGATACTCGACCACCTTCAGCGCGCCCGCCGGGGCACCGGCCGGCTTCGGCAGATCCGCCTCGGTCATCGTCTTGCCGGTGCGCCCGTTCTTCGTCTTCGCCGCCACCAGCACGTCGTTCGCCTTGCCGAGCACGCTGGCGAGCGACATCGTCGACGGATACGCCGCGATCATCCCCATGTTCGCGAGGTGATAGTTGTCGTTGTGAAACTTGCGAATGTCCTGCGCGGTCATCGTGCGCATCGCCGCCGGCTCGCCGCCGGAATCGAGCACCAAGGGATGCGTCGGCCCGTAGATCAGGTGCCCCATCGCGCGGAACAGCGCGACGTCGGGGTTCTCGTAGACGCGCACCATCTCGTTGTAGACCACGCCCTTCTCGTCGAGGTGCAGCTTGCCGTCGGGCCCCTTGTCGACGCCGAAGTTGCGCACCTCGCGCCGGATCTCCTCGTCGGTGTAATCGGGGTTGACCATCGCGTCGAGCTGGTTCGCGAACACCGGCCAGAACACGTCGTGGCCGGCGACGGTGTGGAAGTGATAGGCGGTGCGCCACTGCGCGGTGAACGCCGATGACTCGGCGAGCTCCATCACCTCGGTCGAGCCGAGCTGGCGGCCGCGATCGCCCTTGAGCAACAACAGGTGCTCCTGCGTGTGCGGCTCGCCCTTGTCGGACGTCGGGAACGACGTCACCCAGATGAAGCCCTGCGGTGCGGTCTCGACGCGCAGATAGTCGAGCGTGAACCTGGTCGCGTCGTGGATGAACCGCGCGCCCACCGGCTTGTCGGCGTCGTCGAGATACAGCGTGGTGGTGGTGAAGCCGTGCAGCTTCGTCCCCTCGGCGAGCGCGCCGAGCTCGCTCGAGTCCGCGGGCTTTCCGACGCTGCTCGATCCGCCGCCGTTGCCGTCCGGCTTCTTCGCGGTCTTGACGGGATCGGGGGGACAGCAGGTGGTGAGGGCGATCGGTAGTGGGAGCAGCATGAGCGACAGGTGACGCATCCGCATCGGCGGGCACTCTAGCCCGAACCACGCGCGAAGTTGCGCTGTCGCAGGCGTCGCACGTCGACGCGTCTCAGCGCTGCGAAGGATCGAGCGGGGCGACCAGCTTCACCCGGCCACCGACGAGCTCGACGCCGACCGCCTCCGGTGGGACCGCGGGGATCCGCAGCACACCGAACTGGTCGGTCGCCAGGTCACCGCTGGCCAGCACCTCGCGCCCCGCGTCGAGCACGCGGTACTGCAGGGCGAGCTCGCCGATCGGCAGCCGCACGTTGTACTGCCGGAACCGCGTGCCGCCGTCGAACGTGACGTCGCGCGCGACATGGACGCGCGGCTTGATCGCGAACCCGCTCTGCGCCGGATTGATGAACACCACGATCGGCCGCAACGCACCTTGCTTGACGCCGCGCTTGTTGCCGGCCGCCGCGAAGTCCCAGATCAGGCTGATCGGCATCACCGCCACCAGGAACGCCCCGAGCGGGAGCTCGAGCAGCTCGCCGGCGATGCTCTTGACTCCGCCATGCTCGAGCCGGAGCTCGAGTGCGCCGTGCTGGACGGTACGAGTGACCCGGACCTCGCGAAGCTCGAGCACGCGAATCGTCGCGCCGCCATCTGGATCGCGGGTGCCCTCGGCGAGGATCGTCGGCTCGCCGGTCTGCTTCTCGACGGTGACCCGGCGCGGTGGGCCCTGCGTGTAGACCGACGTCGTCTTGCAACCGGCGACGAGCGCGAGCGCGAGCGCGAGTGTCGACCGCATCACTTGTCCCACCCGTAGAGCAGGAACGGCGCCCAGTAATACGGGTGCTGATATTTCGGGTTGCCGGCGAGCGCGACCTGGGCGCGGCGCAGCGCCTCGCCTGCGCCGGCGGCGAGGAACTCGCGGTAGAAGTCGAGCATCAGGCGCGTCGTCGACGAATCGTCGACCTTCCACAGCGAGCCGACCACGCTGGGAGCACCCGCCGCCATGAAGGCGCCGGTCAGGCTCGCGAGATCGGTCGCGCCCTGCTGGGTCACCGCGGTCTCGCAGGCACTCAGCACCACGAGGTAGCTGTGCGAGAGCGGCAAGCTGGAGATCTCGGCGGCGCTCAAGAAGCCGTCGTGCTGCGGATCGGCGGCGACCAGCAGGCTCGACGCACCGGGCGCCTGATCGCCGAGCATCAGGCCGTGGGTCGCGAAGTGAAGGATGTTGTGCTTCGCGACCGCGCGCACGATGCGTCCTTCCGCGGCGTCGGCTCCGGACAGCAGGAGCGATTCGTCGAACACGTGTGACAGGGTCTCGGCCTCGCGACCGGCGAACGGCAGCGCGGGCACATCGACGGAGAAGCTGGGGTTGCCGATCGAGAGGAAGCGCGGCGGTTGATCGAGGACCTCCTGCTGGAGCAGGTGCCGGTAGATGCTCGCCGACGGCAGGTACGTCACGCGCGTGCGATGGATCAAGGGCCGGCCACCCGGGCCGGTGACCAGTGCGGCGAACGGTACGTTCGCGAGGAAGTCGTCGGGGCTGACGTAGAGCGTCTTGATCGATGCGAGGTCGACGCGCTGACCGATCGGCGCCAGCAGCTGGTCGTAGAGCAGCGCCGCAGGCTTCTCCCACGCACGCTGCCGTCCCGCCGCCGGCGGTTGCTCGAGCTCGCCGCGCAGCGCGGTCGTCGTCGCACGCAGCGTCGACGCCGGCGTCGGCAACGTGACGACCGCGACCGTACCGGTCTCTCCGAGGACGAACGCGTGCACGCGATCGCCCTCGATGAAGAACGACACGAACAGCTCGCCGCGATCGAACAGCAACGCCGCTTCGTCGGCGGAGGTCGGCGCGAACGAGTCGCGCAGGATGTGCGCGTACGGCACGCCGGCCGCGTGACGCGCCTCGACGAGTCGCACGTGCTCCCAGAACGCCTCGTCGGCCGCGCCGTGAACATTCGCGATCGCCGGCGTCGCGGCCGCACCGACGAGACGCAAGCCGCGCTGTGCCACGGTCTCGTTGCCGCCGGCTTGAAACAGCTTGGCGAACAGCGGCCGCAGATCGCGGTGCGCGGTGGCGAGCTGGGGCGCGCGTTTCGGATCGCGCGCCGCAAGCCGTGGCGCCGCATAGCCTCGCGTCTTGTGCACCTCGAGCACGTAGAACGCCTCGCGCGCTCGGCCGGCTGCCAGCTCGCGTGCCACCAGGCCCGGCAGGTTCGCGCGCTGGGCGTGTAGCACCGAGGCCGGCAGCGTCGCGTCGAGGCGCAGCTTGACGTCGAGACAGCCGGCCAGCACGACGGCGATGACGGGAACGACGGCGCGGCGGATCATCGACCGGGCTCCTCGGAGTGGAGTGGAATCGCCAGCCGCGCGACGGTCGCGTAGTCGAGCGGACGCGAGGGGTCGAACGCGTCGGGCACGTACTGGAGGTCCCAGGTGTAGTCCGGGTCGACGCCGGTCGAGATCAGCTGGATGACCTTCGCGCGCGCGTCGGCGACCACGACCACCGAGAGCGGATCGCCGAGCAGGGTGCCGGTCCGGCGGTCGACCCGCTGGCAGCACTGGAGGTTCAACCTGCCCTGCACGCCGTGGGCTGCGAGCGCGCGATTGAAGCCCTCCGCGATCCGCCGTGCACGCGCACGCGCGTAGTGCTCGCCGGTCGGCGGCCGGCCACCCGCGAGCACTCGCGCGTCGGCGGCCACCGCGGCGATGTCGGTCGCCGTCGTCCGCATCGCGAGGTCGTGATACGCCCGCAACGGTCCCGTCGAGGTCGCGAACACGTACTCGATCACGGCGGGATGCACGACCGATCCTCCGGGCACGCGCGGTCCCCTCGGCATCGACGCCACGCGATAGTGATCCGCGTCGTACGTGGTCTTGGGTGGGCACGCCGCGAGGACGAGCACGGCCAGGAGGTAGAGGCGGCTCATGGCTTCCCTCCGCGAGCTCGCAGCGCCGCGGCCCGGTCGCGAGCGGCGGCGAGCTTGCCGGGATCCGCATCGGGCGCGGCCGCGTACTGCTCGTAGAGCTCGACGGCACGGCGTGCGTGATCCGCGCTTCCGGTCTGTCCGGCGAGGCGGTCGTAGGCACCGGCGAGCTCGATCAACCCCTTCGTCGTCGGCGCGACCGTCGTGGTGCGGTGCCACCGGATCAGCGCCTCGTCGAACGTGCCGAGCGATGGCCGCCGGATCGTCAGGTACGGCTGCGCCGGCACGTCGCCGCGCGTCCGGACGGACGCCCATCCCGGCCAATCGATCGTCAGCTGCTCGGTGACGGGCAGTGGGCGCTCGGTCGCGAAGTTCCGCCACGTCTCCCTGCGCTGGTAGTTGACGTTGATGAGGAACGCCGCCGAGAACGTATCGGCGGCGGCCAGGTAGAGCAGCAGGCCGTCGGGCTTCCACGGCGCGAACGTGTCGGCGGTCGAGCCATCGAGATTGCGGTCGATCGCGCGATCGAGCGCGAAGATGAACAG
>JAEYYY010000400.1 GCA_023430775.1 Pseudomonadota bacterium
CGGCGGTGAAGCTGCGCGAGGCGTTGCTCGGTGCCGACCATCCATCGGTCGCCGCCGACCTCGCCGCCCTCGCGACGATCCTCGACGATCTCGGCCGACTCGGCGAAGCGCAGCAGGCGTACGAGGACGCTCTCGCGATCTTCGCGCGCGACGAGCAGCAGATCGAGGTCGGCCACACCCTCGCCGGCCTGGGTGCATTGTTCGCCGGAGCCGGCCGCTGGACCGAGGCGCTCGAGGTCCTGGCGCGTGCTCGATCGATCCTCGTCGCCACGCTCGGGTCCGAGCATCCCGAGGTCGCGCGCGTCGATCACTACCGGGCGGTCGCGGCGTACGGTGCCGGCGATCGCGCCACTGCTCTCGCACGCTCGGCGCGAGCACTCGCGGTCTGCGAGCGACGGCTGCTGCCGGACCACCCGTTGACCGAGGATGTTCGCGCGACGCGCGAAGCGATCAGGGACAGTCCCCACTCGTGCCACTTCGCATAGCCAACTGGCCGTGATCAGGCCGGCGCTCGGAGACGAACTCCACTTCCTTCCGCCGCTCGTCACCAGTCGGCGACGCGCTGCAAGCGCTACGCGTGTGCTTCACCAGGCATCACCCCCGAGCGCCTCGACGAGGGTATCGATCGGATCTCCGGCGTCCTCGATTCGCGCAACGAGAAACGCGAGCCCGTGCGACGCGCGAAGCGATTAGGGACAGTCTCCACTCGTGCCACTTCGCATAGCCAACTGGCCGTGATCAGGCCGGCGCTCGGGGACGGACTCCACTTCCTTCCGCCGCTCGTCACCAGTCGGCGACGCGATGCAAGCGCGACGCGTGTGCTTCACCGGCGTCATCCCCGAGCGCCTCGACGAGGGTATCGATCGGATCTCCGGCGTCCTCGATTCGCGCAACGAGAAACGCGAGCCCGTGGTCGCCACGCCTGTGGATCTCCATCAAGCAGTCATGGCGGCTTCTCGCGGATCGATCGACAGATGCTCGCGGCGGCCTCGCGATCTGGACAGTTCTGCTCGTCGTAGCTGCACTCGTAGTGAGCGCCGCCGAGCGCCGCGTAGACGAGGTGCGCCACGCTGGTCTTCGTCGAATCGTCCGACCGCGGCACGCGATAGGTCATCTCCCAGCCGGTCGCCGTGCTCGTGCCCGCGTGATCCGTGCCGAGCCTGTTGGCGACGTACAGCGCCTTCGTCGCAGCGAGGGTCGAAGCGGCCCGCGTCTTCGTGATCGTGACGTGAAAGCGGCCGGGCATCGAGAGCGCGACGTACGGGCGCTCGCCGACGGGACTGCCGCCCTCGCCACCGGGTCCGGGGAGCACGCTGTCGGTGACCCGGGCGGCGGTTCCCGGCGGAGCCTGATACTGGATGCCGTAGAAGTCGGTCCACTCCGACACGGCCGGTGACTGCGCGGCCTTGTCTGCACCGCATGCGACGAGCACGACCAGGAGGAACCGCACGTCGTAACGGTACACGCGATCGATCCACAACGCGTGCGGGCCTGACGAGTGGCCATCGAGATCGACCTCGATCGCGCCGACCTCGAGCACGGGTTGTTCCACCGCGACCAGCGATGATGCGAGAGTCCCCGGGTGATGCTTCGTGCTGCAACCGTCGCGATCGCCTTCGGCTGCGGATCGTCACCGCCACCGGTCTCGCCCCCGAGCCCTCGCGTGCAGGTGCCTCGCTGCGGCTACGATCGATTCGTCGAGCTCGAAGCGGCCGCGTGGAGAGCCGCCCACGAATCCGCGCCGGACGTCGGCTCGTGCAAGCTGCAGGCGATCGCCGGGCAGACCTACGTGCTCCGCGACGGCGATACCGATGTCGCGAAGCTGACGCGCCACGGAACGATGATGCTGGTGCCCGGGATGTCGGTGGGCGGCTTCAGGGTCGGCGAGTCGAGCGACGTCGTCCTCCGCAATCACCCACCGGATCAGTTCCGGATCTCGTGCTTCGAAGACGAGCTCGGCAGTCAGTGCGTGTTCCGGTCGATCGGTGGCGAGGGTGATCCCCGGCATACCTTCGCGGTGGCCGGCGATCCCCGCGGCAGGCTCGAGGGGATCGCGGCCTTCGAGTTCTTCCGTGACAAGTCGCTGATCGGCATCCAGCTCACCCGCCCGGGCTGGTAGAGAATCCGGCCGTGGCTGACCCAGATGCTCCCTTCGCCGACTGGACTGACCTCGTCGCCTACGTGCGCGAGGCGTGGCAACTCGAAGCGATCGACGACCACGGCGAGTGGCTCGAACGCGTCTGGCAGTGGCCCGATCGCAGCCAGCAGGTGACCCTGGCCCGGGTCGACTACGGGGGCGATACCTGGGTGTCGTGGGCGGCCGCGATCGCCGACGATGCCGCGATGACCGATGCCCAGCTCATCGAGGCCACCACCGGCGAGGTCGGCCGCATCATCCGGGACGACGGCTGCTGCTGGCTCGAGCAGCACATCCCCCTCGCCCTGCTGACGCCGAGGTTGCTGGATCGTTATTCGGATCACTTCGCCAAGCGTGCGGATGATCTCGAGCGCGAGATCACCGGCACCGACCGCGACTAACCGGTTGCGAGGCGCCGGAGCATCGGTTGCCGATAGATTCCGACTGCGCCCGGGTCCCGCGAGAAAGTCGTTCCGGACGATGTCGGCTGTGATAGTCACGTGGGCGATGAGGCACCAATCCGCCGCTCTGTTGTTGTCGCTTGGCGTGATCGCTTGTGGCCCCCAGTCCCGCGATGAAGCGGGTGCTGGCGTCGACGCGCCGGTCATCGGTCTCGAGGTCTGCAACGACAACTTCGATAACGATCAAGACGGCAGCTCCGACTGCGCGGATCAGGACTGCGCCGGCGATCCGGCCTGCGTCGAGTGCGAGGCGCCGGCGACCCAGCCGCTCGCCCTGCCCGACGGCAACGACGAGAACGGCGGCACCTGCTCGACCGACGCGACCTGCAACGGAGACACCTGCGTCGCCGGGTTCTGCGCGAAGCCGTACAAGTCACAGGCGATCTGGTCGTCGTTCGCATCTGGCGCCACACTGACCGATGCCAGCTTGCTCAAGAAGGTGTGCTTGCAGATCGAGCACTCGTGGGTCGCCGACCTCCAGATCGAGCTGGTCGCGCCGAACGATGCCCATCTGATCCTTCACGCGTACAACCGCGATCAGGCGACCGGCATCTTCCTCGGCGAAGCGAACGATAACGACAACGCGTCGCAGGGCGTCCAGCCGCAGCCCGGCATCGGCAAGGACTACTGCTTCACGCCCACCGCCACCACGCCGCTGTGGCAGGGCCAGACCACGCCGCTCGGTGTGTTCGACGAGACGATCGTGCCGGGCGATTACGCCAGCGCGGGTCCGTGGAGCGCGATCGCCAACGCGCCGCTCAACGGCACCTGGGAGCTGCGCGTGACCGACCTGTGGGCCGACGACAACGGCTTCCTGTTCACCTGGTCGATGGAGTTCGACGCCTCGCTCCAGGGCGGCTGCGCCGTCGTCATCTTCTAATCAACGCCAGTAGTAGTCCCAGCGCTGCGCGTCCGAGTTGTTGCAGTTGCGAAGCTGCACGGCGGTGCCGTTCTGGTTCGAGCTCTGGTGATCCACGCAGAGCCCCGAGCTATGCGTCACGCGGCCGCCGATGTTCCACTTCTGGTTCTGCTGATCGGCGACGCAGGTATACGTCTGCACGCGATCACCGGAGCGCGGCAATCCGACGCCCGCGACGTACTGCGCGGTGCTCGGTCCCTGCACGTCGACGCAGCGTGAACCGCCGCTGAACGCGAGCGAGCCATCGGCCAGCATGTCGAAGCTCTGGTTCGCGGAGCCGCCGCAGTCCCACATGAACAGCGAGGCGCCGACCGTCGGGCTCCACGTCAGACAGCTGTTGGTACCGACGAGTCGGACCCGCCTGAGCGTGTCGATCGACCAGCGCTGGCGCAGGTCATCGGTGCAGGTGCCGACGCGCACCGCCGTGCCGTTCGCATAGGTGCCGGGCGTCTCGAGACACAACCCGCCCCAGCCCCGCAGCTGGACGTCGTCGAGCCGGAACTTCTGGAACGAATCGTAGAAGCACGGAAACGACACCAGGTTGCTGCCGTGCACGGCCGACGGATAGGTGTCGAGGCATCCCGACTGTCCGTTGGTCTGCACCTCGAACGCTTGCCGCGCCCAGTTGTAGGTCCACTTCTGGCCGGGTGCCTCGTCGGCGTCCCACAGGAAGGTCGGGTTCGGCGAGATGTTCGTCGCCATCATGTCGGCGCCGCGCGTGCCGACCAGCTGACCGGGAACGCGGCGGCCGTAGGCCTTCTGGACCGCCGCGATGTCGCCGGGACTGAGCACGGTCTTGAACGTCCACGGCTGATCGCCGGGCTGACCGCAGTAGCTCATCGTCGACTGCAGGTCGTACGCACCGAGGAGCTGATCGGCGCCGACGATCTGCTTCTTGCAGTCGGGATGCGGATTGGTCTGCACGTAATCGGCGCGGTTCTCCTGATGACCGAAGCCGAGCGCGTGACCGAACTCGTGAAGCGGGAGCCGTTTCAGGCAGCGCTCGAACTGCGCGAGGTTCGCGCGGCACCACGATCCTCCATCGTGGAGGTGGAGGCCGAGCCGCATGCCGTTGGTGACGCCGCTCATCGACGGGCCGAAGCCCGAGGCGCCGCCGCCGGTGCGCGTGATCTGGATGTGGATGCCGGGCTCGCCGGGTGTGCACGTCCCCCAGCGCGTGAAGTTGATGCGCGCGTAGCGTGACCACTGGCCCTCGACCACCTCGCGCGCCCAGCTGCGCATCGTGGCCTCGGTGACGAGCGTGCCGTCGTCGAGGAATGTCGCGTCCTCCGACGGGTTCTCCCAGCACACCGGGATGGTCGCCGGGTTACCGGGCCAGCGAAGGCTGGGTGCGCCGTTGAGGCCCTGCTCGAGCTCGGCGAGATCTTCGAAGGCGCCGTCGTCGGCGTCGATCGTACAGGCGGTGAGAAGGAGACAGATCGCGAGGCTTTTCTGCTGCATGGCCCCAGGAGACCGATGCGCGATCCGGTCGCACGAAAATCTTCGCCTATGCGAGTA
>JAEYYY010000436.1 GCA_023430775.1 Pseudomonadota bacterium
GAACGGTGGAATGCGAACGGTCAGCGGCGCCGGGTGATACTCGACCACGGCGCCGACACCCATCGCGGCCCGCCAGCGCTCGGCGGTGATCGACGGCGTGACCAGCAGCGCGAACGCGAGCGCGAACACGATGCCGAGCGCGACGGTCACCTGCTTGCGACGCGGGATCGCCTTGGCCAGGCCGGCGCGCGATCCGGCGAAGCTCCCCGAACCACCTGCCGATGGCCTCCGGCTCGACGAGCTATCGGGTTGGTCTGGCACAGATCACATCGAGATGTCGAACTCGGCGCGCGTGCGAGGACCCTTGATCGTCGGGAACTGCATGCTGCGCAGCACGCGGTTCAAACAGCCGTACAGCGGTCCTGCTTGCTTGCCGTTGATGCGCACGAACGCGACGCGGCCGCTCGGGCCGTCGATGTTGATGTAGATGTTCGCCGAGCCTTCGCCGGTCGAGGCTAGACAACCGCCGAGCTGGCCGCCGTAGCGCGAGTACGTCTGGTAGACGCGACCCATGTCGAGGGTCTCGCCGCCCTCGTCGGAGTCGTCGGACATGTCGAGCGCGAGGTTCTCGGTGCCGCGCGAGTAATCGCCACCACCGCCACTGCGCCGGCCGCCACCACCGGTGCGCTTCGCCGGCGGCGGCTTCTTGGGCTCGCTGACCTTGACCTTGAGATCCGCTTTCTCGGGTGCCTCGAGCGCGGCGATCTTCTCTTCCTTCGCGCCACCGACCATGTCGATCACGAAGTAGACCGCCGCACCGACGCCGCACACGCCGAGCGCGATCAGCACGTACATCATGATGCCGCGCTTCTTGTCGCGGCTCTGCACGGCGACCTCGGCCTGCGCGCGCCGCGCGTCGTCGCGCTTCTGCTTCGCCTGATCGACGAGCGGTCCGAGCAGCGGGTGGTCATCCACCTTCATCCGCGCGCCGCTGTCCTTGTCCATGATGATGGCGCCGTGCTCGATGTCGCCCTTCTCGATCTGGGTCAGCACGTCGGCCAGCGAGAACGGGCCGTAGTCCATCTTCTGCTTGTTGATGAGCCACTTCTCGGTGGTGTCGGCGAGCGCAGCGGCGAGCGCGCGATCGACCGTGGCCACGCCGCTGCCGGCGGCCATCTGCGCCTCGCTGGGAAGCGCGATGCCGGGCATGCTCTGCGCGGCGTGGATCTCCGACGCCAGCGAGACCTGCGCGCCGAGCTCCGGTAGCTTGTCGACGAGCGGCACCGCCGACGTCATCATCGCGCCGCCCTTGGTGAGGCCCTCGGCGACGACCTCGCCGAGCACGTCGGCACGGCCGAACCGCTTCTCCGGATCGCGGTGACACGCGCGCGCGACGATCTCGTCGATCTGCGTGTTGAGGCCGTTGACCACCTCGCTCGGCCGCGGCCCACCGCGCTCGAGCGGCGAGCCGACGAGCGCCGTGTAGAGCAGGGCGCCGATGCCGTAGACATCGCCCGGTCCGCTCGGGGCGCCGCTCGCCAGCACCTCGGGCGCGACGTAGCTGCCCGGCGGGATCAGGCCGTGCAACATCGCGGCGACGATGCCGGGGCCGAGCGCGAGATCGATGATCTTGACGCGACCGGTGCGATTGACCGCCACCGATTCTTCCGACAGCGCGCCGTGGCGAACATCGGCGAGCGCGGCGGCGACGCCGGAGATCAGATTTCCGGCCGCGCGCGAACCGAGCCCGGCGTTGCCGGCGGTCTTCTTCTTCGCCATCAGATCGCGGACCAGCGAGCCCTCGACCTCCTCGGTCGCGATCCACAGGATGTCGCCGGTCAGGCCGGCCGCGAGTGTGCGCACCAGGTGCTTGTGCTCGGGCAGCGCGGCGGCCGCGCGGGTGCCGGCGATGATGGCGTCGCGCACCGCCGGGTTCGCGGCGATCGCGGCGTGGATGACGTGAAGCGTGGCCACGCCCTTGGGACCCTCGGCGCGATAGGCGTCGGAGATCCGCAGCGAGAACATCGGCTGCCCGACCTTGTAGTCGCCGAGGGCAAAGCCCGGCATGAGGCGCGCGCCCGAGGTGGACGAGGCCGACCAGTTACCAGACTGCGTACCGACGGCCGTCGTCATGCCGGTGCCCCCATGGCGTGCTCGCTAGGATAGGTGGGGGGCGCTTCAATATCAATCGGGGCAGCGCGCCGCGTTCGCCCGGCTGGTCGCGCGCTGATTTCGTAACCCACGAAGGTACTTGCATCCACGCTCGAAGTTGCCGGCGGTCATCAGCAAGGCATCTCCGTAGAGGTAGCGAGCCCGCATCTTCTGGGCCGGCTTCAACAGGTTTCGGGGATCGCTCTGGAGCGCCATGTCGGCGGCGGTGAGCTGATCGAGGTGGCGGCCACTCCTGGACGCCGCCTCGGCGTCGGCGAGGTACTTCAGCGCCTCGGCATTGACCGCCGGCGGTGGCCGGCTCGTGGTGTGGTCAGCCGCGGGCTCGAGCCTGGGCCTGGCATCCGCGACCACGACGGCGATCGCGGTGTCGACCGGGGCATCCGCGATCGCCACCGCGGTGTCGACCGGAGGCGCGGTGTCGGTGGGTGGTGGAGGTGGCGCGACGACGATCGCCGCGTCGGGCGTGGTCTTCGACCTCTTGGACATCATCGTACCGATCGCGATCGAGATCACGCCGAGCACCAGCAGCGCGCCGACCCCGAGGTAGATGCCGCGCCGCGAGCGCGCGGGCACCGTCGGCGTCTCGACCGACACCGCCTCGATGTCCTGCAGCGAGATCCCGGCATTGGGCAGCAGCGTCTCGCCGGGCTCGACGGTGTCCTTCGGCAGCGCGTCGAAGAACATCGAGCTCGAGAACGCCTTGACCTTCGAGGTGCTCGGCGAGCCACCCGGCGGGCGCGACAGCGTTGGCTCGAGCGCGGCGAGCAACGCGTCGAGCTCGGCGGCGGAGCGCGGGCGCCGATCGCGATGCTTCGCGAGGCAGCGCTGCAGCACCTCGTCGAGCTCGGGGTAGCTCGACAGCTCGGGGCGCAGCATCGCGATCCGCGGCGGCGGTGTGCGGACGTGATGGGTCAGCCACTCGATCGCGCTGTTCGCCTCGAACATGCCGCAACCGGTGAGCATCGCGAACATGGTCGCCGCCAGCGAGTACAGATCGCTGCGACCGTCGAGCAGGTGACCGCACGCCTGCTCGGGAGACATGAACTCGGGCGTGCCGAACACGGTGCCCACCTGCGTCAGCGCGAGCTGCGATTGCGTCGACTTCGCGGCGCCCTCCATCAGCTTCGCGACGCCGAAGTCGAGCAGCTTGGTGTAGTCGGCGTCGCTGCCGACGCGCATCAGCAGCACGTTCTCCGGCTTGATGTCGCGATGGACGAGCCCGATCGAGTGCGCGGCGCCGAGCGCGTGCAGCGCCTGGCGCGCGATGTGGACCACGCGCGCCGGCGTGAACACGCCGTCGACGTCGAGCTCGCGCTGCACGGTGCGCCCGTCGAGGTACTCGAGCACCATGTAGTAGTCGCGCTGCGGGGTGATGCCGTAGTCGTGGACCTTGACGACGTGCGGCGAGTCCACCTTCATCGTGCTGCGCGCCTCGCGCTTGAAGCGCTCGAGCGACTGTTCGTTGTTCGCGAGGTGCGGCTTGAGCAGCTTGACGGCGACCTTGCGATCCATCGCGAGGTGCGTCGCCCGGAACACGGCGCCCATGCCGCCTTCGCCGAGCACGGCGTCGAGACGGTACCGACCGTCGAGCGTGATGCCGACGAGGCCTTCGGCGAAGCTGGTCACCTCGCCAGACGCTACTAGAACCGCATGCCGTTCTTCACCCGGAACGAGAACCAATCCCAGGTCAGATACGCGGCGCCGGCGAGGCCGAGCACCGCGAGGACAGGGGCTCCGGCGATCATGACCGCCCCCGAGGCTCCGGCGGTCACCGCGGCGAGCGCGCCCTTGCGCTTGGCGACCACTTTGTTTCGTTGAACCAACGAGCTAGCCACCTACGCAGGCTGCACCATGCCTGCCCACCTGTCAAACCGCGTCTGAATGGACACGCCGGATGCGGCTGTCGAGACACGCTCCCTCCAAGCCGTCGCAGATCTGGGGAATCCGGGTGGGCCGGGAAGTGCAGGTCCGTGTTCTCGTCATGGTAAGAAGGAACCAGATGTCCAGCGGTAGCGGCACTCGTTCAGGTCAACGCGGCGCGGTCCTCCTCGGTATCGCGGGCGGCATGCTCGTGGTCGCCGGTGGGTTCGTCGGCGCTTACTACATGACCGGCTCGCGCAACGTCGCCAATGCGGCCACCACACCGGCGGCCGAGCCGGGCGCGGCCCCGACCGCCGCGAAGAAGGATATCTCGCCGCTGCTGGCGAAGACCGTGGAGCTCAAGACCACCACCGGCTCCACCACGCTGACGTGGGCCGAGCTCGGCGCCACCGCGACCGCCGAGGGCATCGACCTCGACCGGGACAAGGCGGTCAAGGCGCTGTCGCTGCTCAAGGCCAAGACCGACCGCGCGCCGATCGACGCTCACTTCGATCTCGAGAACCGCAAGATCCTCGATGACAAGCCGGGCCAGGGCCTCGATGTCTGGGGCTCGCTGCCGCGCCTGATCGCCGCCGCTCACACCGGCTCCGACAAGGTCGATCTCGCCACCGTGGCGATCCCGGCCAGCGTCACCAAGGCGGGGCTCGGCATCGACGACATCTCGAACGTGATGGGGCACTACGAGACGGCGTTCCCCGTCGCCGATCGCGATCGCAACTTCAACCTCAAGCTCGCCGCATCGAAGCTCGACGGCATCGTCCTCAAGCCGGGCGAGGAGTGGTCGTTCAACCAGACCGTCGGCGAGCGCTCGCAGAAGAACGGCTACAAGATCGCGCACGTCATCACCGCCGGCGAGATGGTCGACGGCCTCGCGGGCGGCACCTGCCAGATCTCGACCACGCTGTACGGCGCCGCGTTCTTCGCCGGCCTCGACATCGTCAAGACCACCAACCACTCGCGGCCGTCGGCGTACACGCCGCTCGGCTTCGACGCCACGGTGGTCTGGCCGAACACCGATCTCAAGCTGCGCAACCCGTACGACTTCCCGGTCGTCGTGCGCTACGTGGTCGCGAACGGCCAGGCCAAGGTCGAGGTGCTCGGCAAGAAGCGGCCGTACGACAAGATCGTGTTCTCGCGGAACATCCTCGAGGAGACGCCGTTCACCACCGAGGAGCGCCTCGACGAGGAGGCCGCGGAAGGCGAGCAGGCGTACGACCAGGAAGGCTTCCCCGGCTACAAGATCCAGAAGGAGCGCCTGTTCTACAAGGGCGGCTCCGTCGTCAAGCGCGAGAAGTGGATCGCGAACTACAAGCCGGTCACCGAGTACCTGCGCAAGGGCACCTCGAAGGACCCGGATGCGAAGAAGCTGGTCCAGAAGCCCGGCCACGGTCCCCGCAAGCCGGGTGGGCCGTCGTCGTCGATGGCGCAGTAGCGCTCGCGCGCTGCGGTGCAGGTGGTGACGGCCTACTGGCCGCCGCCGTCCTTGTACGGGTCGGTGACGTCCTTGGGCTCTGCCGTGGGCGCCTCCGGCATCTGCGCGACGCCGCAGTTCCAGTTCGCCTTGCTGCCCGACATGGTGACGCTCTGCGAGCCCTTGATGTTGATGGTGGTGTCCGAGCCCCACTGCATCTTGGTGCCGGCGTGAATCTCGACGCTCTTCTTCGCCGTCAGCTCGGCTTCCTTCGCGAGGATCTGGATGTCGCCCTTGGGCGCCTGCAGGCAGACGTCGCCCTCGATCGCCTCGACGATGATCTTGTTCTCCTTCGAGTCGAACGTGATCTTCGCCTTGCCCTTGCCGTCCTCGATCACGAACTTCTCTTCGCCCTCGGTGTCGTCGAGCGTCACCTTGCTGCCCTCGCGTGACTTGATCACGCGGCGCTGGTTCTTGCCGTCCTTGTTCTCGTCGGGCGGCTTGTCCTTGCCACCCCACAGCGCGCCGATCACGATCGGTCGCTGCATGTCGCCGTGCTCGAACAGCACGAGCACCTCGTCGTCGGGCTCGGGGATGAAGAACCAGCCGCGGTTCTTGCCGGCGCCCATCATCACGATCGGCGCCCAGAACGTGGTGTCCTGCTCGGACAGGATCGGAACCTTGACCTTGACGCGACCGAGCTTGCTCGGGTCCTTGTTGTCGGTGACCACGGCGATCACCGGCTCGTAGACGCGGTTCGCCTCGCTCTCCGCGCTCTGGATCTGAGCGGCGAACGCGGTCTGCAGGTCGTAGATCGGCCGCACGGCTGCAGGATAATACGGATCCCCGACGGGCAGGCTTCCTGATGGGTGGCAGCCGAGCGACTTCCGTGTGATAGGGGAAACCATGCGCCGAGCCGTCGTCCTCCTCGCCCTGGTCGCCTGCGGCAAGAAGGCGGAAGGTCCGGACCCCGGTGCCGGCACCGGCTCGGCGGCGGTGTTGGCAGGGAGCGGGTCGGGGTCGAGCTCGGCGCAGGTCGCGGCGGCGTTCGACCACAAGTGCGTCGGCGGCGATCTCGAGGCCTGCCGGAACCTCGGCGTGCTCTACAGCGAGGGCGTCGGGGTCGACAAGGATCTGCGCAAGGCCGCCGCGCTGTTCGCCCAGGCGTGCACCGGCAACCTGCTGGCGGGCTGCAACCACCTCGGGCTGATGCTCGCCGAGGGGCTCGGCATCGAGAAGGATCCCGTCGAGGCGGCGAAGATCTTCGGCAAGGCGTGCGACGGCGGCCACGGCCTCGCGTGCAAGAACCTCGGGCTGATGCTGCGCGATGGTCGCGGCGTGCCGAAGGACATCGGCAAGGCCGAGGTCGCGCTCGACAAGGCGTGCTCGATGGGAACGCCGTTCGCGTGCACCAACGCCGGTGACCTCGATCGCCAGAATGCCGTCGCCGCGACGGACGAGGTGGCGAAGAAGGCCGCGTTCAAGAACATGCGCGAGCACTACCAGCGCGGCTGCGACGCCAAGGACGCGACGGGCTGCCGTCAGCTCGGCGTCGCGTATCTCGAGGGAGCGGGGTTGCCGAAGACGGCGGCCGCCGCGGCGGTGTGGCTCGATCGTGCGTGCAAGGGCGACGACGCGATCGGCTGTCGCTTGCTCGGCATGATGCAGGTCGATGGTGTCGGCGTCGCGCGCGATCGCGATGGCGGTGCGCGCTTGCTGAAGCGCGCGTGCGAGATGAAGGACTCCGAGGCGTGCAAGGCACTCGCGATCGTCAGCGGTGCGGGCAGTGGAAGCGGCAGCGCGAACGCGCCTCGCGCGGGCAGCGCTGGGTCGGCTTCAGACGGCGCCGTGAAGAACGCTCCTTGACCGCGGGAGTGTCCACGGGAGCGCGCGTCACCGCTCACATGTAGGACAAGTCGCAGGTGTCGTGACACCGTGCGTAAACCATTGAACCCGGGCCGCTCCCGGACACGCTCGGCACACCGGGATCACAGCTTGTCCACAGCTGGCTATGCGAGCAGCCAGGAGCCTTGCGATTCGCTGAGTTAGGCTGGAAATCGTTGTGAACAACTCACCCCCTGAGGGCGGGTTATCGACAAGCCTTCCCACAGCCGGCGAGCACGGTCCGGTAATCCGGACGTGCGTTCACGCACGGGTGATTTTGTAGGGGTCCGTACGCCGGACGGGCGGGTCCGCACATCGGACAGAGGCGTCCGTCACGCGGACAGGTTGTCCGACGGACGGACAGTTTGTTGCCCGTTTCGGCGAAAGCTGCCTGTTCGTCCAGGGGGCCAGTTCACGGTCGCAACGAGCGGTACAGCTGCGCGTACTCGTGCGCCGACACCATCCACGACGAATCTCTCGCCATCGCGGTATCGCGCAGGCGCGAGAACGCCGCGCGATCGCCGAACAGCTGCACGCCGCGCCAGATCGCATGCGCGAGCGCTTCGGGCGTCGCCTGATCGAAGCGAATGCCGGTGCCCTTGCCGGCGCGCAGCTCGGCATCGCCCGGATCGTCGACGGTGTCGCGCAGTCCGCCGACCGCATGAACGATCGGGATCGTGCCGTAGCGCATCGCGTACAGCTGACCGAGCCCGCACGGCTCGAAGCGCGACGGCATCAAGAAGAAGTCACAGCCGGCGTAGATCCGGCGCGCGTAGCCGATGTCGAAGCCGATCGTCGTCGACACGTGCTCGTGAAATGTCTTCGCGAGCCAGCGGAACCGCTCCTCGTACTCGGGCTCGCCGGCGCCGAGGACGACCAGCCGCGCGCCGACGTCGCCGGAGATCGTGGCGAGCCACGGCACGATGGCGGCGACCAGGTCGAGGCCCTTCTGGCCGGTCATCCGCGCGACCACGCCGATCAACGGCTCGCGCTCCGGCAGCGGCAAGCCGGCTTCCTTCGCCAGCTCCTCGCGACACGTCGTCTTGCCGGCCATGTTGCGGCGCGAGTAGCGCGCGGGGATCGCGGTGTCGGCTGCGGGATCCCAGAACAGCGTGTCGATGCCGTTGACGATGCCGACCAGCCGGCGCACGTCCCAGCGCAGGAAGCCGTCGAGGACCTCGCCGCGCTCGGGCGTCAGGATCTCCTTCGCATACGTCGGGCTGACGGTGGTGACCGCATCGGCGACGCCCATCGCGCCCTTGAGCAAGCAGACCTGATCGTAGAACTCGAGCTGCTTGATGTTGAAGAACGACCACGCCATCCCGAGCTCGTCCATCGCCGACTTCGGGAAGATGCCGCGGTAGGCGAGGTTGTGGATCGTCGCGATGATCGTCGACGGTGACTCACTCATGCGCGAGAAGATCGCGGCGGGTCCCGCCTGCCAGTCGTGAACGTGAAGGACGTCCGGCGAGGCCCCGAACAGTTTCGGACCGGCGGCGATCGCGACCTTGCCGAGCGCACCGAAGCGGATGTGGTTGTCTCGCCACTCACCGGCGCCGCCCGGACCGTAGAGGCCGCCCGGGCGATCGAACAGCGCCGGCACGTCGACGAACGCGTAGCGGACGCGACCGACCTGCGCGATGCGGACGTGAGCAAGAAACGTCCAGGTGCCGAGCGTGACCGGTACCGGGAAGCCCTCGTCGAGCGCGATGCCGCTCTTCGCCAGCTTGTCCGCGACCCCGCGATACAGCGGCACGCAGACCGCCACCTCGAGTCCGAGCGCGGCCTGCGCCGCCGGCAATCCAGCGACGACATCGGCGAGCCCGCCCGATTGAGCGAAGGGGGCGACCTCGCTCGAGACGTGAAGGACCCGCAGGCTCACCGTCTCGGATCCTCCTGGACTCGCGGCCGGCTCATTCGTTGCCGGCGCCGCCCGAGAACTTCTTGAAGCGCGGCCCGGTCGCCGATTCGTAGCTATGGCGACTCTGCATCGACACCACGAAGGTGCCGGGGCGCAGCTGCGCGAGCAGCTCGGGCTCGTTCCCGATCAGCTCGGCGAGATCGTTCGCGAGGATGCACGGCCCGTGCTGCGGGACCACCGTGCCCTTCGGGATCACGACGATGCCGCTCTCGGTGACGAACGGGAAGCGCTCGCGATCGTACGCGGCGTCGTAGCCGATCACCGCACCGGGCTCGATGTGGACGTTCTTGTCGAGGAGCACGCGCCGCAGCTTCGCGCCGCGACCGATATCGCAACCCGACAGGATCACCGAGTCGTGAACCTCGGCACCGGCATGGATGAAGCAGTCGTACGACAGCATCACCTCGGAGACCTTCGCGGACGCGATGATCGAGCCCTCGCAGATCAGCGAGTCGTCGACCTCGGCGGGCCCGTAGCCTTCGCCGGCGCGGACGCAGCGCGCCGGTGGGTAATCGCGTTGCGCGGACCGGATCCGCCACTGCCGGTTATAGAGATCGAGCGCGGGCACGCGCGCGCGGATCTCCATGTTGGCGAGGAAGTACGAGTCGATCGTACCGACGTCGCGCCAGTACGGCGCCTGGCCCTCGGGCTCGCCGGGAATCTGGTTCTTCGCGAAGTCGTAGACGAACACGCGCGCGCCCTCGGCGACCAGCTTCGGGATCACGTTGCGGCCGAAATCGTGGCGCGAGCTCGGCTCGCCGCCATCGTCGACGAGCACGCGCTCGAGCACCTCGCGCTTGAAGATGTAGTTGCCCATCGACACCAGCGACCAGCCGGGGCGATCGGGCATCTCCGGCGGATCGGACGGCTTCTCGATGAACCCGACGATGCGGCCGCGGCCGTCGGTGTGGATGATGCCGAACGCGCTCGCCTCGGACTTCGGCACCGGGAACGCGGCGATCGTCAGGTCGGCGTGGTTGTCGCGATGGAACGCGTCCATCTGATCGACCGCCATCTTGTAGACGTGGTCGCCGCCGAAGATCGCGACGTGACTCGCGCGCGCATCGCGCACCAGGTTGAGGTTCTGGTACACGGCGTCGGCGGTGCCGCGGTACCAGAACTCGCCGAGGCGCATCTGCGCGGGGACGACCTCGATGAACTCGCCGAAGCCGGACAGCCGCCAGTTGCGGTTGAGGTGCTTGATCAGGCTCGACGACATGTACTGCGTGAGCACGTAGATGCGCCGGTAGCCCGAGTTGACGAAGTTCGACAGGACGAAGTCGATGATCCGGTAGCGCCCCGCGAACGGGACGCCCGGCTTACTTCGGTGGACGGTGAGCGGGCCGAGGCGGGAGCCTTTGCCACCCGCCATGATCATCACGAGTGTGTCCATCCGCCGGCTCATCGTAGCAAGCCGGGTGATGAAGCGGATCGCTCGCGGTGGCTTATCGAAGCGCTTGCGTAATCAGCGCGCGTGCGCCGACGCCCGGCCGATCACAGCTTCGCGCAAGCGCGGCCGTAGATCGTGCTCGTCGACTGACTCGCGACGGCCTTGCAGGTAAATCCGGTTCCACAGGCATCGGCGCCGGTGCACGCCGCCGTGCACACCTTCTTGCCGGAGGCCGACACGCAAAGGTTACCGGGCGCGCCGCAATCGGCGTTCGTCGTGCAGCTCTGGCCGAAGGCGGCGGTGTTCGCGAACGGCACCAGCTTCGGGTTGTCGTCGATGCCGTGCATGCCGTACATCGGGTTGAAGAACGTCGCGTCGTCGAGCCGGGTCAGCAGCGTCGACACCGGCAGCGGACGCAGCCGCGCCTGGGTGTCGCGCGCGAGGATCGAGCCGACGAAGTGCTCGACGGCGAGCGGCGACGACGCGTCGGAGAACGACATCGTGGTGATGACGTCGACGTTCTTGCCGGCCTTGTTCGGGTTCTCCTTGAAGGCGGTGCCGATCTGGTAGGTATCGCAGCCCTCGGCGAGCACGACCTGGTAGCGATCGCGCGGCATCTGCGCGACCCGGATGTCGGCGTCGTCGAGATCGCCTTCCTCGGTCTTCTTCCAGTTGGCGAGCGCGAAGCCGTAGAACGGCCCCGAGTGGCCCGAGTAGATGATGACGTCGCGGGTGGCGAGCGAGTCCTTCGCGTGATCCTCGAGGATCTTGCCGCCGCTATCGGTGTCGGGGTCGGTGACCGTGCCCGGCTTGCCGAAGTAGAGCCGGACCTCGACCTTGACCGTCTTGCCGTTCGCGATGACGTCGCGCGTGAACGGCCGCGATACGTGCGTCAGCTTGTCCCACGACGACACCGGCGCCGTGAAGCCCTGTTCCTTCAGCCACGTGAAGAACGCCTTCGAGTGCTTGAGGTGATAGTCCGAGTGATAGTCCCAGCCGAAGTAGACGTCCATGTCGAGCTTGCCGTCCTCGACGAGGCGCGCGATGTCGAAGAAGCCATCGCCCGACGGTCGCTCGCGCGCGATCGAGAACGTGATCTTCTCCTTCTTCGCCGCCTCGACCGCGGCCGGGTTCCAGCCGTCCCACGGCGCGTTGCGATACCACTCGTGGTTGGTCTCGAGCTGCGCCATCTCCTCGTTGGTGGGCTTGCCGATCTCGAGATCGAACACGCTCTTGCCACCGGAGATCCGGATCGGCAGCTGGCTCATCAGGTTCTTCCCGCCGGCGGCGATCTGCCGGAACGTGAAGTCGAACGTCAGCTTGTCGGCGCGCTCCTTGATCGCGAGGTCCTCGAAGGCGCCGGCCTTCGCGAGGCCACCAAAGCCGCCGAACGACGCGTTCGGATCCTTGTCTTCCTTGTCGACCAGGTACTGGGTGACGAACCAGGCGACCGCGATCTGCTTGAGCCCGACGAGCCGCTTCGCTTCTTCCAGCCGCTCGGCGTCGGTCCTGGTCAGAAACGACGCGTCGAGCACCACCGTCGAGTTGCCTTCGAGCAGGTACTCCTGCGCCGACAGCGAGAAGAAGTCGTCGGCCTTGGAGTCGTCGACGAACACGCTGTCTTCCGGGTCCGCCTCGGGCCCGCGGTCAGACGACGCGCAGCCGAGCATGCCGGGAGCAAGGAGAGAAGCTGTCAGGCAGGTGGCCAGGAGAGTCGACGAGCGCATGTCCCACGTTCGAGCAACCGACGTGCCCGGATGGCGGACAGATCGGCCACGCGAGTCCGCGGACTTTGTTGCGCCGCGGTGTCGCCGGCTACTCGGCTAGCCGGCTAGTTGATGGGCGTGCCGCCCGGCGGGGTGGTCGGGGTCGGGGGCGTGGTCGGCCCCGGCGGCTGCGACGGCCGCACCGGCGCGACGAAGATGTTAGTGCGGTAGAACCGCAGCTCGTCGATCGAGTCGCGGATGTCGTCGAGCGCGCGATGCGAGTCCTTCTTCTGCGGGCTCTTGTTGACGATCGATGGATACCAGCGGCGCGCGAGCTCCTTGATCGTCGACACGTCGACCATCCGGTAGTGCAGCCGCGCATCGAGCCTGGGCATGTAGCGACGAATGAACCGGCGATCCTGATGGATCGAGTTGCCGGCGAGCACCGGCCGATCCTTCGCGCCGGCGTGCGCGTTGATGAACGCGAGGATCTGCTCCTCGGCCATCGCATCGCTGATCTCCGACGCGCGCACGCGATCGATGAGGCCCGAGCCGCCGTGGTGCGTCTTGTTCCAGGCGTCCATCGCCTCGAGGATCTCGTCGGGCTGCTTGACGACCAGCTCCGGTCCGGCGGCGAGCTCGGTGAGGTTGCCGTCGGTGATGATCGTCGCGACCTCGATGATCCGTTCCTTCTCCGGATCGAGCCCAGTCATCTCCATGTCCATCCAGACCAGGAGATCGTTCGAACCAGCCATGCCCCCGACGTTATCGCAAGATCGCGCCCGCCGACCGGTGCCAGCGGCGAATCACGAACGGAAGCGCGATCAGCGCCAGTAACAGGGCGCTCGCGATCAGCCACCACGTCCAGTCGGTGTGCTCGCGGCGGTCGGGCAGCGTCCGGAACACCGGTCCGAAGCGCTGCTCGCCGGCGATCACGACGTACGCGTGAGGCTCGCCGTCCCACGGCAACTTCGCGCCGTCGAAGTGCGCGTACGTGCGGTCGTCGAGCGTGCTGACGATGCGATGCGCCGCGGCGGCGAGGCTCTCGACGGTCGTCACGTGGGTGACCTTCGCGGTCAGCTCGCGGATCGGTAGCCGGCCGCACGACCGGGTCGACTTGTAGACCACGGCGTGGAGCTCGACGCGCCAGCCGTCGAGCCAGCCCCGGAGCGCGCGCCGGCGGTCCTCGTCGGCATCGTCGTCATCGCAGCCGTCGCCGAGCACGACGATCACGCGGCGCGATACGTGGGGCTCTCGCTGATACATGCCCCGCGCGACCGCCTCGATCGCGTCCGACAGGTCCGAGCGGGTGTTGCCGAGATAATCCTTCTGCGTGCGAAGCGGCCAGCCGGCGATCGAGTCGTCTGCCTGGTGGACGACGCGATCGGAGTACGTCGCGGTCGCCATCCGGCTGCCGTGCGGCAGCACGTGAAAGTTCAGGCGGTCGAGCTCGACGGCGAGTCCGGGAAGGACGCCCGGCCGGACGTCTTCGTCGTGAAGGAGGCCGAGCTTGTCGGTGCCGATCCAGTGCTCCGTGCCCTGCACGAGCAACGTCACGGCCACGGGTGCGCCGTAGCGTTGCCACGCACCGATCTTCCACGGCGTGACCAGCCGGGTGCCGTCGATCTCGAGTGCGAGCTCGTCGATCCGCACGCCGGGCACGCCGTGCATCTGCGCGACGAAGTCTTCGTTGGCAGCCTGGTCGATCTGGAGTTGACCGGCGTCCGCGGTCGAGAACACGCACGTCAGATAGACGATCAGCCCGAGCCTCATCACCGGAGGTCGTGCACGCGATGCGCCGCGCTAACCGCGCGAGCGCTCGAAGATCACTGTCGCCTGGCGGGCGACAGCGTGACTCAGGCGGCCTTCGTGCGGACGTCCGCGGGGAGCGGCGGTGGCAGGCCCCAGCCGACCTCGTACTGGAACGCGTCGCGGGCGGACCGCGCCTGCGTGTTGCTGTCGACGAGCGCGAGCTGCTCGAGCGGGACCAGGGCGGGGTGCTCGTAGCCGCAGGCGTGCGCGAGGTGGACGAGGTCCTTGCGCAGCGTCACGAGGTAGTTCGCGAGGCGATGCGACTTGCCGGTGGGATCGAGGCCGCGCATCAGCCAGCGATTCTGGGTGGCGACGCCGGTCGGGCAGTGGCCGGTGTGGCAGCGCTGCGCCTGGATGCAACCGATCGCCATCATCGCCTCGCGGCCGACGTTGATCATGTCGCAGCCCATCGCCAGCGCGAGCTGCGCGGTCTCGGGGAAGCCGAGCTTGCCCGAGCCGATGAAGACGACGTTCTGGTGGACGCCCTGCTCGGCGAACACGCGATAGACCTGCGAGAAGCCGAGCTTCCACGGCAGCGCGACGTGATCGGAGAACACCAGCGGCGCGGCGCCGGTGCCGCCTTCGCCGCCGTCGATGGTGATGAAGTCGGGCGCGCGGCCGGACTTCTCGATCTGGAGCGCGAGCTCCTTCCAGAAGCCGAGATCGCCGACCGCGGACTTGATGCCGACGGGCAGGCCGGTGGCGTCGGCGAGGCGCTCGATGAAGTCGAGCATGCTCGACACGTCGGTGAACGCGCTGTGGTTCGCGGGGCTGATGCAGTCCTTGCCCATCGGCACGCCGCGGATGCGCGATACCTCGGGCGTGATCTTCGCGGCGGGGAGCAGGCCACCGAGCCCGGGCTTGGCACCCTGCGAGAGCTTGATCTCGATCGCGCGGACCTTCGCGGTGGCGATGTTCTGCAGGCAGCGCTCGAGATCGAACTTGCCGGCGTTGTCGCGACAGCCGAAGTAGCCGGTGCCGATCTGCCAGACCAGATCGCCGCCGTGGCGATGGTGATCGCTGATGCCGCCCTCGCCGGTGTTCTGCATCGCGCCGCACAAGGCGACGCCCTTGTTGATCGCCTCGACGGCGGCGGATGACAGCGAGCCGTAGCTCATCGCCGACGTGTTGACGATCGACTGCGGCTGGAACGCGTGCTTGCGCTTGCGGAACGCGCCGAGCACGCGATAGCTCGGCAGGTTCCACTTGTCGTCGTAGCCGGGCTCGCCGGCGTGCGGCGTGTGGATCGGGAAGGCGCTGTGGCGAATGATGATGTAGCCGTCGCGCTCGAGATCGTTGTCGGTGCCGAAGCCGAAGTAGTTGTTCTCCTTCTTCGACGACGCGTAGACCCAGCGGCGCTGATCGCGCGAGAACGGCCGCTCCTCGTCGTTGCCGGTGACGATGTACTGGCGCAGCTCGGGGCCGATCGTCTCGAGCCAGTAACGGAAGTGGCCGATGATGGGGAAGTTGCGGACGATCGCCCGCTTCTTCTGCATCACGTCGTAGATCGCGACGAGCACGACGAGCCCGCCGAGACCGATACCGATCCATGCCCACACAGACATGGGCTCGATTCTACTCTCGTCTTCTACTCTCCCGACCAGTACCGGACGGGACCCGTGTCCATGTGGATGAAGCCGCTCTGTAGGTAGAGACCGACCCCGCCGATCTTCTGATCCTTCGCCCAGGCGTGCAGCGCCTCGATCTTGACCTTCGGCAGGTTGAAGTCGATCGCGTTGCCCTTGGTGTGGTGGCTGTCGCGCGCGACCTGATGGCCCTTCTTCCGCAGCAGCAGGTTGTACTTGGGGTGGCGAAAGCCGCTGACCACGGTGACGCGCTCGCTCTTGAAGTGCTCGGCAGCCGCCATCAGGATGTCCGGAAGTTTCGGATCCATCGCGCTCGGCGAGTTGGTGTAGTGGTCGCGCAGGAAGCGATCGAGCGTGGCCTGCGCGAGCTTCTCGCCCGGTGCGACGGCGAGCCACTCGTCGGTCCAGCCGTTGTAGAGGTTGACGAGCTTCGCGGGACGGGTGCCGGGCGTTAGCGGCTCGCGATGCTGCGTCGACTTGCCGGCGCGCTCGCGGTCTTTCTTGGGTTTGTCGTCGGCGTCAGCGACGCCTGTTACCAGCAGCAGCGCGAGCAGCGCTCTCACGAGCGCACGCGCAGCTTGACCAGCTGGTCGGCCGGCAGCGTCTCGTTGAGCGAGCCGGAGCGGAAGCCGGCGAGATCGAGCGCGACGTACGCGAAGCCGACCCGCTTGCCGGCGGCGACGATCTGCTCGGACATCTCGACCGCCCGGGCGAGCTCGCCGTGCTCGACCTCGAGGCGGGCGACGGTGTCGTGGAAGCGCACGCGCAGCTGCTTGAAGCCGAGCGCGCGCATCGCATCCTCGAGCTCGTCGACGCGGCGCAGCCGCTCCGGCGTGATCTGTGTGCCGTACGGGAACCGCGACGACAGGCAGGCGAGCTGCGGCTTGTCCCAGGTGCGCAGGCCGAGCTGCTTCGACAGCCCGGCATCGACCATCGGCATCTTCGCGCCGTGATCCTTGGCGGCGGCGATCCCGGGACGGACGGCGCCGAGATCGTCGGTGTTGGTGCCGAGCACGATCGGTGCGCCACCGAGCGCATCGGCGATCGGTTGCGCGA
>JAEYYY010000189.1 GCA_023430775.1 Pseudomonadota bacterium
CTGCGAGATCGACCGCTTAGCACCGGCGTGCGAAACGCCACTTGGAGTTCTCGCCGATTCGGGCAGAGTTAGAAGATGGGCCGTCGACGCGAATGCGAAGACTGCGAGGACTGCATGACCCGGCCGATCATGCGGTGCGGCCGCTGCACGACCACGCGCTGCCAGGCCCACGCGCTCGCGGTCGGCATGCGTTGCGAGCGCTGCGAACGCGACTGGGCCGACGAAGCGCCGACCCGGCGTGCCGCGAAGCTGATCTTCGTACCGACGATCGCGCTGCTCGCCGGCGGCATCCTGTTCGGCTTGCTCATCCCGGTCTCGATCGGTGGCGCGATCGGCGCCTTCGTGATGGCGGCGTTCGCCTGCGCCGCCGCGGTCGGCGCCGGGGCCGGTGCCTGCCGGCTGGTCGACCGCAACGCGCGCGCGCTGTTCCTCCGCGAGCGCGCCGGCGGCCTGCCGCCCGCACGACTGCTGCCGTCCACCACGAAGCGCTGACTGACATCGCTGTCATGCCTATGCGGCGATCGCCACCACAACGACGTCCGGAATCCGGTCATCGACATTCGTGTCATACCGCGAACCGGCCTCGCCGCGAATCGTGTCACCGCCCTTACCAGTCGGCACACCAAACTGTCCGCCGTCCGGACAGCTGCGCAATTCGCGCAAGATCTAAGTCGGACTAGATCTCGCGACGCAGTGCTGATGCCAGCGCCGGTGCGAGATCACCTCGTCCGGTGACGTCGACGCGCTCGAGGCCGAGCCAGCTCGCCATCGCCCGCAGCTCGCCGGCGAGCGCGGATGCCGTGATCCGCGGCGCCTTCGGCTCGGCATGCGCGGCTTGCACGCGCAGCACCTTGGCCTCGCGATCCGACTTCAGATCGACGCGCGCGACCAGCGCATCGCCGAGCAGGAAGGGCAACACGTAGTAGCCGTGCACGCGCTGCGGCGCCGGCGTGTAGAGCTCGATGCGAAAGCGCATGCCGAACAGGCGCTCGGTGCGCTCGCGAAACCACACCAGCGAATCGAACGGCGACAGCAGCGCTGCGCGCAACGGACCGAGCGTCGGCAAGCGCGCGTCGCGATGCCGATACGCCGGCTTGCTCCAGCCCTCGACGGCGGTCTCCTCGAGCGTGCCCTCCTCGACCAGCACGGCGATCGCGATGCGCGCCTGCGCGAGCGGCAGGCGGAAGTAGTCGCGCAGATCGCTCGCGGTGCCGATGCCGATCGCCTTCGCGGCGTGGGCGACCAGGGCGCGGATCGCGTCGGCCTCGCTCGGTGTCGGCGTGGCGATCACGTGCTCGGGCAGCACGCGCTCCGGCAGATCGTAGAGCCGCTCGAAGCCGCGGCGCGCGGACGACGTCACCTGGCCGCTCCAGAACAACCACTCGATCGCGACCTTGACGTCGTTCCACTCCCACCAGCCCGACTTCCGCGGCTTGGTCGATTCGATCTCGCCGGCGCGCAGCGGACCGCGATCGCGCACGGCGGCGAGCACGCGCGCGACGAACGCGCGGCGCTTGCGGATCTCGCGCACGCGCTTCCACGCATCATCCTTCGCGCGCGCCATCCGCCAGCGCAGCAGCGGGTGCGTGGCCACCGGCAGGAGCGATGCTTCGTGGCCCCAGTACTCGAACAGCTGGCGCGGGCCGGCGTGGCTCATCGTATCGAGCGCCGCGCGATCGTAGGCACCGAGGCGGCTCCACAGCGGCAGGTAGTGCGAGCGCTGTAGGACGTTGACCGAATCGATCTGGATGACGCCCAGCCGCTCGATCATCGAGCGAACCGCGGCGGGCGTGACACGTGCCGGCCTGGCGGCGGCGAGACCTTGCGCGGCGATCGCGATCGCGCGCGCGTCAGCGAGGCTTAGTGCCCGCCCCACTGCGACTTCAGGAACAGCACCAATCCGATGATGATCGCGATCGCGATCACGAACGAATGGATCACGTAGTTCTGGGGCATCTTCGCGCTCACGGGGGCACCCTACCAAAACGGCTAACCGGTTGGGAACGCCTGCGACGATCTGTCACCCATGCCGGTACGGATGCGGGCTGGGCGGCCGGGGCTGGCGCTTCGTCAGGTAGGTCGCTTCATCGACCACCTCGACGAGCGCGTGCAGGGTCTCGCGATGATCGATGGCGACCAGAAAATAGTGGAAGCGCTCCTCGCCGAGCTCCATGCACAGCCGGCCGAACCACGGCTCGCCCTTCTTCGGAGGCAACACGCCGAGCATCACCCCGAGGCGGCGCACCATCGGGAGGTAGAGCTCCGCGGGCGGCGCCATCTCCTGGTGCCACGCCCCGTCGACGAAGAAGTACACGCCCGGCTCGGAGATCCCGGGCACGGGTGCCGGTGCCACCCGGACGTGCGATGCGTCCTTGAGGACCGACGACAGCAGGATCGCGTTGACGAGCTTCTCGATCGGCTTCTGCTCGGTCACGTCGGCAGACCGAGCGCTTCACGGATCTCCCCGACCACCATGTCCGCGAGCTTGCCGATCTGCTGCTCGCCCTCCTCGACCGTCGCCGCCGCCGGGTTGCCCGCGTACGCGAGCTCCATCCCCATCGCGGCGAACGTGGTGACGCCCGCCGACAGCTTCTCCGACAGCGAGATCGGGACCGGCTGCAGCACGCTGCGCATCGATTCGTCGACCATCTCCGGCGCCGCCGCCATCATGATCGACGTCTCGTACTGCCCGGCATGACACGCGCCGCTCTTGAACTCGGCCGACAGCGTGCGCGCCCACTTGCGGGTCAACGGGCACGCCACGCTCACCTTCTTCTCGCGGCCCGCGAGCACCGCGCGGATCGCGGCATCGTGCGCGGGCTCGAGGTGGTTGTTGACGAGGCAGACGTGCTTGATGCCCTGGGCGAGCAGGCCATCGCACACCGCCGCGACATACGCGGTCAACACGTCGGCCGGAACGCTCACCGCGCCGGGAAACCCGGTGGCGCACTCGGTGACGCCGTAGCTGATCGCCGGCGCGATCACACCGACCAGCGGCCCGCGCTTGTCGAGCAGCTCGCACGCCTTGACGCACGCCGCGGCGGAGATCACGACATCGGTGCCGAGCCCGAGGTGTGGACCGTGCGGCTCCGTCGAGCCGACCGGCACCAGCGCGACGACGTGGCGCTTCTTGGGCTCGTTCGTCAGCAGCTCGTGCAGCGACGCCGTGGTGTGGCGAGCGAGGAACTTCGAATCGGGCGTGGTCATTCGGTCAATTCACCGCGCTTCTCGCGCTCGAGCAGGAGCTTCTTGTCCACCTTGCCACGATCGTTCTTCGGAAGGTCGTCGACGAAGATCACCCAGCGCGGATACTTGTGCTTGGTCAGCTTTCCTTGCACGTGGGCCTTGAGCTCGTCGGCCAGCCCTCGCCGTCCGGCGGGCGTCGCGATCCGCGCGCGCGTCTCGGGGCGAACCTCGATCACCGCCTTCGGCTTGGTCAGCCCGCCATCCTCGGCGGGGATCACCGCGGCGACCGACACCGCCGGGTGCGCGAGCAAGCAGTCCTCGACCTCGCGCGGCGCGACGAAGATGCCGCCGACCTTGAACAGATCGTCGGCGCGCCCGCTGAAGTAGAGGTAGCCCTGCTCGTCGACGTGGAACAGATCGCCGGTCCGGCACCAGTGACCGTGGAACGTCTTCCAGCTCTTGTCGCGATCCTGGAAGTAGCCGTGCGCGACGCTGTCGCCCTTCACCCACAGCACGCCGATCTCGTTCGGAGCCAGCGCCGGTGCACCGGCGCCGTCGGCGTCCTCGGGGAGCACCTTCAGGGTGTAGCCCTCGACGACGCGGCCGAGCGAGCCGGGCTTGATGTCACCGGGGCGGTTGCTGCAGTAGATGTGGAACATCTCCGCCGAGCCGATGCCGTCGTAGACGTCGACGCCGAACCGCTCGGTGAACCGGCGCAGCAGCGGCTCGGGCAGCGCCTCGCCGGCCGACAGATGGAAGCGCACGCTCGACAGGTCCAGCCCCTCGCCCTTGCTCCTCATCTGATCGTCGAGATCGAGGATCTTGCCGAGCATGGTCGGCACGTTGGTGACGATGGTCGCGCGATAGCGCTGGATCGCCGCCGTGATGCTCTCGGCGGTGGGCCGCTCGGAGAACAACCCGACCGTCGCGCCGACGGCGAACGGGAACCACAGGTTGGTGCCCGTCGCGTAGCCGAAGAACAGCCGCGGCACCGACACGCAGATGTCGGTCTCGCGATAGCCGACCGTGCGCTTCGCGAACACCTCGGTGTTGAACGCGAAGTCGCGGTGGCTGTGCATCGCCGCCTTGGACTTTCCCGTCGAGCCCGACGTGAACAGCCAGATCGCCGGATCGTCGCGACGGATCGCGGGCAGCGGCTCCTGATACGAGGATTGCCCGCCGGCATCGGCCTCGCGAACTTCCTCGAGCGCGGTGGCGAGCGGCAGGACATCGATCCCGAGCTCGGCGAACGCGTCGACCGCGGTCTCGCTCGCGACCTCGGCCTCGGGGTCGTCGCCGGTCGCGGCGTCGGGCACCAGCAAGATCGTCGCCAGGCGCGGCACCGAGGCGGCGTGCGGCACCAGCGCCTCCGCCACCCCCGGTGTGGTGATCAGCACCGACGCGCGGACGTAGCCCAGCGTGTAGGCGAGATCCTCGATCGGCGCGATCGGGTTGCCCATCGTAACAACGCCGCCGCAGGCGAGCGTGCCGAAGATCGACCACGCGAACGGCGGCAGATCGGGCAGCACGATGTAGACGCGGCCCTCGGGCTGCAGGCCGTTGAACGCGAGGAAGCGCGCGAGCAGCCTCGAGCGCTCGGCGACCTGCGCGTAGGTGTAAGCGTGATCGCCGAACCGGATCGCGACCTTGTCGCCCTTGCCTTCCTTGACCCGATCGAACAGCCAGTAGTCGGCGAGGTTGAAGTCCTCGGGAAACGTCACGCTCATGCAGATGTCCTCGCGGCAGCGAGCCCGCGGCCGATGATCGTCCGCTGGATCTCGCTGGTGCCTTCATAGATCCGCAGCGGCCGGATCGCGCGATAGAGGTGCTCGACGACGTGCCCGGCCATCACGCCGCGGCCGCCGAACAGCTGCACGGCCCGATCGATCACGCGCTGCGCCGCCTCGGTGGCGCCGAGCTTCGCGATCGACACCTCCATCGTCACCTTGCCGCCACCCTGCCCCTGTTGCGTGATCATGTCCTTCGCGTGCGCGGCGCGCAGCACCAGCAGGCGCGCGGCATCGAGATCGAGTCTCATGTCGGCGAGGTGCGCCTGCACGAGCTGTTGCTCGACCAGCGGCTTGCCGAATTGCTTGCGCTCGCAGACGAAGGCCAGCGCCTCGTCGAACGCGCGGCGCGCCATGCCGACCGCCGCCGCGCCGACCGAGACCCGGAACGTGTCGAGGGTCTGCATCGCGAGCTTCATGCCCTGCCCCGACTCGCCGATCCGCGCGCTGCTCGGGATCACCGCGCCCCGTAGCTCGAGCGCGCCGATCGGATGCGGTGCCGTCGCCTGCTGCGGTGTCACCTTCACGCCGGGTGTATCGAGTGGCACCCAGAACGCCGCGAGGCCCGCCGAACCGCGCCCGGCCACGCCGGGATCGTCGATCCGTGCGAACACCGCCGCGTGATCGGCGATGCCGAGGTTCGAGATGAACAGCTTCTCGCCGTCGAGCCGGTAGCCCTCGGGGCACGGTGCCGCGCGCGTCTGGATCGCGCCGACATCGCTTCCGGCTTCGGGCTCGGTCAGCGCGAACGCCGCGATCGCCGCACCGCGCGCGTACGCCGACAGCTGCGCCTTCTGCTCGTCGGTGCCGGCGAACACGATCGGCTGCGTGCCGAGGCCCTGCACCGCGAGGATCGAATCGGCGCGCGCCGACACGTAGCCGAGCATCTCGCGCGCCAGGCACAGCGAGCGGCTGTCGACCGGCTTCTCGGCGGTGGGCACCACCAGCTCGAACAGTGCGGTGT
>JAEYYY010000193.1 GCA_023430775.1 Pseudomonadota bacterium
GTCGACTTCGGCGGCCGCTTGATCAGCTCGTCGACGAGCGAGTCGAGCGCCGGCAGGCCCTCGCGCACGCGCTGCAGGTCCTTCGCGGCGAGCGCCTTCTCGACGGCGGTGGTCGCGGCCTCGAGATCGCCGGCCTTGCCGCGCAGCCCCTTCTTCAGAAGGATCGCCGTGCGCGCCTCGCGCACGAGCGCGGTCGCCTCCCGGCGGACGCGGCGATCGAGGCTCGCGGAGCGCATCCCGCTCAGTCCACCTTGAGCACGGTGAGGAAGGCTTCCTGGGGCAGCTCGACCGACCCGACCGACTTCATGCGCCGCTTGCCCTCCTTCTGCTTCTCGAGGAGCTTCTTCTTGCGCGTGATGTCGCCGCCGTAGCACTTCGCGGTGACGTCCTTGCGGGCGGCCTTGACCGTGGTCCGCGAGATCACGCGGCTGCCGATCGCGGCCTGGATCGCGACGTCGAACATCTGCCGCGGCACGACATCCTTCATCTTGGTGCACAGCTCGACACCGCGGTGATACGCGTTGTCGCGGTGCGAGATGATCGACAGCGCGTCGACGCGCTCGCCGTTGATCAGCACGTCGAGCCGGATCAGGTCTGCATCGCGGTAGCCGGCCGGCTCGTAGTCGAGGGACGCGTAGCCGCGCGACATCGTCTTCAGGCGATCGTAGAACCCGAACACGATCTCTGCCAGCGGCATCTCGTAGACGACGCGGACGCGACCACCCGGATCGTAGTGCAGCCCCTGCTGGACGCCGCGGCGCTCCTGGCAGAGCTGCATGATCGGGCCGACGTACTCCTGCGGCAGGTGCACGGTGGCCGTGATGATCGGCTCCTCGATCTTCTCGTACTTGCCCTGGTCGGGAACCTTCGCCGGGTTGTCGACCTCGAGGATGTCGCCGCCGTTGAGATGGATCCGGTAGCGCACCGAGGGTGCGGTGACGATCAGGTTGAGGTTGAACTCGCGCTCCAGACGCTCCTGGATGATCTCCATGTGGAGCAGGCCGAGGAAGCCGGTGCGGAAGCCGAAGCCGAGCGCCGCGGAGGTCTCCGGCTCGTACGTCACCGACGCGTCGTTGAGCACGAGCTTGCCGAGCGCGTCCTTGAGATCCTGATAGTCGGCGGCGTCGACCGGGAACAGACCCGCGAACACCATCGGCTTGACGGTCTTGAAGCCGGGTAGCGGCGCCGCGCACGGGCGATCGGCATCGGTGATGGTGTCGCCGACGCGGGCGTGCGCGATGTCCTTGATCGCGGCGGCGAGGATGCCGACCTGCCCCGCTTCGAGCACGTCGAGCTCGACGGCGACCGGCCGCTTGACCGCGATCATCGTGCACTCGTACTGGACGCCGGTGTTCCAGAACTTGAGCTTGGTGCCCTTCTTGATCCGGCCTTCCTTGACGCGCACCAGCACGACGACGCCGCGATAGGTGTCGTACCAGCTGTCGAAGATCAGCGCCGACAGCGGCGCCTCGCGGTCGCCCTTCGGCGGCGGGATCTTCTCGATCAGCGTCTCGATCATATCGTGCACGCCGACGCCGGTCTTCGCCGACACCAGGCACGCGTCCTGCGCGTCGAGGCCGATGGTGTCCTCGATCTGCTTCTTGATCTCGTCGGGGCGGGCGACCGGCAGATCGATCTTGTTGAGCACCGGGACGATATCGAGGTTGTTGTCGAGTGCGACGTAGACGTTCGCCAGCGTCTGCGCCTCGACACCCTGGGCGGCATCGACGACCAGCAGCGCGCCTTCACAGGCGGACAGCGATCGCGAGACCTCGTAGTGGAAGTCGACGTGGCCGGGGGTGTCGATCAGGTGCAGCTGGTAGGTCTGGCCGTCCTTCGCCTTGAAGTGGAGCTGGACCGACTGCGCCTTGATGGTGATGCCGCGCTCGCGCTCGAGATCCATCGAATCGAGCATCTGCGCCTGGGCTTCTCTCGCGGTGACGGCACCGCACTCCTCGAGAATGCGATCCGCCAGCGTGGTCTTGCCGTGGTCGATATGCGCGATGATCGAGAAGTTGCGGATCCGCTCGGACGGGAACGACATCGAAGACCCGTCGTAGTTAGCGTGATCTGAGTGATAGGGATAGGTAGTTCGCGGCCAAACGGTTGCAGGTCGGTCAGACCCCGATTAGGCTCGTCACGTGATGGCGAAGCTATCGAAACTTGTCCTGCTTTCCGGGCTGTTGGCGCTGGCCGCCTGCAAGGGTAAGAAGGGCGACACCACGCCGAAGGACACCGCGGACGGCGGGATCCCCAAGGTCGATCCCACGCTCTGCGATACCAACGGCAAGAACGTCATCACGTACGACCTCAACCACGACAACCGTCCGGATGTCTGGCGCCTCTACAAGACCGAGGACGAGGGCGGCACCAAGGTCGAGTTCATGACCTGCAAGCAGGTCGATTTCGACCACGACGGCCGCAAGGACTGGGTGGTCGCGCTCAACCGCAAGGGTCTCCGCCTGTTCGAGCGCGCGGACTTCGATTACGACGGCAAGTGGGACATGGCCGCCGTCTACGACACCAAGACCGGCCAGGTCGCCGAGGTCGAGCGCGATACCGACTTCGACGGCAAGTTCGATGTCAAAGAGGTCTACGACACCGCGGGCGTGCTCACGAGCGTACGCCGCGATCGCAACTCCGACGGTCAGCCCGACCTGTGGGAGCAGTACAAGGACACCGTGCTGCTCGCGATCCTCTACGACGACGACTTCGACGGCAAGGTCGATCGCCGCGAGGAGATTCCGGGTGCGCGCCCGAAGGTCGAGATGCCGACCACCGAGGATCCGAATGCGTCGGCGCCGATCGATGGCTCCACTCCGGCGCCTGCACCGACTCCGCCCGACAAATTGAAGTGAGTCGCATCGTCGACAAGCCCTGGGGCCACGAGCTGATCTGGGCCGAGACCGACCACTACGTCGGCAAGATTCTCCACATCAAGGCCGGCGAAGCGCTGTCGCTGCAGTACCACCGCGTCAAGGACGAGACGATCATGGTGCTGTCGGGGCGGATGACGCTGATCTACTTCGCCGAGGGCGAGCCCCCGAAGTCGCGCGAGCTCGCACCGCGCGACACGTTCCGGATCACCACCGGCATGCGCCATCGCTACCTCGCGATCGAGGACACCGAGCTGCTCGAGGTGTCGACCACCGAGCTCGACGACGTGGTTCGCCTCGAAGACCGCTACGGCCGAGCTCCCTGAATGACCGCGGACAGACTGTGGGGGCTGCCGCTCGCACAGGAGCTCGCGCGCGATCTCGCCGGCACGCGCGTGGTGCCGGTGCGCGCGATCGAGCCCGATCTCGATCCCAACGTGCATCACACCAACGAGCCCTACGCGATCATCAGCGACCGCCACACGATCGCGATCGTCGAGGGTCAGAAGGTCTTGCTCGACGGCCCGCAGCGCTCGAACAACGTCAATCGCTACCTCCAGTCGGCCGAGGACGTCGCCCGCAACCGCACGCAGATCGCCAGGATCGCGGCGGCGTGGGGAGTCGTCGCGCCACCCGAGCATGGCGGGCTGATGGACACCGCGCTCTCGATCATGCGCTTCCTCAAGCAGCGCGGCGCCTGGTGCCTGCAGTTCGAGGGCAACTCCGAGGGCATGAACGCCGTGATCTCCGCGCGCGGCGGCAAGTACCGCTGGCCGGCCGGCCTGTCGCTCCGCGCGGTCGCCAAGGGCATCCGGCTGACCTGCGGTGATTCGGAGCGCGACATCGCGTCGCTCTCCGAGCTCGCCGACTTCGCCGCGCGAGAGGCGCCGATCATCGACGCCCAGCTGGTGTGGTGCCGGGCTCACGTGACGGTGATCGCGAAGCTACGGCCGATCGCGCAGGCGATCGTCGATGCGATCAACCGCGGCGTCCCCGAGCGCACCTGGGAGCTGTCGGCCCCCGACGAGTACTTCCATGCGGGAACGCCGACCGCCGTCACGGTCTTCACGCCGGACACCAAGGAGAGCACCGGCACGCTGACGCTCGACGGCGATGCGTTCCGGCTCGTGATCGACAGCCGCGCGATGACGTTCGCGGACACCGCCCAGGTGGTCGCGCAGTGCGCGGCGATCGTCGACGCGGTCAAGCACTGGTTGACCACGCCGGCGGCCGAAGAGCCCGAGCGCGACTACTCGTATTACCGGTGAGCCGGCCGCCAGGTCTTTCATGTTCGCCGTCTACTTGAACTAGAACCTGCTGAGTGACTCCGTGAAGTAGCGCCCGGTCACGGACACCAGCATCAGCGTCGCTTCTTCCCTGCGCTCGATCGAGGTCGCGAGCTCGAACGCTTTCGACGGCGTGATGATCGCAGCCGCCCCGAAGGCGACGATGGCATCGACCTCGCGGGGCACGAACGCGGCGGCGACGCGCGGCTCGAACGTGAAGAACCGGTTCCCGAACGGGACGCGAACGTCCGCTCCGACGACCAGCACCGTGTCGGTCGTCTCGGAGATATCGAAGTCCTCGCCCGCGCACCCCGC
>JAEYYY010000558.1 GCA_023430775.1 Pseudomonadota bacterium
GACCAGTTACGCAGATCAGACCGCTCCGTGGATTCACGCGTGGAATAGACCCACGATGCGAAACCTTGGATTTGCCCTCCTCCTGATCTCCGCCACCGCCGTCGCGCAGCCGAAGCCGCAGGGCTTCACGACGGCCACCACGTTCGAGGGGTGCACCACCAGCTGGGCGTTCGCGTGCGGCAAGCGCGACGCGCGCGGCAACAAGTTCGGAACCGCGCACCAGATGCGGCATTGCCAGAAGTACACGTTCCAGCCGAACGGCACCTACTCGGTGGTCGGCTTCGGGCACCTCGTCGACAACTACGGCACGTACAAGATGACGGGCAACACCGTCCGCCTGCTGCCCACCAACGACGATGGCACCAAGGGAACGCCGTTCGAGCTCGTGCTGTCGGCGGATGGCGCCAAGCTCGGCGACATGAAGCGCCTCTGAGCTCAGGGCTTCGGATCGAGCAGCCGGGCGAAGTCCGCGCGTACCGTCGGGTGATAGCCGGCCTTCGCCACCTCGAACGTGCGGCGCGCCAGCTCGAGCCAGCTGCCGCCCTTGTCGACGAGCGCGCGATACAAGGGACCAAGGTTGCGACGACGACCGATCGCGGTCAGGTACTTCTCGATCGCGGGAATCGCTTCGCGCCCGTCGGCGCGCACCATCAGCGGCAACCAGTTCATCGCGATCTCGGGATTCGCGTTCGCGGTCAGCTGGTACCGCGCGTCGAGTGCCTGCATGCGCTCGAGCGTGATCGTGTTCGGCAGCGCGCGCAGGAACACCACCCAGTCGAGCGTGTTCCAGCCGGCGGCCTCGACCGGGGTCCCCTGCTTGAGGAACGCGCTCGCGATCGCGTCGATCTCGGCGACACGCTTCGACACCGGCGGCTTGACGTCGGCCGGTAGCCCCGGCGCGTGTAGCCAGGTCGCGAGCTGCTCGGTGGTCAGCTTGCCGGGGAGCTTCTCGATCAGCTCGTGGCGGACGTCGGCCTCGAACGTCACGGTGTCCGTCGACGAGAAGGCGAGGCGCGCGAACCGGCGCTGCATGAACGCGTCGAACACGTCGCGACCGAACGCTTCCTCGAGCGTGCGCAGGAACAGCGCGCCCTTCTCGTAGGCGGCATCGCCGGACACGTCTTCCGGATCGCGATCCGCGCTCAACTCGAGCGCGAGCCTGGTATCGGCGGGCTTGGTCTCGGCGAACGCGGCGACCAGCTCGCGATACCCGATCGACCACTGCATGTCGACGTACTCGCGACCGCGCAGGGCCTCCATGATCCGGCGCTCGACGTAGGTGGTGAAGCCCTCGTTGAGCCAGAAGTCGGCCCACGTCGAGTTGGTCACCAGGTTGCCGGACCACGAGTGCGCGAGCTCGTGGGCGATCAGCGAGACCAGCGTGCGATCGCCGGTGATCACCGTCGGGGTGAGAAACGTCAGCCGCGGGTTCTCCATCCCGCCATACGGAAAGCTCGGCGGCAGCACGAGCATGTCGTAGCGGCCCCAGGCGTACGGACCGTACAGCTTCTCCGCCGTCGCCATCATCGCGTCGACCTCGCCGAACTCGGCGGCCGCGGCATCGACCATCGATGGCTCGGCGTAGATGCCGGTGCGCGAGCCGATCGGCCGGAACGCGAAGTCACCGACGGCGAGCGCGAGCAGGTACGAAGGGATCGGCCGCTCCATCGTGAACTTCCAGATCCGATCCGCCGGCGGCGACTGCATGTTGCTCGCCGACATCACGGCCCACATCCCGTCGGGCACGCGGATCGTCGCGTCGTACGAGAACCGCACCGATGGCGTGTCCTGGAGCGGCACCCAGCTGCGCGCCAGGATCGCCTGCGATTGCGTGAACAGCATCGGCGACTGCTTGCCCGCGGTACCGGCGGGCTCCACCCACAGGAGCGCGCGCGCGTTCGGCGACGTCTCGTACGCGATCGCGACGCAATCACCGGGCGCCTGGATGACGAGCTGGCTGCCGAGCACCGGATGCGGGCGATCGACGGCGAACGCGAGCGGTCGCTGCGACGAGCAATCGACCACCGAATCGATCGCGAGGTCCTGGGTATCGAGCCGCAGCGGCGCGCCGCGGTCGTGGCGCGCCACGTTCAGCTTCGCGGTGCCCCGAAGCCGGCGCTGCGCGAAGTCGACGTCGAGCTCGAGCGACAGGTGGCGCACCACCACCTTCGCCGGCTCCGCATACGAGTGCGGATCGCGCGCGATCGGAGCCGTCGGCCGCTGAGGGTCCTTGCACGCGACAACGAGGACGGCGAGAGCCAGCGTGCGAACCACGCCGACTTATACCCTATGGACAGGCGCCGGCAGGTCCCGCGAAGTCGTAGGGGAACTTGTAGCGCCCGACGAGCAGCGATTCCATCTGACTGCAGCTCGCCATCCCGTGCGTCATGAACCAGCCATCGAGGAACTCGACGAGGTCGGCCCCGGTGAAGCCGCGCGACGTCGCCGACAGCATGTATCCCGCCAGCACGTCCCAGACCTCGGGGTGCGTCGCGGTCACCGGATCGTTATCGCCACCGTCGCCATCGCCGATGTCGTAGAGCACCTCGGCCACCATCCACTCGCTGATGTACTGCGACATGCTGCTGCTCATGTTCGCGACATGCGCGCGATCCTCGAGCTCGACGGACCAGCCGCCGCCGGCCGAGTAGTCGATGTAGTACGGCATGCCGCGGATCGCGATCGCGAACCACGTCGCCCCGCCCTCGCCCCACGCGAGTCGCGGATCCGCCGGACTGCCATCGTGCGCGCCACCGGGGTTGTTGCTGACCGAGTACTCGTCCTGCATGTAGTGGCCGAGCTCGTGCAGCGCGACCACGTCGTCCCAGCCATCGTCACCGTCGAGGTGCAGCGAGTTGTCGCCGCCCTGGTAGTACGAGCCCGTCGACGAGCCGAGCTGCCAGTACATGATGACCGGCGAGATCGTGTCGTGGCCGCGCGCGCGGATCCAGTCCATCGCGGTGACCGCGTTGTCGAGCGCATTCCAGGCACCGGCGAGCGACAGGTTCGCGGTGATCGCGATGTTCACCGGATCGGTGGCGCCCGCCGCGAACGGCTGCGAGCCGAGTGCGTGGAGATAGCCCGATGCATCGCGCACGCGCGCGGGACGCGCCTCGGCACGCGATCGGCTATAGGCGACCACGCGCACGTTGCCGGTCGCCTCGTAGTGCGCGACATAGGTGCCGTCGTCGGCGGCCGACACCGTCGCGAGCGTCGCATCGGTCGCGTCGTCGATCACCGCGACCATCACGCCGCGGGCCGGCCTGGTCACCGGTGCGCCGAGCTGGCCCGGCGACAGCGGTCGATCTTCCCAGGTGATCGTGCCGGTCACCCGCTTGCCGGGCAGCGTCGCCGGATCGACGCAGCCGTATCCGGAGGTGTCGTCGACGTAGCCGCAGATCTGGCCCGCCGCGGCGCAGTCGGTGACCACGCCGTCGCCATCGCAGCGTGCGAGCAGCTCGCCATCGCAGCGCCCGAGCGGCCCGACACCCGAGCAATCGAGCTGCGTGCACGCCGCCACGCCCTCGGAGACCTCGCAGCCGAGCACGCAGCTCTCGCTCACGATCTCGCCGTCCACGCAGCGCTCCACACCGCTGTCGGTGCAGACGCCTTCCGCGGGCACGCCCTCGCAGGTATCGACGACGGCGTCATCGTCGCCCGGCGGGATCGTGTCGTCATCGCTCATCGTCGGCTCGTGAAACTTGCACGCGGCGAGTACCGCGATCAGGAGGTAGCGCTTCATGGCCGCACCTCCCGCGCGCGCTCGCCATCCGGCATCGCGTAGACCTTGGTGCGCGGCTCCGGCCTCGGCTCGCCGAGGGTCACCATCGCGGTCTTGCTCATCGCGATGCCTTCGACCGGCACCTGCGCGACGACGGAGATGTCCGTCGTGCGATCGCGAGGCTCGACGATCGCCGTGACCACGCGCTGCTGACCGCGCGCCGTCACTCCGAACCCTTGTTTCCCTCGATCGATGGTCGCGCCCGGAGGCACGACGAACGACAGGTCGAGCGCATCGACGTTCGCGCTCGGCGTCGCGGTCGCGGTGAGCTCGTACTTGCCGCCGGGCAGCGCGCGACTCGTCATCGCGATCGCCACCGGCGGTTCCGGCTTGCACGACACTCCGGATCTCGAAGCGCCTGATTCTGTTGGCGCGATCCGGACCGGGGTTTCGCCAACTGCAGCGAGTCCGGGTTCCAACTCCCGTTCGGTCGAGCGCTCGGAGTGCGACGGCTCGCACGCTCCCCATAGCGCGGCGACCACCAGCGCGACGCGTGGTGTCCTCATCGCGAAGAACCGTAGGCCTCGCGCGAATGCTCGTGCACGGATCGCGAGCGCCGACGCGCTAACCGTTACTGACCGAGCGTCAACAAGGAATCCCGTTGCGCAAATCGCGCATCACGGGACGCGGGTCTTCAGCGAATCGACGGCGTGCACCGGCGGCATCGCGCCGTTGATCAGGTGCTTGATCGAGCCGAGGACGAGCCGCTGGCTCTCGAGCATGGACTTGCCCTCGAACACGGGGGACACGACCTCGATCGAGAAGTGCCCGCCACCGCCGGAGACGGTGACCACGGCATCGGGGATCTTGGCCTTGATCCCATCGGAGATCGCATCGGGGATCGAACCGACGAAGTCGGTCGGGTGGTCGCTCATGGCGGGCATTGTAGCGGTGAACTCGGTCGAAACCCGAGCGCGCGCCACCCCGAACATCGCCGCGAAGGGCCGCCTTGGAGAAAGCAGCCGAACGCAGGTAGCGCGTGCGAACGCGCCCGATGCCAAGCAGCGTGCCGGCGATCGCGCACGGCGATCGCGGCGTGACGGTGACTTCGTTCGATCAGGCGTCGGAATCGGACTCGGGCTTCGCCGCGCCCGTGCCTTCATTCTTGATCGCAGACACCTCGTTGCGAACGGTCTGCGCGAAGGTCTTGAGCTCCTGCATCGCATTGCGAACGCGGGTACCCGCAGCCTTGTTGCCGCCGTTGTAGAACTTGACGAAATCAGCCTCCATGTTGGCGACCAAGGCCTTCAGTTCGGCATAGCGAGCAACCACTGCGGTGGCGGTGGACGGGGTCTCGGTTTCGGTTTCGGTCATCTGGTTGGTCTCCATGAGGGGCGGAAGCTTGCACGAAACCTCTGACATCGGGCTAACCTCGCGCAGCTAAATGACTAGCTCCGATAAGACGCGCGTCGAGGTCGATCCGGCCACCGCAGCCACCGAAGATCCGGAAGCTCGCTGGCTGCGCGAGGTTTATCGGCCTCACGAGCCCAACCTCACGGTGCGCGCCGTGGTCGCAGGAGTTCTGATCGGCGCGGTGATGTGCCTGTCGAACCTCTACGTGTTCTTCAAGACGGGGTGGTTACTCGGGGTCACGCTGACCGCCTGCATGGTCGCGTTCGGCGCGTTCCAGGTGCTGCACAAGGCTCGGATCCTCAAGCAGCCGCTCGGCGCGCTCGAGAACAACGCGCTCACCACGGTCGCCTCGGGCGCGGGGTACATGACCGGCGGCGGCAACATGGCGGCGTACGGCGCGCTCCTCATGGTGCTGACGCCGCCGATGCTGGTCCCCCATATGTGGGACGCGCTCGAGAGTGGCTTCCTGCTGTCGCGCGAGCCCGCCGAAGGTCCCGGCGTGCTGCAGATGATGGTGTGGTTCGCGGTGATCGCAGCGATGGGCGTGTTCGTGGCGATCCCGATCAAGCGCCAGCTGATCAACCAGGAGGGGCTCGCCTTCCCCACCGGCACGGCCACCGCCGAGACCATTCGCTCGCTCCACTCGGCGGGCGATAGCAGCAAGACGAGGAGTGCACTGAAGGCGCTGTTGATCGCGGTCGCGATCGGCGTCGCTCTCAAGACGTGCGTCAGCGTGTTCAAGATCATCCCCGAGCACTTCGATCTCCCGATCGAGGTCGGTGGCTACGCGCTGATCTGCTGGTCGATGTACCTCCCCGCCGAGGTCGTGCTGATCGGCGCGGGCGCATTGATGAGCTTCCGCACCGGCTGGTCGCTGCTGGTCGGCAGCGTGCTGACCTACCTCGTGCTCGCGCCGTGGCTGGCGTCGCAGGGCTACGTCACGATCGCGCCCGACAAGAACAGCTACAAGGCGATCGTCCAGTGGACGCTGTGGCCCGGCGCCGCGATCCTCGTCAGCGCCGGCCTCACCTCGTTCGCCCTCGACTACAAGGCGCTCGGCCGTTCGTTCTCGGGCATCGGCAAGCTGTTCAGCAACAAGCCGAGGCCGGTGGTCACCGCCGACAACGCGATCGAGGACGTCGAGTCACCGGGCTGGTGGTTCCCGGTCGGCTTCCTGCTGCTCGCGCCGATCGTGATCTTCCTGATGGCGTGGATCTTCGGCATCCCGGCGTGGGCCGGCGTGCTCGCCGCGTTCCTCGCGATCCTGATGGGCTTCGTCGCGGCGCGCGTCACCGGCGAGACCGACATCACGCCCACCAAGGCCCTCGGTCCGGTCACCCAGATGACGTTCGGTGCGGTCACCCCGGGCAACCTGTCGGGCAACATCATGGCGGCCAACGTCACCGGTGGCATCGGTCTGCACGCCGCCGATCTGCTCACCACGCTGAAGACCGGCTGGTTGCTCGGCGCCAAGCCGCGCCACCAGTTCTACGCGCAGCTGTTCGGCGTCGTCGCCGGAGCGATCTTCATCGTTCCCGCGTTCCGCATCATCATCCCCGACCCGTCGGTGCTCGGAAATCCCGAGTGGCCGGCGCCCTCGTGCCTGGTGTGGGAAGGCGTGTCGCGCGCGTTCGCGAACGGGCTCGATTCGCTACAGCCCTCGGTGCAGATCGCGATGCTCGTCGGCGTCGGCATCGGCACCACGCTCGCGCTGTTCGAGAAGTTCGCGCCGAAGAGGGTCAAGCCGTACGTGCCATCGGCAAACGGCCTCGGCATCGCGATGGTGATCCCCGGCGCGAACAGTGTGGTGATGTTCGCGGGTGCCGCGATCGGCGAGTGGCTCAATCGCCGCCAGCAGGGCTCCCACGTCATCCCCGTCGCGTCGGGTCTGATCGCCGGCGAATCCCTGATGGGTATCGTCGTCGCCTTGCTCGTCAGCGCGGGCGTCGTCGCGAAGTAGCCTCGCCGCGATCAGACCGAGCGCCGGCGCACGAAACCTGACGCGAAGCTGTCACGTTTGTCAGCGGCGAACCGGGTTCTCGACTGGATCAGCGGACTCGATCGAGTAGGTTGCGGGCGGAGGAAATGGCGATGGCAAAGATCAAACGTCCCGAAGGTCACCACACGATCACCCCCGGCTTCTCGGTGCCGGAAGCGTCGAAGGTCCTGGCGTTCATCGAGAAGGCATGGGGAGGCAAGGTGGTCGACAAGTACGAGATGCCCGGCGGCGCGATCGCGCACTGCGAGATCATGATCGGCGACTCGGTCGTGATGTTCGGCGAGTCGAATGCCGAGCACGGCATGCCGGCCATGCCCGCGATGCTGTCGTATTACGTCGACGATGGCGATGCCGTCGACGCGGCGTACAAGAAGGCGCTGGCGTGCGGCGCGGTCTCCGAGGCCGAGCCGAAGAACCAGTTCTACGGCTATCGCAGCGCCACCGTGTGCGACCCGGGCGGCAACCGGTGGACGATCTGCGCGGTCGTCGAGGAGCTGTCGCGCGAAGAAATGCAGAAGCGCGCCGCCGAGATGATGAAAGGCTGATAGCGTTCCCCGCATGGGGAGAATTGGTTTCTGGCAGCTGCTTCTCGATGACCGCCTGTCGTGGTGGGAAGCGCAGAAGATCAACGAAGCGCACGATGCCGCGGACGTCGCCGCAGGTGCCGCCCACGCGGCGCAGTACACGGCGAACAACAACGAGACGCGGCTCAACAACCTGGCTCGCGAGGTGGTGTTCCTGCGCACCGCGCTGACCGTGCTCACCCGGACGCTCAAGGACTCCAACGTCCTCGACGAGCGCTTGCTCGACGCCCGGCTCGAGGCGGCGATGGAAGAGGCGGCCTCCGCGCTGCCGAAGTTGCCGTCGGGCCCGACGAGCATGAACGAGGTGTTCGCGCAGGCGAAGCAGGCCGCGCCGACGCACCAGCTGACGTGCGTGCGCTGCCGCAATCACGTGCCCGCGAGCTCGACGCTGATGACCGCCGACGGTCCGATGTGCGAGCGCTGCCCGACGTAGCTACGGCAGCGTCAGGATGATCGCGCTCTCCTTGTCATCCACACCGGTGAAGCTGACCTTGTAGAGCTTGCCGCTCTTCGAGGTCACCTCCATGCGGATCGAGCGCCCCGACGGTGACGCCGTGCCGTCGTTGGTGATCTTCCAGCCGCCCTTGGTCAGCGACTGCTTGACCTCGGCGGCGACCGCGGTCTTTCCGCGCGGCACCTTGTACATCACGATCTTGCCGCCGCCGCCCGGCGCCGCATCGCCACCGGTGGCGTCCTTCGGGATCGGGAACTTGTCTTCGGCCTGCGATGGCGGCGCCTTGTTGTCGACGGGAGCGGCAAGCGCCGCGGGACTGGCCAGCAGGATGGCGAGCAGGAGACTGCGCATGCCATCACTGTCGGCGCCCGCGGCGCGCGAGTCACGAGGTTTGGATCAGTAACTGCCGATCAGCTGTACGCCGGAGTAGCTCGTGTAACCGCGCAGCATGACGTAGTAGTCACCGGCGCTGGTGTTGCTGGTCGTGCAGGTCTCGGCGTTGCCGGTGCGGTACGGCCGGCACGCGTAGCTCGACGTCGTCGGCCGCTGGCCGAACCGCGTGTAGAGGTCGGCGTCACCCGAGCCGCCGCTGGTCTTGATGGTCAGCGTCCTGCCGGCCGGGGTGGCGATGCGGAAGTACTTCGCCGACCCGCTCGCGCCCGACAGGTTGGTGACCGCGACGCCGTTCGTCAGGTACGGATCGCCGGTCTGCGTATCCGCGCTGTACGTCGCGGTCAGCGAGACGCCCGAGTACTGCGCGTAGGCGTGCAGCATCACGTAGTACTTGCCCTGCGTCGGCGGCGAGAACACGCAGCTCTCCGTGTTGCCGTTCTTGTAGGGGCGGCACTGGTACTGCGCCAGCGTCGGCTTGGTGCCCGACTGGACGTAGAGGTCGGCGTCGCCGCTGCCACCCGTGATGTTGATCGTCAGCTGCGTCTGGCCGGCGGGCACGTCGATGCTCCAGAACCGCTGGCTGTCGGCGGCACCCGAGAGGTTGGTCTGCGCGACGCCGTTCTGCAGCACGCCGTCGGTCGGCGGCGGCGGCGGCGGCGTGCCACCACACGAGGACGGCGCGGTGCCGACCGAGATCGCGGCGAACGCGCAACCTACCGCATCGCGCGTCGCCTGGTCGTAACCGAGCGCGGTCGCCGACTGCTCCATCGCGGTGCGGAAGTTCGAGTACCTCGACGTCGAGGTCAGGTAATCGACCTGCGCCTTGTAGACGATCCGGATCGCCTTCTCCATGCCGATCGCCGGCACGTTCGTCGTCGTCTTGCCGCGCGGATGCGTGCCGCCTTTCGAGAGCAGGCAGAACATCAGGTTCGCCGGACCCGACGAGTAGTGGACGTCGACGTTGCCGAGCGAGCTCGACCACACGTCGCGCGACGCACCGTCGGCGGCCGGGTCACACATGTTGCGGAGGAACGGCGGCAGCACCTCGTCGCCGATCAGCCACACGTTCGCGTTGTTCGCGAGCGTGCCGGTCTTGCCGCCGTCGACCCACGCCTCGACGAACGCGCCGAACATGTCGGACATCGCCTCGTTCATGCCGCCCGACTCGCCGCTGTAGTTGAGGCCGGACTCGCGCTCGGTCACCGCGTGCGTCATCTCGTGACCGGTGACGTCGAGGCTGGTCGCCAGCGAGCCGCAGCCCTGGCTGGGCGAGCCGTCGCCGTACACCATCTGCGAGCCGTTCCAGAACGCGTTGCAGTAGTTCTGCGAGTAGTGAACCGTCTGCGTCAGCGTCGCGCCGTTGTTGTCGTACGAGTCGCGATTCCAGAACATCGCGTACGCGTCGTAGGTGTTGCCGGCGTTGTCGTACGAGGCGTTGACCGCGGTATCGGTCGAGGCGCCCTGCCCCTCGCTGCGCTTCAGCGTGCCCGGCAGCGACGTGCCGTTGTTCGCGCTGTAGATCCGGCGATTGCGCGCGAAGTGGATCGTCGGATAGACGGCGACCACCTGGTTGGTGTCGACATCGACGTAGACCTTGTCGCGCACCGGGTCATCGCCACGCATGCCGGTCGCGATCGCCTCGTACGCGGCGTGCAGCACGCCATCGTCGGTCTGGATCATCACGCGCCTCGGGCTCTCGGTCGTCAGGCCGGCGAACCGGATGTCGCGCGCGATCGTGCTCATCGCGGTCGCTTCCGAGATCGGGCTCGCACCGAGTCCCTCGATGTCGCCACGCGCGGTGCCGTTGACCGCATTGATCGCGCCCTTGACGTCGACGTGAACCACGAGCTCGCCGCCGATCACCGGCATGCCGTCGTAGACCTGGTCGTAGCGGAAGTGGCGGCCGCCCTCGTCGTCGACGCTCATCTTGCGAAGCACGAGGTCGTCGTTGGTCAGCCGGAACACCGCGAGCACCGGGGCCAGAGAACCTCGCAGTGCCTGATCCGCCGCCGCGACGTCATCGGTCTGCATGTCACCGACCTTCGCGAGCTCGCCGATCACGAACCGGGGTAAGCCGTCCGCGTGCGTCTCGATCACGGTGGCTTCGGGCAGCCCAGCGAGCGCCGAGTCCACATCGGAGAGATCGTCACGGTTGTCCTTGCTCTCCCCACCACCCGGCGCCCCTTGCTGACAACCCGCAACGATCGAGATCAGAACTGAAAGCTTGAGCGTGCGCATGGCGGGTCTCGTTTGTTCACCGCGAGTGCCAGCGCCTCGTGCACAACACGCGCAATTCCTTGTTGACGCTCTGTCAGTAAGGGAGAGCGCACGTGTGATCGTGACCGCGCGTTCTCGGTGCTGCTCGGCGCTCGTAAGCGCGGCGACATTTGCGGTCGGGCGATGTGGCGTAGGTGGCGACCGATGTAGGCGCGCGCCGCCGATTTCCGTCGATCCTCCTGCCAGATGAACAGATAGCTGCTGTCATCCGCGGCGCGCAGCGGCAAGCGAGGGCGCTCTCTCGGTAATTGTGCAAGCTGCGCCAGCTCGTCACGCCCCTTTGCGCTCCCGCCCAGTTTCGCCTCTGCGGCGAAGTGGCGGGCATTCCCACGGTGTAGGAGCTGTCCGCTAACCGGACCGAGTCGCCATGATCGCACGCATCGGAAACGCGGGAATGCCCGCGCTCCAGATCTGAAACGCGTCGATCGATTCGACGCGCAGCCCCGCACGCTCGAGCGCCGGAAGCGGATCGCGATCCATGTTGCAGCCCTGCTCGTTGAGCTTGAGCCACAGCGGATTGACCGCCTTCATCAGTGCGCCCGCGACGCGGCGCTCACTGCGAACGTGCTCGATCAACCGGATCTGGCCGCCGGGCTTGACGACGCGCGCGACCTCGCGACACACGGCATCCTCGTCGGGCACTGAACAGAGCACCAGCGCGAGCACCGCGGCGTCGGCCGACGCATCGGCGAGCGGCAGCTGCTCGCCGCTCCCGTCGAGCACCTCGATCGACTTGCCGCGCGCGGCCTCGCGTCCCTTCGCGGCGAACGCGGCATCCGGTTCGATGCCGATGACGCGTGCGCCCTCGTAATAAGGAAACATCGCGCCGGTGCCGCACCCGACCTCGACCACCGTGCCGCGCAGATCGGAGACCAGCGCGCGCCGGCGATCCGCGAGCCCCGCGCGATCGGCGCGACCGATCAGCTCCGCGTAGAGCTCGTCCTGCGGCAGCTTTTTCTTGAGCGCGAGGACGCCGGGTGCGTGGCGACAGACATGAAGGATCTCGGCGAGCACGCGCTCCACCTTACGCGAGATCGCGCAGATGTGAGGCATGCTCGCGTCGATGGTCATCCGCCCCGGCGACTTCGACGATCCGCGCGTGCGCGACCTCCTGCGCGAGCACCTCGCCGGGATGCACGCGAGCTCGCCTCCCGATCAGGTGTTCGCGCTCGATCTGTCCGGCTTGCAACAGCCCGCGATCTCGTTCTTCACCGTGTGGGACGGCGAGGAGCTGCTCGGCTGCGGTGCGCTCAAGGAGCTCGATGCGCGCACCGGCGAGCTCAAGTCGATGCGCACCACCGCGAAGCATCTCCGGCGCGGTGCCGGCCGCGCGATGCTGGAGCACCTGCTCGATCTCGCGCGCGCCCGTGGTTATCGCCGCGTCAGTCTCGAGACCGGATCGGGCGAGGCGTTCGAGCCCGCGCTCGCGCTCTACCGCAAGCACGGCTTCGTCAACGGCCCGGCGTTCGGCGATTACACCGCGAGCGAGTTCAACCAGTTTCTCCATCTGGAGCTACGCTAGACGCGTGACGCTCGATCTCGATCGCTACTTCGCGCGCATCGGCTGGACCGATCCGGTGTCGCCGACGCTCGCCACGGTGAGGGAGCTGCTCCACCACCACATGACCTCGATCCCGTTCGAGAACCTCGACGTGCTGATGGGCAAGCCGCCATCGCTCGAGCTCGATGCGCTGCAGGACAAGCTCGTCGATCGCAAGCGCGGCGGTTACTGCTACGAGCACGCCACGCTGTTTCACGCGGTCCTCGAGCGGATCGGCTTCCAGGTCCAGCGTCACTCGGCCCGCGTCACCGTCGAGACGCCGACGCACCTCGCGCCGCGCACGCACATGTTGCTGTCCGTCGAGCTGCCGGAAGGTGGCTTCGTCCTCGATCCCGGCTTCGGTGGGCTCGCGCCACTCGTACCGGTGCCGTTCGATGGCGTCGAGGTCGTGTCGCGCCCCGGCGCCGCGAAGGAGATGACGTACTGGCTGGAGCGCGACGCCGGTGACTGGACGATGAAGGTGCGCACTCCCGATGCGATGATCGACGCGTGGGTGACGCCGATGACTCCGGATCACCCGATCGACTTCGTGATGGCGAACCACTTCACGGCCACACACCCGAAGTCGCACTTCACGTCGCGGCTGATGATGCGGATGTTCGTCGGTGGCGACACGATTCGCATCCTCGACGACGAGCTCACCGTCGACGGTGTTCGCCGCAAGCTCGCCGATCGCGCCGATCTGCAGACCGCCCTCGCCCAGCACTTCGGCATCGTCCTCGACGTCTCCCAGCTTCGCGTCCCCGCCGTCGCTGATTGGGTGTAATCGAGCGGCGGGGTCGCTTGATCGTCGACGAGCGATCCGGGATGCTGCCCGTCTCAGAATCGAGGGAGATGACATGGGCTTTGCGAAACCAGCACCGAACAGCGCCGACGTGGGCCTCGTTGGCCTCGCCGTCATGGGCCAGAACCTGGTCCTCAACATGGCCGATCATGGCTTCAAGGTCGCCGTCTACAACCGTACGACTGCCACCACACAGAAGTTCGTCGACGACAATCCGCCGAACGTGTTCGGCGATAGCGGTGGTGGGCTGGTCCCGGGCGCCGAGCTCTCCGACTTCGTCAAGTCGATCAAGCAGCCGCGCCGCATCATCATCCTCGTCAAGGCCGGCGGCCCGACCGACGCGGTGATCGATTCGCTCGTTCCGCACCTCGACAAGGGCGACGTCGTCGTCGATGGCGGCAACGCGCTCTACACCGACACGATCCGCCGCGAGAAGGCGCTCAACGAGAAGGGCATCCTGTTCGTCGGCTCGGGCGTCTCCGGCGGTGAAGAAGGTGCGCGCTTCGGACCGTCGCTGATGCCGGGCGGCAAGAAGGAGTCGTGGGAGATCCTCAAGCCCGTCTGGATGGCGATCGCGGCCAAGGTCGACGAGAAGACCGGCAAGCCGCTCACCGGCGCAGCTCCCGGCAAGCCCGTCAAGGGCGGCGTCCCGTGCACCACGTACATCGGCCCCGACGGCGCCGGTCACTACGTGAAGATGGTGCACAACGGCATCGAGTACGGCGACATGCAGCTGATCTGCGAGGCGTACTCGATCCTCCGCAACTCGCTCGGCAAGTCGCCGGCCGAGATCAGCGCGATCTTCAAGGAGTGGAACCAGGGCGACCTCGACTCCTTCCTGATGGAGATCAGCGCCGACGTGCTCCAGCAGAAGGATCCCGTGACCGGCAAGCCGTTCGTCGACGTCGTCCTCGACAGCGCCGGCCAGAAGGGCACCGGCAAGTGGACCTCGGTCAACGCGCTCGATCTCGGCATCCCCGCCGCGTCGGTCGCCGAGGCCGTGTTCGCGCGCCTGATCTCGAGCCAGAAGGAGGAGCGCGTTCGCGCGTCGAAGATCCTCAAGGGCTCGCAGGGCAACCTCGGTAAGGGCATCGAGGTCACCGTCGAGGCGGTTCGCGATGCGCTGTACTGCAGCAAGCTGTGCTGCTACGCGCAGGGCTTCGAGCTCTACGCGCAGGCCTCGATCGACTACAAGTGGGACCTCAACCTGGCGGCGATCGCGCAGATCTTCCGCGGCGGCTGCATCATCCGCGCGCGGTTCCTGCAGAAGATCACCGAAGCGTTCGAGAAGAACGCGAAGCTCGACAACCTGCTCGTCGACCCGTACTTCAGCGAGCAGGTCCACAAGGCGCAGGACAACTGGCGCAAGGTCGTCGCCCGCGCGGCGCTCGACGGCACGCCGGTCCCGGTGTTCTCGTCGGCGCTGTCGTACTACGACAGCTACCGCGCGGAAGTGCTGCCGGCGAACCTGCTGCAGGCGCAGCGCGATTACTTCGGCGCGCACACCTACGAGCGCGTCGATGCGCCGCGTGGCGAGTTCTTCCACATCGACTGGCCGGACCCGAAGCGCCCGCAGCTGAAGTCGTCCGAGCTCGGCATGTCCCGCTAGGATTCAAAATCCTCGAAACCGGCCAGCGGCCGCGGCTGTCTCTCGAGACGTGCGCAGCTTGCTGGCCGTCGTCATTTTCGGAGCCTGCACGCATCACCAACCACCGGCGCCTTCGAATGTCGCGCGCGCGGTGATTGCCGATCCGGAGGAAGTCGTCATCGATCCCGACTCCGCGGAGCTGCGTTCGAAGCGCCGCTACTGGAAGAAGGTCGCGCGCGCGTACATGAGTCAGGTGCCCGGTCCCGTGTGCATCTGCGAGAGCGTGCCGTCGCTCACGTACGACACTCCGACCGGGCCGCAGACGACCTACATGACGACCTGCTCGACGTATCACTGACCATTCTGAGTTAGGATCTGCGGATGAGAGGGGTGCTGTTCGTCGCGTTGCTCTGCGGTGGTTGTGGTGAGGTGCTGGAGACGCCATCGGATGCACCGGATCCCGACGGCCCCATCGTTGATGGCCCCGAGGAGCCCGAAGAGGTTTCGGTGGCGGCCCTGCGCGCGATCCCGGATGGACCGGCGAACGTCACCGTCGTCGTCACGCACACGTACTTGCGCCAGCGCAACCTGCACCTGCAGCGCGATCAGAGCGGTCCCGGCCTCTCGATGTTCGTGCCGGCTGCGATGCCGTTGCCCGACATGGTGCCGGGGAACACGGTGAAGCTTCACGTCACCCAGATGGGGACGTTCAGCGGCAACAAGCAGATCCTCGCGGCCACGATCGTCGAGAACGACAACGGCTCGGCGAACCTCGATGCGCTCTCGCAGCTGCTCACCATCGCGCCGAACGAGGATCTCGAGGGCGAGCTGGTGCGCATCCAGCGCGGCACGGTGACGGCGCACACGCCGCCGAACATCTTCACGGTTCAGCTGAGCTCGAATGCGATCATCAAGCTGTTCTCCCCCGCCGGCGTGCAGGTCGGCCTCTGCGTGGGCGCGACGTTCGATCTTCGAGCCGTGGTGGTCGAGTTCATGGGCGAGTACGAGGTGGACAGCGCGGACGTGCTGGACTACGCGAACGTGATCACCACCGCGTGCCCGTGATCGCTCACTTCGCGCCGAGCGCGCGGGCCTGCGCGCAGCCACCCTCGAAGCCGGCCGCGCATGCCTTGGTGAACATCTCGATCGCCTTGTCCTTGTCGTTCGCCTTCGCGAAGTCCTCGCCGATCCGCACGCACCACTCGCCGTCGCCGAGCTGACAGGCACGCTCGATCATCTTCGCCGCCTTCGTCGTGTTCTTCGCGGACAGCTCCATCGCGAGCTGCGCGCATGCCTTGCGCAGCCCGAGCGTGCACGCCTTGTCGACCAGCGCCTGCCGCTTGTCGTCCTTGTCGGTCTCCGTCGACAGCCGCATGCAGGTCGACGCGTGGCCGCCCTCGCACGCGCGCTTGCGCAGCTCGGCCGCGCGGATCACGTCCTTGTCGATCCCGAGGCCACCGGCGTCGAGGATCTGCGAGGCGGCGAAGCACAGCGTCCCGTCGTTCGCGTCGCAGCCCTTGAGGGCGAGGTCGAGCCCCTTCTTCATCGTCTCGGTCCCGCGCGCCTCGTCGAAGCCCTTCACGCGATCGGCGAGGCCGATGCACGCGAGCGCCTGATCGGCGGTGCAATCGCGCTCGAAGTACGTGGTCGCCTTCGCGGTCAGGTCATCCGCCTTCGCGGTATCGAGCCGCGCGAGATAGACGCAACCGTCGGCGCTCTCGAGCTCGCAGGCGAGCCGGACGAGCTCCTCGCCCTTCTTCGCATCGGCCTTGACGCCGTCGCCCTTGTAGAGCTTGCTGGCGCCGATCGCACACGCCTCGGCTTCCTTCTTCTCGCGGCAGCGGTACTCGCACGCGGCGACGAGCGCGACGTCCTCGTTCTTGCGGTTGCAGTCACCCTCGACCGGCTTGACGATCGGCGGCGGCGGCTTGTCGTCGAGCGGCCGGCCTTGCGATGCATCCGGCGCGGGCGGCGGCTCCTGCTTGGCCACCGCGGCATCCGGCGGCTTCGGCGACGGCTCCGGTTTCGGTTCGTCCTTCTTCCCGCCACACCCGATCAGCAACGCGATCACGAAGAAACGATGCACGCCTCATCATGACAGCTCGCAGATCGCGCGTCATGCCGGCGCCGAGCCGAACGACCGGGCTCAGGGAGTCGGGTCGGGTCCGTCGAGGACGCCGGTCCGGACGCAGGCGGTCCGGAGGGCAAACCACGCCGCGCGCTCGAGGTCGCCGTCGAACGGGATCAACGCGCGCGCCAGCCAGCCTTCGAAGCCGGGCACGTCGGTCGGCACGACATCGGGATCGTGAAGCGCGGCGATCCGGACCGGACCGTCGACGTGCGCCAGCCCGAGATCCATCAGGCACAGGTTGCGGTGTGACGCGAGCCGGCGATCGTCGAACGAGCCGAGCACGCGCTCGGCGTGCAGCACGACGATCAACGCGAGTGGCGCCGCACGCGTGTCCCCCATCATCATCACGAGATCGGCCCACGCGTACGCCGCGACCTTCCCGGTGGCACCACCGATCAGGGTCTCGTAGGCGGGCCGCACCGTCGATGCCCAGTTCTTGCTCGGCCGCCACGAGGCGGCGCACAGCACGACGGGCGACGGATCGACCGGCACGTCAGTTCGAGATCGCCGACACCAGCTTGTCGAGCGTGCTCTTGTCCTTCGGATCGATGTGCTCGCGCAGCGCCTCGAGCTCCGGCTTGGTCGCGCCGAGGCCGACCATCGATTCGATCGCGGCGGCGCGCGCCATCCAGCTCGTGGCCTTGTCGGAGATCACCGACGTCATCACGCGCTTCACCTCGTTCGCATCGAACCACGGCGCGCGCTTCTTCCAGTCGGCGAGCCTGGTCTCGTCACCGCCGTGCGAGTAGTAGCAGAACGTCGACATCACGCTCCACGGCGGCGATTGCTCGCTGCGCGGCGACTTCGCGAGGCGGGCGAGGAACAGCCGATACGCCTTCTCGTTCGCGGTGTCGAGGACCGGCTGGTTGTGGAACATCCGCACCAGACCTTCCATGCACGCGGCATAGAGATCCGGATCCGCAGCGCTCGCAGTCAGCTTCTCGTAGAGCGGCAGCAGGTCATCGCCGCCGAGCTTGCCGGCGTACTCGCACGCGGTGGTGCGGACCTTGGCATCGGGATCCTTCTCGGCGAGGCGCGCGAGCTTGGTGCTGCCATCGGCGAGCCCGCGATTGGCCTGCGACGTCAGCGCGTACACCGCCTGGAGCCGCACGCTCTTGTCGGCGTGATCCGCCGCCGCGAGGAGCACGGCGCCGACCTTCGGATTCTCGGCACCCTTGTCGGCGATCACGCGAATGAACGCGCGCAGCACGCCGGGATGCTTCTCGCGGCCAGCCGCCTCGGCGATCGCGTTCTGGCTCTCCGGCGACGGCCCGACACCGTGCGCGACGTTCATCAGCTCCGCCGCCTTGACGCGAACGGCGGGCGACGCATGCGAGATCATCGAACGCCCGAGCTCGGCGCGCACGTCGACGGGAACCCCGGAGATGCCGGCGGCGAGCTCGTGCATGCCCGGGCAGGTCGGCACGATCTGATAGCCCTCGAGCGGACAGTCGGCGACGTTGCGAACGATCCGCTGATAGCGCTCGAGGTTCGCGTCGGCGACGTTGACCTGACCTGCAGGGCCGGCGGTGGGCATCACGGGAGGCGTGCTGCTCGCGGTGTCACGCGGCGACGGACTGCACGCGCACAGAACCAGAAAGAACGTCCCGAATACCTTCACGGTGGCCCTCCGGCGAGCTTGTAGCGGGGTTGCCTCGCGGAAAGCAACGAAAATTACCCCACTCGCAACCGACGATTCGAGCCAGGTCGTTAGAATGACGGCCTTCTCTCGATGAACCGCAACAGCCGAACCCTGCCGCCTAGCCTCTCGATCCGGCGGGTGCTCGACGCGCGGGACGTCAGGGTCGTCTATCAGCCGGTGGTCGACCTCCGGACCCAGCGGGTGTTCGCGTACGAGGCGCTGGTGCGCTCGAAGGCGCCCGAGTTCGAGACCCCGATGGCGCTGTTCGCCGCGGCGATCGATCACTCGTGCGTCGGCGAGCTCGGCAGGCTGATCCGCGAGATGGCGGTCGCGAGCTGCGACAACTATCCGCTGTTCCTCAACGTCCACCCGGCCGAGCTCAACGAGCGCTTCATCGTCCAGCCCGACGACCCGATCTTCGACCACGACAAGGACATCTATCTCGAGATCACCGAGGGCGTTCCGCTCTCGCACTTCGAGCTCTGCAAGTCGATCCTGTCCGAGGTTCGCGGTCGCGGCATCTACCTCGTCGTCGACGATCTCGGCGCCGGCTACTCCAACCTCAAGTACATCGCCGACCTCGAGCCGCGCATCGTCAAGCTCGATCGCGAGCTGGTCGCCGGCCTGACGCACGACTCGCGCCTGTTCAAGCTGGTGTGCGGCATCGTCGTGCTCTGCCAGGAGCTCGATGCGATGGTGGTCGCCGAAGGCATCGAGACGGTCGACGAGCTCGAGGCGGTCATGGATTCGGGGGCGCGCTACGGCCAGGGATATCTCCTGGCCCGTCCCGCGTACCCGCCTCCCGAGGTCAACTGGCCGTCGTCCCGGGCGCCCGCCTCGAAGACCCAGTCGATGCGCAAGAAAGCCCCGACGAGGCGTCCGCGTTAGTGTTCGCAATCACGGCTGAAAGGTCGTGAGAGTGGTTAGGTCGTGAACCCGGGGCCGGCACTCGCGTATATGAAGTACGTGCGTTTTGTTCTCGTGACCCTGGCCATGGGTCTGCTCTGCGCTCCCGCCAGTGCCGACCGCAAGCTCAAACCCTCGGCTCCCGTCGAGATTCGCCTCGAATCGAGGGCCATCAAGAGCGGCTATGAAGTCCGCCTGATCGCCACGCCCACCCGCGACCTCCCGACCCTCGAGCTGACGCTCGCCGGCAAGCAGGTCTCCTACGGTGCCACGGCCGCGGGGCAAGTCCGCGAGCTGGTGACCGAGGTGCCGATGCGCGGCGTCGAAGGTCTCGATGTCGTCGGCTCCGCGCGCGCCGGCGGCCGCAATCGCGCCCAGATCCTCCGCGTCGGCAAGCCGAAGCTGCGCGCGGCGAAGCAGGTCAAGATCTACACGCTGCCCGATGGCCGTCAGATCGGCGAGGTGCGCTGATGCGCTGTCTCGCGATGCTCGCGATCGCGTTGCTCGCGTGTGGCGGCGGCGAAGACGACCTGCCGCCCGGCGAGCCCGGTCACTTCGTCATCACCGGCACGGTTCGCTACGAAGATCGCCCGCAGCTCAACGCCGGCCCGCTCGGCAACCCGATGCCGAAGCCCGCGCGCGGCGTGCTCGTCAACCTCGTCGTCGATTCGAACAGCGCGATGCTGGCGTCGACGGTGAGCGACGACAACGGCGAGTACATGTTCGAGGTCGACGGCATCACCAACGCGAAGGTTCACGTCCAGGTCGTCGCCACCAGCACGCTACCGAATCGACCGATCAATGTTCGCCACGCGCGGACCGAGATCATCCACGCGTTCGGCGGCGCGACGTTCGGGCTCGCGAGTGGCACGCAGGACGTGCTGGTCCCGATGGCGTCGGGCGTCGCCGAGGCGTTCAACATCTTCGATGTCCTGATCGACGTCATGGACCAGATCCCGACGATGTTCCCCGGCCGCAACCCCGAGCAGATCGACGCGCTGTGGCACGACGGCAACCAGGACGGCACGTTCTACTTCGGCTCGACGCTGTTCCTGCTCGGCGAGGAGTCGGACAGCGACGGCTACGACGACACCGTGATCCTCCACGAGGCAGGTCACTGGATCGAGGACGTCTACGGTCGCAGCGATAGCCCCGGCGGTGGGCACGATGGCAGCCCCACGGATCCGACGCTCGCCTGGTCGGAGGGCTTCTCGACGTACTTCTCGATGGCGATCACCAACAAGCCGATCTACGCCGACTCGAATGCGGGCGGCGGCTTCGCGTTCAATGCCGACACCTCGAACACCACGGCGAACGGCAACGGATCGATGAGTCAGAACGTCAGCGAGGACATGATCGCGGAGATCCTGTGGGACATGTCCGATTCGCCCGGCAACGACGACGACCAGGTCTCCGGCTCGCACGTCCTCGTGGTGGCGGTCGAGGCGTTCCTCAAGTTCGCGTCGCTGCGCGGCGGCGCCGGCGTCTCGGGCGTCGACCTCGTCGACTTCCTCGACGGCTGGTTCATCAACAACGGCCTGTCGAGCTGCTCCGGCATGCGCGCGCTGATCAACACCAAGCACGCGTTCCCGTACGACTACGGCTCGTCGGCCGGCGCCTGTCCCTGACGCGCTACCGCTCGACGATCGCGTCGTAACCGGGAGTCAGATCGAGCAGACAGACCCCGTTGCCGAAGGGATCGCGCAACAGGCACTGGCGCCCCCACTCGTGCGAGGTGATGTCGCTCTCGGTCCGAGCGCCGGCATCACGCGCCCGCTGCACGGCTGCCTCGAGATCGTCGACGGCGAGGTCGAAATGGACGGGCGTCCAGTGGGGCCCGAAGTCGCGCATCGCCGTCGCCCCTGGAAACGGAGAGCTGCCCGGCTCCTTGACCAGCAGGTAGATCGGGACCGCGGCCCCGAGGAGCTCGATCATGTCCTTGCCGAGCCGGCGTCCGATCGTGAAGCCGAACGCGCTGGTGTAGAACGCCGTTGCCGCCTCGAGGACGGGCACGTCGATGTTGACGAGCAGGTTCACTTCGGCCTCGTGATCAGCACGTGCTTGTTGTTGTTCTTGTCGAGATAGCCGAAGCGGAACGGCATCGGCCCGGCCGGCCGCGCGAACAGCGCCTTCATGTCGAGATCCTCGCGCGTGCCCTCGACGACCTTGATCTCGTCGACGGGGCCCGTGTACTTGCCGTACCCCTCCTGGATCATGCCCGCCGGCTTCGCATGCGTCGGTGCCGGGCCGGTCGAGTCCGACAGCATCCACTTCAGATTGCCGAGGATGTAGCCGCGGATGGTCTTGAAGTTGGAGAGCCACAGCAGGTAGCTCCCGCCCTTCACCATCATGAAAACCTTACCCTTGGCCGTCAGGTGCTTCAGCACGTCCCCGTGCTCGGCGAGGTACTTGTCCTCGACGTTCCACGCGATGTGGCGATGCGTGCGCACGGTGGTGTCGCCGATCTTGCGATACTGGATCTCCGAGTGGCGGAACGACTCGGTGAACGTCGGCTTGTTCCACGTCGCGCGCAGCTGTGACGTCGGCGTGACGTCCGCGTCGATCTCCTCCCTGGTGAAGTAGTGCAGCGTGCCGTCGGGCTGGATCTTGAAGAACCGCATCGCGACGGGCTCGTAGCCGCCGATCGCCATCGCCAGCAGGAACGAGCTGACCTGTCCCGGCAGATAGCGGCGCTGCTGCTTCGACAGGTTCTTGCTCGAGTTCGAGCCGACCTGGATCAGCAGCCCCTGCTCGACGCGATACGCCGCCAGATCGCGCTCGAGCTCGGCGGGCGTCAGCTTCGCGTAGGGCCGCGGATCGCCTGCCAGCTCGAGCGACATCGTCGTGATCTCGGTGGCGTTCGGAAACGCGACGAGCGCGGACAGCAGATCCGCGCCCGAGAACAGATAGACCAGCTGCGTCGCGTCGGCCGGAACCTTGTCGGCGAACCACTGGCGCGCCTTGCCGAAGTACTCGGTCCGGTACTTCTCGACGTCCTTGTGGATCGCCTTGCAGTGCTTGTCGACGACGGTCTGGAACTTCGGATCCGAGTACGCCGCGGGCAACGCCCCGCCCTCGCAGCCGACGATCCGGTACAGCGCCTTCGCGTCGTCGATGAAGTCCTGACCGACCGGCGCGGGAGGCGGTGCGGGTTTCGGCGGCTCGGGCTCGGGCGCCGGAGTGGGCGTCGGCGCGGGCGCCGGCGTCGGCGGCGGTGCCGGCGTGGTCGTCGTCGCGCTGCCGGTCGATTGAACGTCGCGGCTGCCACCGCAGGCGGCGAGGGCGATGACGAGCCCGAGCGCGGCCCTCATTCGCCGACTCGCGAGTATCGCCACCACGAGTCGTCCTCGTCCGGGTGGTCCGGGTCGGGCTGGTGATCCGACGGATCGTCCTGATCGTCGAGCTCGACCTTCTTCGCCATCGGCTTGGCCAGCTTCTTCCCCGCGGCATCGAGCAAGCACTCGGAGAGATCGAGCACCCCGAGGTGCTTGAACGCCTTCGCGTTGTCGCCGAGCGCCTGGAGGCCCGCCGTCGTGATGTGGCTCTTCGAAACGTCGAGCGTCTCGACCTGCTTCACGATCTTCGACTTCGCGAGCAGCTCGAGCACCTCGTTGCCGTACGTGCAGTTCGCGAGGCCGAGACGCTTCAGCTTCGGGAACTTCTTGGGCAGCGCCTCGATCAGCGACGCGTAGTGCTTGAGCTGCAGGTCGCAACCGTAGTTGTCCTGCCCGAACCACAGGTTCAACGTCTCGAGCTTCGGCGCGTTCGCATTCGCGATCTGCTCGACATTCTTCTTGTCGAAGCCGCCGGTCTCGATCCACAGCTCGCGCAGCTCGGGCGCGTCGATCTTGCCGAGGTCCATCGAGCCGGCATGGATCTTCAGGTACTCGAGCTTACCGGCGACCTTCCAGAAGTCCTTGAGCGAGCCGAGGTGCGACCACGACAGCTCGCTGTCCTCGTAGGTGAAGTCGCCGAGCACCAGCCGCCGCAGGTTCGGCATCGATGGCATGGCCTTGACCAGCTCCTTGATCGTGTTGCCGAACGTGAACTCGCTCTCGCCGACGGGGCAACCGATCACCAGCTCGCGCAGCAAGCGCGCCGACGCCACCTTGGGAATGTTGCGCACCAGGTCCGCGCAGTCGGACACCGTGATCCGGTCGACCCGCCAGCTGTTGGTCGCCGACAGCCGCAGCGTGTCCATCCAGCCCTGCTTCCAGGTCGCGCTGATCGCGTCGTCTTCCTGCGGCTTCTCGACGGTGAAGATCGCCCACGGGCCGTAGAAGAACTGGCGATTCTTCCAGGCGAGCGCGCTGGCCTTGTTCTGCGCCTTGTTGTCGGTGCCCTTGATCGCCGCGAGCGCGCCGCGCGGATCGCCCTGCTCCATCAGCCAGTCGCCGTAGACGAGATAGCCGTCGTCGCTGCGATCCTTGACGATCGCGGCCTCGAGCTGCGGGTTGACGGCGGCGGGCGGCGGCGTGATCCGCGGCCCCGCCATCACGTACTGGTAGCCCTTCTTCTTCTTCTCCTCGAGCTGCTTCTTGACGTCGCTGCGCGCGTCCCACTCGTCCTTGTACTTCTTCTTCTGGACGGTGCCAGGCGTGCCGATCTTGCCGAACGTCACGGTCACCGTCTTCTCGTTGCGATGGATCTGCCAGAACTTGGCCGATTTTCCCTCGACAACCTCGAGGCGCACGGCGCCCTCGGGGATCACGATGATCTCCGGCTGGTCGCTCGCGTCGGCCTTCGCCGCCTTGCCGTTGGGCTTGCCACTTCCCTTGCCGTTCGCGGCAGGCTTCGCCGTCTTGCCGCCGCTCTCGACGTAGCCCTTGCCGGTCTTCTCGTTGACCAGCTTGTCGTGCAGCTTCTTCGCCTCGCCGTCGGAGCCGAGCTTCTTGACGGTGACCTGGCCGTTCGCGCCGATCTTGCCGTAGCGCGTGAAGACCTGGACCCCGTCTCGCCAGACCTCCCAGAACTTGTTCGACGTACCTTCGGAAAACTCGAAATAGCGCTTCGTTGCCATGTGCGTGACTCCCGGCGCGACGATACGCCAGGCTGATACGATGGAGCGATGGCCAGACTGGACGATCTCGAAGCGCAGCTGCGCGAGGGGCTCGACCGCGCCATCGATCGGGACATCATCGTCGTCTACGCCGATCAGCTGCTGGAGCTCGGCGATCCGCGCGGCGAGCTGATCACGATCGATCTCGAGATCGAGCAATCGGGCGGCACGCCACTCTTGACCCGTCGCCGCGGCGAGCTGGTCGAGAGCTGGCTCGGCCCTCAGCGCCCGAACGGGACGATCCGGTTCGGCTTCATCGATCTCGATGCGACCAGCGCTGATCCGGTCGAGCAGATCCGCGTCGCGTTCAGCGGCACGGCCGCGCGGTTCGTTCGCAGCATCACCTCCGTCGGACCGCCGAAGATGCTGGCCGAGGTGGTCGACGCGATCGCCCAGGCACCGCGGCCATTCCTCAGTCGCGTCACGCTGCGCCAATGGTCGGAGAAGCCCCAGCCGACGATCACGGACGCGAGCGCCTTCGTGCGGGCGACGCCGAACCTCAGGTGCCTCGAGATCGATGCCCGCCTGCTGTTCGCGGATCTCGAGCATCCGTCGCTGCAGCGCCTCCGGTTGTCTGGCTTCGATGCCATCAGGTCGTTGCCGCGCGGCGAGCTCGTGCTGCCGTCGCTGACCGAGCTCGACCTCGCGTTTCACTGCCACCTCGCCACCTCGCGCAGCGAACCGTCTCGAGATCTGATCGAGCGGCTCGGCCTCGGCTTGCCGCAGCTCACCGCGCTCGATCTCTCGCGCAACG
>JAEYYY010000589.1 GCA_023430775.1 Pseudomonadota bacterium
CCCGTCACGCGACGTGCTGCGCGAGCCCGCCATGACGCGCGCCGAGGCCATCGCCGGCCTCGAGGCGGGCATCGCGCTCGCGATCTCGCTCTCCGAGCCCGGCCTCGACCTGCTCGCGCTCGGCAGCCTCGGCGTCGGCAGCGAGATCGCCGCAGCGGCGATCCTGGGTGCGGTCGAAAACCGGGAGCCGTCCCCGATCCCTGGCGCCCTCGAAAAGCCGACTACGATCTCCGGGGCGGCGGATTCTGACGAGGGGTTCGTCTCGGTGGACCGGCTCGGGGCTGATCCAGCGATGCGCGAAGCCGCGAGGCTTGGGCGAGCGTGGTCCGGCGAGCCGCGAGTGTGGTCCGGCGAGCCGCTAGCCTGGTCCGGCGAGCCGCGAGTGTGGTCCGTCGAGCCGCTAGCCTCGTCCGGCGAGCCGCGAGCGTGGTCCGGCGAGCCGCTAGCCTCGTCCGGCGGCTGGACCGGCGATCCGATCGAGCTGCTCGTTCGGTTCGGCGGGCCCGAGACGTGCGTGCTGGCGGGGCTGATCCTCGGCGCGGCGTCGCTCCACGTTCCCGTCATCCTCGACGGTCATGCAACGGGCGCCGCGGCGGTCGTCGCGATGCGCTTCGCACCGGCGGTGACCGGTTACCTGGTGGCGGCGCATGCCGGGTCACCGCTGCACGCGCAGCTCCTCGCGGTGCTGGGGCTCGAGCCGCTGTTCGCGGTCGGCCTCGGCCACGGCGAGGGCATCGGGGCTGCGATGGTGTTCCCGTGGATCGATCAAGTGGCTGCGCTCGCGGCCCTGCGCTAGAACCCCGGCGGTGTCGGATCGTCGGCGTCACACGGGGACCTTCGAGGTCGAGCGCACGACCGGGTCGCACGAGGTGCTCGATCGGCTGTTCGTTTACGGGACGATGCGCGCCGGCCAGACCGCACGCTCGCTGGTGGCCAACTCGATCACCAGGACCGCGCCGGCCCATACGAACGGGACGATCTATGCGTTCCCGATGGGTTACCCCGGCTTCAACGAGGGCGATGGCAGCGGCAAGGTGGTCGGCGAGGTGCTGTGGTTGACCGAGCTCGCGGCCACCTTCGGGCTCCTCGACGCGTACGAAGGCGAGGACTTCGCGCGGGTCATCAAGCAGGTCACGCTCGATACCGGCGAGGCGATCTGGGCGTGGATCTACACGCTGGCAGATCCAGCGGCGATCAAGCTCGGCACACTGATCCCGGATGGGGACTGGGTCCGTTACTGGACCGAGCAGAGCTGAGCGCAAGCTCGCAGCAAGTCGCTGCGTCAGGAGCGCACAGGCGCTCTCAGAACATCTGGCCGAGAACCGCCATCGAGAGGGCGGCAAGCGCGGCTGCGATCGTTCCGAATCCGACCTTCGAGGCGGTCGAATTCGACAGGGTCATTCGTTGCGGCACGAGTTGGAGATTGCCTTGTTGGCAAAAAGAATCAAGTTACCGGCCCGAACATCGTGAAAGCGTAACTTCTATAGTTATCTCACGAACTTAGACATCAAGATCTGTGCCATTTTCGGCTGCGGGAGCGCACGGGAGCAGGAAGGTCACGTCGTGTGCTTCGGTAGTGTCGGGCACCGTCCAGCGCGCCAGCATCCGCTGGATGACCGCCTGCGGAACCGGATCTTTTCGGCCGCGATTTCGCGCCGACTGATCATCCGGACTGGCCTCGCAATAGACGATGCGCGTACGCGCCCGGTAGCCACGAAACAGCTCGATCAGCTGGCCGCGAAGCGCCGGCGTCAGGTTGGTCGCGTTCCACGCGAACGAGGTCTTGCTCCGCAGGTACACGCGCGCCTGCTCGCGGGCCTCGGCGATCACCTGGGCGTCGCCGAAGTCGGCATCGAGCTCGTCGCGTAGCGCATCCAGCGAGATCACGGGCAGACCGGGCTGATGGGTCGCCAGGAAGTAGTCCTTGCCGCTCGCAGGCAGGCCGGACATCAGGATGACCTCGAGCTCCGTATCGTCGTAGGCGAGCACGTCGGGCTGGCGCGCTCCGGGCTCGGACTCGAAGTACACGCGCCGGGTATGGGCGGACGCGAACGGCTGCGGCGCATCGAGGACGCCGAGCTCGCGACAGTGCTCGGCCCACAGCGCGCAGTGCTCGACGATCCGCGCCTGGTCCTTCGGATCGGCGCACCGCCGGCCGCGGGCATCGGCATCGGCGACCGCGACCAGCCAGTCGTTGCGAGTCACCAGCGACAGCCGGATCGCCAGCCGCACCGCCTCGGGGCCGGGCTTGGTGATGCCGAAGAACGGGACCTGGTGATGCCGGATCAGCGCGCACACCTGCTCGCGGACCTCGAACGGCACGCCCAGGCGCCACAGCGCGCCGCGCGCGAGGATGTCGCCGCGCGACGAGTGCCCGCGCGAGGTCAGCTTGTCGCCCTCGAGCCGTGTGGTGGAGGGCTTGCCGATGTCGTGGAGCAACACGCTCGCAGCAACGATCCTGCGCTGCGCCGGATCGAGCGCCGCGTACAGCGGCCCCTCGACGAGCGCCTCGAGGCACATCCTGGTGTGCGTCCAGACGTCGCCCTCGGCGTGAAACACGTCGTCCTGCGGGGTGTCGGCGAGCTCGCGCGCGGACACGATCGAATCGAGGAAGCTCTCGACCGCGGGCCAATCGATCGCGGTGTTCGGCGGAAACTCTGGCAACACGCGCCGGCACTGTAGCCAATGAACCTCGCGGCGGCATGGCCTGCGGTCTCGCACGACGCCCACGTGCAGCCTGCCCGAGTCGACAGATGTTTCGATCTACCTCCGTACGAATCGCCGTTCGTATCTCGCATACGAATCGCGATTCGTACGCACCCGAAGCGAGACACCGGTGCCGCGGGAGCAGCCGTTCACGTGCTCGACTTCGCAATACTTGGAGCGCAGCGTCGTGGAGGGAGCGACTCGGATCACGAGCTCTTCAGAAGGCGCCCGAGAGGCCGATGCCGGCGCTGGTGCTCCCCGGCCCCGTGACGACGGTCGGCATGATCCGGAGGTGCTCGCGCCGGCGATTCACACGCCGCGCACTTTCAGCGGACGTGACCCAATCGAACACCACGCCGCCGGCATAGACCAGCGCGCCACCGAACAGCATCGCCTTGTACTTGCCGCATCCCGGAGCTTCGCGGCGATCGCCGAGCAGACACGACTGCTTGGTGAACGACGCCATCACGCTAGCCATCCCCAGAGCCCGATCCAGTTCATGTCACCCGCGTACGCGTGACCAGCGGAAGGCGCGATGATCATCGCTCCGACGAGCACGACGCCGCCGATCGTCTCCTGCTGATCGGCCAGCGCGACGCCGATCCCGAAGCCACCGAGCGTGGCACCGACCGAGATCACGGTGGCGGTCGCCGGATCCTTGCGATCGTCGGCGCGAGCGCGTCCCGCAAGCACGGCGAGGATCGACAACACCAGGACGGCCTTAATCAGTACGCCCCCGACATGCCGAGGCCGGTGCGCGTACCGCTGACCATCGTCGGTGCGCCGGCGGTGCCGATGTCGTGACCATCGATGGTGCCGGGAACTCGAGCCACAGCGATCGATGCGAGCGTCTTCATCAGAACGCCCCCGAGATGCCGAGGCCGGCGCCGGTGCTGCGCGTGCCGCTGACCATCGTGGGTGCGATCTGGACGGTGCGCGTGTTGTGGCGGCGCGCCGCGGAACCGGCGGTGCCGATGTCGTAGAGCACGCCGGCGATCGTCATGCCGGCGCCGACCATGAAGGCGGTGTTCGCGCGATCGCAGTTCTTGCCCTCTTCGCCGCCGTCGCCGATGAGACAGCCGCCGACATCGTCGATCACCAGCGCCATCGTCGCGAATCCGGCGCTGCGGATCGCGAGGCCACGCCACCCCGCTTCACCGGCGTACCAGTGGCCGGCCGACGGACCGAGCAGCAAGCCACCACCCATCAGGAGGACCGCCGAGCTCGCATCCCCCGACGCCGCGCCGACCAGGATCGGAGCCACCGTCGCGCCGACCGAGACCACCGTCGCGGTCGTCGGCGACTTCTCCGGCGTGCCCTCCGCGCGGGCATTCGAAGCGAGGAGCGTGAGGGCGGCGGCGACGAGGATCGAGTGGCGCATGTCGATCAGGAACGACGGCCCGAAGCGGTCCTTCACGCGCGATCTGACTGGTGAATTCTCGACGGTCCTGGCGCTGCGCGTCAGCCAGTCTGATCGAACAGATCGACGCCTTCGGCGAGCTGATTCGCGACGATCGGCCGGCTGTGCCAGTGGCTGCCCGAGTCGGTGACCGCCGTCAAAAACGACGCGCGCACCCACTTGTACCGACCGATCACGGTGCCGGTCGCGGGGTCCTCGCACTTGATGTAGAGGCCCTCGGCGAGGTCGTGCGAGTCGGTCTCCGCCGCGCAGCGATCCGGATCGACGCCGCCCTCGACCGCGGCTTGTCGCAACCGCTCGCGCCAGCGCGGCGACTTGTAGAGCGAGTGCGCGACCATGTCCGGCAGGTCGTGTGGCTTCTTGACGATGCCGCGCCACAGCACCGGCACGGCGGTGATCGGTGCCCCGGCGAGATGCTTCTCGCGACGCTCGGTCGACCAGAACGCGCCGCTCGCATCGCGGATGTCGAACTCCATGAAGTAGTGCGGCAGCTGGTCGTAGAAGATCGTGTGCTTGGCGTACAGCCACTCGCCGTACAGCGTGAGGCCACCGACGAGCCGCTGGGCGAGCGCCGCTTCGTGCGTGCGCGCCCATTGCTTGAACAGGTCGAAGTGACGTTCTCGCGGTCCACCGGTGAGCACGTGGCCGCGGCTCTGCAGACGGAGGCGGCCGTCGTCGTCGAGCGACATCCCGGCGTTCGCGCCATCGAGCTTCTCCTCGACGACGCAGTAGGTGCCGCGCAGCGTCTCGAGCGGCACCTGCGCGAGATCGTGATCGCCCGGTTGCAGCCGGCTCCCCTCGAGGTGATGGGTGCGCGGATAACGATGGATCGCTTCGTTCACGAGCCGCGCGATTGTCGGATCAGCCGCAGGTAGGTCGTGGCGCAGCGGTTCGCGAGATCGGTGAGCTCGGCACCGAGCTGCGCGGGCGGTGGACCGCCGAGCACGTGCGCGTAGATCAAGTTCACCGCGCGCTGCTTGACCATGATCGGCACCACCGCCACCTCGACCGGCTCCGGGCTCGCACCGAGCGCCGCCCACAGCTTGGTCTCGACGGGCTTGGCCTCCGCCGGCGGCGCGCCGATGTACGGCTCGCCGGCATCGTGCGCCGACTGCAGCGACGACGCCCCACCGAGCGGCAACGACAGCTCCTCGATCGGCGTCTTCAGCGCATCGGGATGAGACAGGTAGCCGCGCCAGCCGAGCGCGTTGCCATCGCGGATCAGGAACACGAGCAGCGCATCGACGCGGCCCTTCGCGTAATCGCACAGCGCATCGGCGAGCTGATCGCGATTCTCGGCGATGTCGATCCGTTCACACGCCGCGCCGTAGGTGATCGCGAGCGACGCCGACGACAACCGATCACCCGGCGTCAGCGGCTGGATCTGCGAGCTGCGACGCCGGCGCGGCTCGAGCGTCAGCGGCGGCGGCATCACCATGCCGCGCGCGGGTTGCTCCTTGCGGCGCTCCTGACCGGGAGCCGCGCTGGGCTCCGTCTCGGTGCCGGCGCGGCCGCTGCGGATGAAGCGCGCGCACCGCGGCAACCCGAAGTGCTTCTCGAGGTAATAGAGCGCCCGCAGCTCCGGCACCACGTACGGCACGATCGGCTTCTCGAGCTTCTGCGACAGCTCCTCGAGGATGTCGGCATTGGTCGGCTCGACCACCGCCACCGCGACGGTGTCCTCGTGCTCGCCGACGTAGCCCAGCGGGATCGCCCGCAGCCGGTGCGCGGTGTCGGATCCGAGCTGCTCGACGAGCCGCTTGTCGACCTCCTCGAGCAGCGTCGGCGTGGCGATCGGATACCCCGACAGCTCGGCGAGATAGCTCGACAGCAGCTCGAGATCGATGAAGCCCAGCTCGACGAGGTTGGTGCCGAGCCGGCCACCGTACAGCACCTGGTTGCGCAGCGCGGCCTCGAGCTGCGATAGCCCGATGGCGGCATTTCGCAGGAGTAGCGTGCCGAGCTTCATCGACCGGCAGCATACCCGGTGAGGCTTCCGCTAGGTGCCCCTGACGCTGACTCGACGGCGATACCTTGGTGTCATGGGTGTCGGCCAACGCAGCCTTCCGATCCTGATCGCCGTCACATTGTGCTCGCAGGCACGCGCCGACGACCAGCCAGCTTCTCCTCCCACACCCCCGACCACCGAAGAAGCGCCGCCCGAGCCCGTCGTCGATCTGCCGCGCGTCCCCGGTCGCCTGCGCGTCGCGGTCGTCCCGGGCATCGCGGTCAACGTCGAGACCGTCCGCGTCGATGCGATCGCGCAGGACCTCGCCGATGCGCTCGCCGGCGAGCTCGAGGTCGACGCCCTCGGTGGTCTCGAGGTCCGCCGCCGCCTCCCCGCCGAGGGCATCCCGCTCGATTGCGTCAACACGCCCGCCTGCGTGAAGGATGTCGCCAAGCGCCTCGACGCCACCCAGCTGCTGTTCGTCGTCATGGTCAACACCGGTGCGAACGGTGCGATCCAGGTCGACACCACGTGGGTCGACGAAGCCACCGAGCGTCACGCGACGCGCCGGCCGATCGATATCGCCGTCGTCGATCAGGCGCGCCAGAAGTTCGCCGCCTCCGCGAAGCTGCTCCTCCCCGACGCGCCCGTCCGCAAGAAGGAAGAAGTCACGCGTAGTCCCGCTTTCAACGGCCGGATGTCCGACGAGATCCCGCGGCACCTCACGAAGCCCGCGATGATCGCCGCAGGCGCTGCCGTCGTCGGGCTCGGCATCGGCATCGGCTTCGGGGTGAAGGCGCGCTCGTCCTACAACGATTGCGAGACCAGCGGCCTGTGCTCGCAGTCGACGAAAGACGGCATCCGCACCAAGTCGCTGATCGCCGACGTCGGCTTCGGGCTCGCGCTCGCGGGTGCGATCACCACCGGCATTCTCTACGCGACCTCCGGCAAGGAGTCGCAGCTCGTCGTCGGACCGTCGACGGCGCCCGGCGGTGGCGTCTCGTTCGTCGCGGCGGGCCGGTTCTGATTCGCAGACGTCGTCAGACTATTGATGGTGCCGGCGGTGGCGTGACGTTCAGCCGTAGCGGGTCGGGTCGGCGCCGCCGGCCTCGGCGAAGCCCTTCTTGCGCAGCACGCAAGCGTCGCAGCGCCCGCACGCGCGATCGCCGACCGGGTCGTAGCAGCTGTGGGTGATCGCGTAATCGACGCCGAGCGATCGACCCAACTCGATGATCTGCGCCTTCGTCAGCTCGATCAGTGGCGCGTGCACCGCGAAGCCGCCGCCGCGCGTCGCGACCTGCGCCAGCGCCTCGAACGCCTTGACGAACTCGGGCCGACAATCGGGATAGCCGCTGGCATCGAGCACGTTGACGCCGAGGAAGATGTCGCGCGCCCCGAGGGTCTCGGCCCATGCGAGGGCGAGTGACATCAGGACGGTGTTGCGCGCCGGCACGTACGTCGAGGGCACGTCGCCCGGTGCGCCGATCTCGGCCAGTGGACGATCCTTCGGGACGGCGATGCCGCTCGTCGTCAGCGCGGAGCTCGCGAGTGGAGCGAGGTCCACGCCGACCACGCGATGCTCCTTGGCGCCGAGCGCCTTGGCCACCCGCGCCGCGGCATCGAGCTCGACCTGATGGAGCTGACCGTACTTGACGGTGAGCGCGTGGCAGTCGAAGCCGCGCGACCGCGCGACCGCGAGCGCGGTGGTCGAATCGAGACCGCCGGAGAGCAAGACAACCGCTGCAGGCACGCGCGCAATCTAGCACCGGCGGCCCGCGCTGCCGGGCAGTCGCTCGTCACCGTCGGCATCGGCGACGCCGCCGTTGGTGGGGCCGAACCGGCGGTGGCGGCGTCCTCGTCGAGCTCCTCGATCACGGCGGTGGCGGCGTTGCCTCTTCGAGCGTCACGGTCACTGCTTGCAGACGAGTAGCCCATCTACAGAACCGGCGGTGGTGGCGTTGAGATCTAGCGTCACGGTCACTGCTTGCAGACGAGTAGCCCCCTGCCGAACCGGCGGTGGTGGCGTTGACATCTAGCGTCACGGCCACTGCTTGCAGACGAGTAGCCCCCTGCCGAACCGGCGGTTGGCGTCCTCGTCGAGCTCCTCGATCACGGCGGTGGCGGCGTTGCCTCTTCGATCGTCACGGTCACTGCTTGCAGACTAGTAGCCCTCTACCGAACCGGCGGTGGTGACGTCCTCGTCGAGCTCCTCGCCGCCCGCAGTCGGCTGCTCCAGCCATGGCTGCGTTCGCCGACAACGCGCGATCGCGCACTTGGCAGGCCCCAGCTCAGGGTCTCGCAGGGGACCGCTCCAAGTCCGTGATTTCCGACTCGGGCGGCGATGCCTTCGCTCGTCCCGCCTACCCCAGATCAGCAGCTTCTCGAAATGATTCGCTGATCGGCGGTCCCATCCAGATCCCAGGTCGAACCTGAACGGTGCGCGCGATCGGTCGACTCATCTGATCGCTCCCCCAATGCGCTCGCCCCATCAGACGACGCCTCGCATGATCGCCATCGCCGGCGGCAAAGGCGGTGTCGGCAAGACCACCGTCGCCGCCAACCTCGCCCTCGCGATCGGTCGCCTCGGCATGCGCACCGCTGTCGTCGATGCCGACCTCGGAGCCGCCAACCTCCACTCGATGTTCGGCGTGCTCCACCCGAAGACCACGCTGGCCGACTTCCTCGACCACCGCGCCGACGATCTCAACGACGTCCTCGTCCCGGTCTCGTCGAGTGTCCACATGGTCGCGGGCACCTCGCGCCCCGGCGCCGCCAACATCAACAACGCGCAGAAGCTCCGCCTGCTGCGCGCGTTCTCGCGCCTCGAGGTCGACTGCGTCCTCGTCGATGTCGGTGCCGGCTCCTCCTTCAACGTCGTCGATCTGATCGCCGCCGCCGACCTCAAGCTGTTCGTCCTGACGCCGCAACTCACCTCGGTCCACAACGCCTACGCCCTGCTCAAGGCCTGCGTGCACCGCGCCGTCCGCAAGCTCTCCAACGAGGAGACCGAACAATCGCTGATCGATTCGGCGCTCGCCAACGAAGGCAAGACACGCACGATCGCGCAGCTCCTCGACGTGCTGACGCCATTCAACCCGCAGCTCGTCACGCGCATCGGCGACACGCTCGGTCGCTTCGGCGTGCGGCTGATCGGCAACCAGGTCTCCACCCCCGACGAGAGCCTCTGCCTCGAGCGCCTCTCGCGGATGGTCGACGAGCAACTCCGCATCAAGACCTCGCTCGCCTCGACGATCCGGCGCTCGACCTCACTCGCCGGCAGCCTGCGTCCCGGTGCCGGCACGATCGTCGAGCGCCACGACCCGAACTACACGGCCTTCGATCGCCTCGCGCGCGATCTCGTGCAGACCGACCTCGGCCAGCTGCGCGGCCAGACGCGCACGACCACCGGCACGATGCCGCTGTGGATCCTGCGCGAGCTCCAGATGGCGATGGCCAATTCGTAGCTCCAAGCATCGCGACGACCTTCGCGCGCACGATCATCGACGGAGTCACTCTCCTGGTGACGGAGGAGCCCTAACGAAGCATCGCGACGACCTTCGCGCGAACGACCATCGCCTCGGTCGATTCCGGATCCTCGGCGACCACGCGATCGAGCAGCCGCAGCGCTTCCTCGCCGCGACCGAGGGCCGCGAGTGCGCGTGCCTTGCCGACGTTGGCGTCGGTGACGAGCGCGCCGGCGACCTGCTCGAACGCACGCACGGCGTCGACAAATCGCTCCTGTCCGATCAACAGATTGCCGAGGAGCAGCCTCGCAGCGCCATCGCCGATCTGGTGGCTCTCGAGCCAGCTCACGGCATCGGGGATCGAACCGCGGGCCATCGCAGCGCGCACCTCTGGTAGATGCTCGGGAATCGCGAGCTGCTGCGGCAACGCCGAGCCGACCACGGCCTTGACCTTGCCGAGCGCGCGATCGACCTCGCGCCGCAGCAGCATCGCATCGACGAGCTTGGGCTCGATCACCTGTGCGCGATCGAGGGCGTCGCGCGCCTCGACGAGCCGGCCGAGGCTGAACAGGCAACGCCCCCGGCGATACAGCCCGAGGCCTGACTTCGGAAACCGCGCGATCATCGAATCGGCGAGCGCCATCGCGGCGGCGATCTCGCCGCGCTGAAAAGCGACCTCGGCGGTGACCGAGAAGGCTTCGATCGCGCGGTCGACGCCGATCGCGTGAACGCGTTCACAGAGCTCGAGTGCGTCGTCGACGGAACTTCCGGCGACGCGCTTGATCAGCTCGAGGACCAGTTTGGTTCCGTTCTCCGGTGGCAGCGTCAGCAACACGTCGCAGGTCTCTCGCGCTTGCTTGATGTTCTGCGGGTCGAGTCGCTGCACGATCCCGGTCGCCGCTGCCGCGCGAAACGAATCCGGCAACGCCACGAGCAAGGCGCACACGGCCTGCATGTCCACGGTCTTCGGTTCGATCCGTGGCAACAGGTGGAGTGCCGCGCGCGTACCGTGCTCGCTGGACATGCCAAGCAGCCGACCACAGATCGCCACTACATCGTCGGATGCGCGCGACTGCCGCACGAGCCGCTCGAGGAGAGGAGCCGCGCTCGGCGGATCCGTGACCGAGAGCGACTTGTTCAGCGCCGCCACGCAGCTCCGCTGTAAATTGCCGAGCCTCGCCTTGTCTGCCGCGACAAGCGTATCGACGATCGGTCCCAGCGCCTCGCCGGGAGCGATCGCGACGAGCTTCTCGCAGGCGAACACCGCATCGGCCAGCTGGTTGATGCCGATGCTCGCCGCGACCAACATTTGGAGTACTCCAACATCCCCTGGCGCGACGAGTACCGCGCGCGATGCGAGCTCGTACGCATATCTCCAGTTGCCCATCCCGGCCGCACAGCGCGCGAGGGATTGGTGGTAGTCGAGCGACGTCATCAACGGCCGGCACCGCCGGTACTCGACGATCGCGTCGCTCCACCAGCGCTCCTCCTCGAGACGCCGTGCCCTTTCAAGATCGGCCGGTTCGCTCGGCGTGGTCGCACGTTCACCCCCCGCCTTCGCCATTGCATACGAGGGCTTCACCTTCAGCGCTGCTTCGAAGCATGCGCGGGCCTCGTCGAGGCGATCGACCGCGAGCCATCCAACACCCAACTCGGTCAGATCCCATGCTTGATCGCGCGCCGGCAATTCGGTGCGCAAGTGCATCTCGAGCGTGCGCACGACGTCCTCGATCGTTCGCATGCGCAGGATCGGTCGCGCGAGGCAGCGCTTGACGATCTGCGTACCCGTTGGATGGTCCGTCAAGCCGACGTCGGTCAGCGCACGACCGAGCGCGTACACGAGGAGCTTCTCCGTCGGATCGAGCCACTCCTTCTTTGCCTCGGGTGCGATCGTGTCCGAGTCGATCGCGACGGCCTGCCACCACACGCGCGGTTCTCCTCGCAGATCGAACGAGACGCGCGGCTCCTGAAACCACACCCAGTCGACCTGCTCGACGTGCTTCGCGACATGCGCGAACACGCGCGCGACCTTGATCGCGTTCGCAAATTCGTCGCCGGGTGTCGCCTTCGCTTTCCAATCGATCGCCGCATACCGCAGCGTTGGAAAGTCGTTGGCGATCACCTCGAGCATGTGTGGATGTGGGGTGAGGGCGAACCACGCGCGCCGCAACGGCACCCACCCCTCGATGCCCTCGGGCGGCGGCCCCAGTGTCATCCCCGGGACGATCTTCGAGGCGGACAACTCGACGATCGCCAGCGCTCCAAACTCAGCCGAGCGAAGGCTCCAGTCCGCCGCATCGATCTCCGAGCCCACGATGCCAGGATAGCTCCAACCACGAGGCCTCGATCCACTGTTCACGCACAGCCTCGATCCGCTGTTGCCCGATCCACTGTTCCGCGCGCAGCCCGATCCACTGTTCACGATCCGCTGTTCACGCGCAGCCCGATCCACTGTTCACGCGCAGCCGCACGCGCAGCCCGATCCACTGTTACGCGCGGCCTGTCAAACGCCGCTGACAGCCCGCTGTCTTCGACCGTCGCCCTTCGACGGCGCGTCGCGATCCCCGACGAACTGATCTGGGACGAAGTCGCCGACTGCACGCGGTCCCACGTGGAACCACGAGTGACTCAGCCCCGGCCGGGCATGTGTCTCGACCGACGGAGGACGAGGTCATCTCCTGCGCGGACACACCTGTGTGCCAGGGGCGGTTCCGTGTCAGATGCAGTCTGGGACTTGACCGCGACCTCTTCGCAAAACGCGCGAACAGCCACTTAGCGCGGCCCGAGTGCGGTCCTCCTTTTCGACCTTCCGTCTAGCTAGACTGAAGTTGCCCCGCTTTGGTGGACGGGTTGGTTCGCTGTCAGGCAGCTGCTTGGTGGATCCGTTCGTACTCCACGGGTGACTTGTAGTCGAGCGCCGAGTGGCGCCGCCGCGGGTTGTAGAAGCC
>JAEYYY010000702.1 GCA_023430775.1 Pseudomonadota bacterium
GTGCGATCGCGTCGCCGGCGCTGCCGTGACTACGGCTTGTCGATCGTGATCGAGACCGGCGCCGTCCATGCCTTGTCCTCGGCTGTGTAGTAGAGGTACGCGCTCGTCGCGGGCGCCTCGTACGTGCCGGGGACGTTCGACAGCAGCTGGATGTCGACATCCTTCTTCGCGTTCGGAGCCAGGGCGCGCCAGTACAGGATGACCTCGCGCGGTCGCGTCTCGTAGAAGTCGATCAGGCCCTTGTCGCGCAGCTCCTTGAGCTGCCAGGTCTGGAACACCATGCCGCCCGGGATGCCGACGCGCGCGAGCGTCATCGGCAGGCCACCGGCGGTCTTGTTCTCGACGTGCGCGCGCAGCGTGACGCCCTCGCCCATTCGCGACTGCGACTTCACGAGCTCGCTGGTCACCGCGACCTTCGCGGCGGGCGACGATTGCGGTCGCGCCGCGCGATAGCCGATCGCGACCGAGTACGGCAGCGACAGGTCATTATCTCGCTCGGTCCCCCCTCGCTCGGGGTCCAGCTCGACCTCGATGACATTCTTGCCCGCGGTCAGCGACGACGCGATGTCGTCCCACACCAGCGCGTCGCGCCGGCCCTTGTCGAACTCGATCGTCTTCGCGAGCTTGCCGTTGACGTACAGGCTCGCCTTGCCACCGGCGGCCATCTGCCGCGCCGACTCGCTGTACGCGACCAGCGCCTTGAGGCCGAGGATCGTCGCCTGCGTGTTGCCCCACTGGCCATAACCGCCGCGGTGCTTGTTGATGTACTCGACGCCGCTGCGGATCTGCGTCGCATATTCGTTGTTCGGCGACGCCTTGATCAGCGCGAGCACCGCGAACGCGGTGGTCTCGATCAACAGCGACTCGCCGCCCGACATCGTGATCGTCTCCTTCGCACCCGACCACGCGCCGTTCTGGCCCTGCATCGCCGCGAGCCGCTTCGCCATCGCGAGGCCCGCGCCCTTCGGGTCGTGGAGGAGGTTGGTGTTGGTCGCGAGCGCGAGCAGGTACGGATCCTTCGTGGTGTTGCCGAGCTCGCGCTGTGCCGCCATCTCGGTCCCCATCTGATCCAGCCGCTTCGCCTCGGCGAGCGCCCACATGATGTACGCGTTCGTCGTCGGCTCGCTCGCGCGGCCGAACGAGTCGAGCGCGGTCGACGAGCGCTGGAAGCCACCCTTGCCGTCGCGTCGCGACATCAACCAGTCGGCGGTGCGCTCGACCATCTTCTTGTCGACGTCGTAGACCTTCGCCATGTCGGCGAACTCCATCAGGCCGTACGCCGTGAGTGCCTCGTGGCCCGGCGTCTGCCCGAACCACTCGTAGCCCTTCTGCTTGGTCTCGTAGCCGGTGAGCAGCTTGTAGCCGCGGTCGAGCGTGCCGTGGGTCTTGTCGACCAGTGCCGCATCCGCCGCTTCTGCCGACTGCAGGTACGACAGGATCATGATGTTGGGATAGTTGCTCGCCGAGGTCTGCTCGAAGCAGCCACCCGGCTCGCGGATCATCCCGGCCATGCCCTCGGTCATCGACGCGACCGGTGATGGATACATCGTCACCTTCGCCTCGTACGATCCCGCGATCGCTCCGGTCAGATCGATCTCGTGGCGCGACCGCTTCGCCTTGCTCGCCGTCCCCGAGGCCGAGACCTCGTACGGGAAGCCCTTCGGCACCACGCGGATCGTCTTCTGGAGCTTGTCCTCGAGGCCGCGCGTGCCGGCGACCAGATCGACCGTGGCCGTCCCCTTGGCCTGCACCTGCAGCGGGAACAGGATCGTCTTCTTGCTCTGCGCGGCGATCCTGAGCTTCTCCGTCGACGGCGTCGCCACCAGCTTGAACGCCGTACCGAACTTCGCCACCAGGTTGGCCTCGATCGCCTCGTCGGTCTCGTTCGCGAGCGTGATCGGCAACTGGATCGTGTCACCGGCGGTGACCTCGACCGGCAGCTTGGTCTCGATCACGAGCGGCAGCTTGTTCTGGATCGCGAGCGTGCCCGCGCCGGGCGTGCCGTTCGCCGCGAAGCCCTCGGCGGTGACCTTGAACGCGGTCACCGCATCCGACGTCACCAGCTCGACCGTCGCGTTGCCGCTCGCATCGGTCTGCACGCTCGGGTTCCAGTAGATGGTCTCGCGGAAGTCGTTGCGCGGACCGTCGTAGCTCCTGGTGTAGCGCGGTACCGGGAACACGCGGACCGGCGCCCAGCCGGCGACCTGCTTCGCGTTCTCCTCGTCCCCGGCCCAGCGATCTTGCTTGTTCAGCATCCTGACGTTGCCGCGGGCCACCTTGTCGTCCATCAGCTTCGCCTCCTTCATCACCAGCGGCGGCGGCGGTGGCGGCGCGGCGGCGTTGCCCACCGGCTTCGGCTGGAACTGGCGCGCCGGCATCGGGGCACGCGGTCGCTCGGCCTTCTCCATGTCCATCGGCATCGGCTCGGGAGCCACCGCCATCGGTGCCATCTCGGGCACCGGCCTGCGCTCGACCGGCGGCGACACGTTGACGAGCACCGTCGAGATCGAGCCGTTCGCGACATCGATCGCGAGCGACGCCGACAGCCCCGCCGCGGTGCCGACCAGCGTGCAGCTCCCGACCGGCAGCCCGCCGACGCTGAAGTGGCCCTGCGCGTCGGTGGTCACCGACTTCTTGGTCGCACCACACGTGATCTGGATCCGCGCGTTGGCGACGACCTTGCCCGTGTGATCGACGACCGAGCCTTCGACCGTGCCGGCACCGGCATCGGCGAACGACGTCTGGACCGGCAGCGTGGTCAGGGTTCCGAGCGCCGCGAGCGAGCCCGCCGCGACGACGATCTTGGTGAGTAGCTTCACTGGGCACCTCCATTCGCCTTGGCGAGGTCGACGATCGGGCGCCACTCGAAGCGCCGATAACCGCGGGTCGCGAGCAGCGCGTCGAGCGCCGCTGCCGCGTCCGGCTTGTCGCCGAAGTAGTATTTGGGATCCTCGATCGCGTCTTCCTTCGTCGCGCCGAGCTCCTGCTCGAGCAGGATCCGCGACAGCAGATTTCCGCTCTTGTCGTCGGCGTACGACAGCACCGTCTCGTCGACGACGGCGATGCCGATGTTCGCCTTGACGGGCTTGCCATTCGCGTCGGTGGTCTTGATGCGCAGCTTCACCGGATCGCGCGGGCCGTAGGTCTTGCTGTCGGCGGTCAGCGAGATCTGGAGGCCCGATCCCATGCCGTGATAGACGAGGCGCTCGGACAGCGGCTCGTTTCTCGACGAGAACAACGTCAACCGCACCACGCCCTGCGTGTGCGGAGCGATCGGCAGCTCGACCAGCGTCGGCACGTTGGCGCCGACCTCGAACTTGCCGCTCGCCAGCTTCTTCTCGCGCATCACGGCCGCGACCGACAGCGTGCGCGCGGTGTTGCAGATCGCACCGACGCGCAGCGTGTCGGTGGTCTTCTGATCGACGCTGCGGATCACGCAGCCGCCGGCCTTGCCCATCGGCACGTCGACGCGCTGGGTGATTCCCGCGGGCTTGGTGATCACGACCTGGTACTGCGTGTCGGTCGCCGGGGTCAGCTCGAAGCGGCCCATGCCGTCGTGCACCGACGAGAATTCGGTGACCGTGGCGCCGGACTTCTTGTCGATCACCTTGCCCTCGATATCGGCCGGCTTGCCGAGCGTCGTCTTCGCGAGGAAGTAGACGCGGCCCGGCACGCCGTCCACCAGATCACCGCCTTCGGGATACAGGGCCAGATCGAGCTTCTTCATCACGATCGGGATCCGCTTCTGCACGCTCTCGGTGACGCCGCCGTCGTCGGCCATGATCGTGAGCAGACCATCGCCGCGCACCATCCTCGCGGGCAGCTGGAACCGCGCGGTCGCCTTGCCGTCCTTGTCTGTCTTCAGCTTGATCCGCGGCAGTTCGGCGTCATCGATCGTGATGATGCCGGTCAGCTCCTTGTCGGCGAACGCCTCGCCGGTGGCGCGCTTGATCTCGATCGCGGCGGCGACCGTGTCGCCCTCGCCGTAGGCCTTGCGCAGCATCTCGAGCGTCTTCTGGAGGCGCGGCGCCTGATAGGTGTTGATGACGAGCAGCTTGTGATCCTGGGTACCGTCGTCGGCGATCAGGCCGAGGGTGTACTCGCCGCCCTCGATCTCGTCGGGCAACTTGAAGTCGTTGCGCGCGATGCCGGCCTGCGCGAGCACGCGCTTCTGCGCGACGATCGCGCCGCGCGGCGAGGTCAGCGTCATCGTCAGCCCGATCGGACCTCCACCCTGGAGCGTGCCGGTGGCGCGCAGATCGGCGCGGAACCAGATCGTCTCGCCGGGCTGGTACAGCGGCTTGTCGGTCATGATGTACGTGCGCTTCGTCGTCGCCGTCTCGTAGTAGCTGGCGATCGCCTTGTCGAGCTCGGTGCCCGGTTCGAGCTTCGCGGGGATCAATTCCGCGATCTTCTTGTCGGTGGGAGTCGTTGCGATCGAGACGGGTTCGCGGCGAGCGGGCTGTGTCGGTGGCGCGGAGGTTCCGCTCGCGCACGCACCGATAGCCAGTCCCAGCCATGCCTGGGTGAGCTTCATGGCCTGTCCGAACGCCCGGTTACGGCCGAAAGATCTAATCAGCGAAATTTCGTGTGCGGACCCAAGGGTCGCCGCGGGGCCGGGTTCTAAGCCGGCTCCGCCGCCTGCCGCCGGGAGACCATCTCGACGGCGAGCGCGACCGCGCGCTGCATCGACACGCTGCGCGCCTTGCCGGTACCGGCGATGTTGTACGCGGTGCCGTGATCGGGCGACGTCCGCACGATCGGCAAGCCGAGCGTCACGTTGACCGCCTCCTCGAAGTCGATCAGCTTCACCGGGATCAAGCCCTGGTCGTGATACATCGCGACCATCGCGTCGTACTTGCCGTCGAGCGCATCGCGAAACGCGGCATCCGGTACCAGCGGGCCGTGCAGCGTCGCCGGCGGACACGCCGCCTCGAGCGCGGGCGCGATGATGTCGGCATCCTCGTCGCCGAGCAGGCCATCCTCCCCGGCGTGCGGATTGAGGCCGAGCACGCCGACGCGCGGAGCGGCCATCCCGAAATCGACGACCATCGACCGCACCACGAGCTCGACCACGGCACGGATCCGATCGGTCGACAGATCCTCGACCACCTCGGCGAGCGGGCGGTGCACGGTGGCGAGCGCGACCTTGAGCCTGGGGCCGGCGAACAGCATCGCGACCTCGACGGCGCCGAGCCGCTGCGCGAGCATCTCGGTGTGGCCGAGGAACGCGAACCCGCCGCGGCGCGCCCACGTCTTCGAGATCGGGGCAGTGACGATCGCGGCCACTTCGCCGCGCTTTGCCGCCGCGACCGCCGCCTCGAGATAGCCGACCTGCGCCGCACCGGCGGTCTCGTCGGGACGCCCCGGCACCGCCGCATTGCCGATGCCGGCACCGACGATGTCGACGTCCGGCAACTTGAGGCCCATCGCCTTGGCCCCGCGTGCGAGCGGCTCGTGATCGCCGAACACGGTCACCCGCTTGCGCCAGTCATCCGGCATCGCGACGAGCGCCGCCGCCACGACCTCGGGACCGATGCCCGTCGGATCGCCCAGCGTGATGCCCAGCCGCGGGGTTGCCTTCACGTGCCCAACGCTACCACCAGACGAAGGTCACATTTGTCTCGCGTGTGACTCGCGTCGCTCCTCGATTGCCGGAAGGCAGTTTGCCCCGCATGCTCAGCGGATGCGCGCGCTGCTCCTCGCGGTGGTCGCCGGCTGCGCCGGTGCCGAGGCCACGACCCTGGCGCCGCAAGAACCGACGCCGGTGATCAACGGTCGCGAGCTCGGCCTCCATCCCGGCGAGACCATGGCCTACGAGGTCCAGCTCGCCGGCGTCCTCGTCGGTGAGGCCCAGCTCGCGGTCGGCGAGATCGGGACCGTCGAGGGCAAGCAGGCGATCGTCGTCAAGTCGCGCGCCGCCACCGCCGGAG
>JAEYYY010000736.1 GCA_023430775.1 Pseudomonadota bacterium
GTACATGCCGGCACAGCTGCACGGCGCGCTTGCCGCCGCGGCCGCCGTCCCCGCGATGTACGCGTGCGTGAAGATCTGGGTCGCCGAGCGGCCGAACGCCGAGTGGATCGCGAATGGTGCCGCCGCCGCGCTCGCGCTGCCGCTCGCGATCACGTGCATCACCGCGAGCTGGTCGCCGGCGAAGTTCATCCCGACGCAGCGCGATGTCGCGGCGGGCGACAAGCTGATCGCGCACATCTCGTCGCTCGAGGGCGAGGTCTGGATGCCCTCGCATCCCTGGTACCTCTACATGGCCGGCAAGAAGCCGATGGTCCATCGCATGGGGATCAAGGACGTCACCGCGCGACCGCCGGTGCGCGTCGTCGAAGGTCTCGACGACGCGCTGAACAAGAAGCTGTTCGGCGCGATCGTCCTCGACAATGTCGACCTCCACAACCGCGAGGTGCTGAGCGCGCTGCACCGCAACTACCGCGCGGCCCTCGCGCTGCCCGAGAGCGAGAAGCCACGCGTGTTCACCGGGGCGCCGGTGCGGCCCGATCAGATCTGGCTCCCCACCCTCGCGCCCGTCGCGCCCGCGGGGGCCCGCGTGGTGGCCGACTTCGAGACCCCGAGCTGGGGCAGCATCGCGTGGAAGAAGGCGGGGTCCGCGTGGGGCAACGGTCCGGCCGAGGGCTCGCTGCCCGGGCAAGGCGTGGTGGCCGGTGTCACCGGGCGGCGGTTCGCGAACAGCATGCACGACGGCGACGCCGCGATCGGCCGCGTCACCTCGTCGCCGATCCTGCTCGATGTCGCGAAGCTGACGATCAAGATCGGCGGCACCGCCAACATGAAGCTGCGCGTCGAGCTCTACGTCGAGGATTCGAGCGCGCCCAGCGCCGTGGTGTCGCCGCCGGAGCCCGCGAGCGACACGCTCAAGACGGTGGAGATTCCGATTCCGGCCGAGAAGCGCGGCAAGATGGGCAAGCTCGTGCTCGTCGACGACAGCACGACCGGCCACCTCGCCGTCGACGATATCTGGGGCTGGACCGAGTGAGCGTTACGGTTCCGGCGGCAGGTTCGACGGGCACTTCGCGTCGTCATCGGGCTCGTCGGCCGCGACATCGCGCGCGTCCCACGCCTCCTGGGTCGGCAGCAGCTCCGGCACCAGCGGCTCCTTGAGCGCGCCGGGATCGATCTTGTCGCGCTCGAGCTCGTAGTTCGTGATCACGTAGTCGACGAGGTCGACGTCTTCCCACTCGCCGGGATCGAACTGCGCCTCGAGCGCGAACGAGCGGTACTCGTGGAGGAAGCCGGACGTCGGCAGGTTCTCGTAGTAGCCGACCTCGGAGCGATTGATGACGTGGTTGACCTCGTGGACCAGCGTCGCCGCGAGCCGCATCACCGGCAGGCCGCGCGCGACGTAGATGCGGTTGCTCCACATGTAGCCATCGAGGTTCTCGGTCAGGACCTTGCCTGCCGGCGAGCCCGGATCCTGGAGCGTGAAGTAATCGGCGGGGGTCAGCCCGGCATCGGGCAGATCTCGTCTCGCGCGCTCGAAGTCCCAGCAGGTGAGATCGATCAGCTCGTCGATCTGCACCTGGCGATCGCGGATCGACTTGGCGGTCAGCTGCGCGAGCTCCGACTGGTCGCGCTCGAGCCGGCGAACGGCCGCCTCGATGTAGCGCTGGAACGTGACGTTGGTGTGGTCGGGGTCGACCTCGGAGAAGCCGCCGGCCGAATCGCTCTTGCCGTCGTCGAGACCGTCGTCGTCCTGGGGCTGATCGGTGCAACCGACCGTCAGCAGCAGGGGCAGTATCCAGCACGCGCGCATCGCGACGAGGAATTGCAAGGAGAAGACCGGCGTAGCGGCTCGCAAGTCCGCGAACGTGCTGCCCTGCGGATCCCCGTGGCAACTCGCGTAGCCGGGTCTATGGCTTCGCCGCGGGCGGACGAGGCTTCGGCCGCTTGTACAGCGTGACGATCGGAACGCCATGGCTGCGCAGCACGAACATCGGCTGGGTCGTGCCGTAGCTCTTCCACACCAGGTAATCGTGGCGGTTGAAGTGCTTCTCGTGGATCACCAGCGCGAACTGGCTGTTGTTGATCCCGGCCTCCTCGTGACCCGCGTCGGGCATCGTCGGCGGCAGCTCGCCGCGCCGGATGTACGTGCCCCACGCGGGAGCCGCGTCGTGCGTGTAGACCGGCGTCTTCTGCTTGCCCGCCGCCGCCTTCAGGATCGGCAACACGCCGCGCGCGGCGACACCCCAGAACTGGCGATTCATCCCGCGATCGGCACCACCGGGCGCCTCGCCGGCGGCCGCGTTGTACCAGGTCAGTGCGTACGGCTGCGCGGTGATGGTCTCGACGAGCGCTGCGAGCACGACCGCCGTACACGAGATGGCGACCACCGAGCGCCGGATCGCGTGCCCGCCGGGCATCGCCGCCGCGAGCGCGCGCGCCGCCCACACCGCACCGACACCGGCCGCGATGCACAGCGACGGCAGGGCCGGCATCCAGTGCTTCTCGGCGCCGAAGATCGGCGTGCTGCCGAGGAAGAACGGCCCGATCGATGCGGCGGCCGACAGCAGCAGCAACAGGCCCGGCCGGCGCGGATCGGGCTTGTCGTCGGCGCGAAACAGGCCCGAGCGGCGCGCGAACCACACGCCCCCGCCGAGCGCACTCGCGACCAGCGTCGCGACGGGCACGGTGAACAGCGTGGTGACGTGCGCGACGTGCCACGGGAACGGCGGCGCGTTCCAGTTCTCGCCGAGATACTCGAAGTTGTAGTGGACGTGCGTGAGGTGGAACGTCAGCCAGTCGCGGACGTGCGCGACGGTGTCGAACCACAGCCACGGCCACAGCGCGACGAACGTCAGCGGCGCGAGGATCAGCATCGAAACGATCACGCGCCAGCGATACGCGAGGAACGCCGCGCCGCGCGCGCGGATCCCGACGACGAGGTAGTGGAGCCCGAGCGCGATCGGTAACAGCAGCGCGTTGTGCTTGGTCGCGAGGGCGAGACCGAACACCACGCCCACCTGCCACGGCCACCTGCGGCCGTCGAGCGCCTTCCAGTACGCGTACACGGTGGCGAACCACAGCGCCATGATCGGCGCGTCGAAGCAGGCGAGCCCGGCGTGGAACAGCGCGCGTGGTAACAGCATCACCAGCAGCGCCGACATCACCGCCTCGGCGAGCCCCCATAGCTCGAGCACCATCAGGAACACGAGCAGCACCAGCACGCCGTGGAGCACCGCCGAAGGGAACCGGTATGCGGTCAGCTCGTCGACACCGAGGCCGTCTGACAGGATCCACTTCGAGAAGCCCGCCAGCGTCTTGATCAGCGGCGGATGCTCGCGGTTGTTGTCGGTCGGGTTCGGACCGCCCCACGTCTTGGTGATCGACTCGGTCGAGAAGCTCGGGCTGCGCCACCACTTCGCGTAGTGCGAGCCGCTCTGCATGTAGACCATCTCGTCGCGCGCGATGCCGACCTCTTGCTGGTTGGCGACGACGAGCACCGTGGTGACCAGCGCGAGGATCCAGCCGATCGTGCGGTAGCCGATGATCTGGGCGAGCGAGCTCATCGGCGCGCCTCGAGGTTGACGCACACCTGCTTCATGCCGGTCGGCTCGCCGGGGTTGGCCTCCCAGCGCAGCCGGAAGCGCACCGCGTGCTCGCCGGGCGGCGTCTTGCCCTGGAACGGCACCCAGCGATCGATCGGGGCCCGCGTCTCGACGACAGGCTTGTCGTCGACGTCGACGCGCAGCTCGATGTCGCGGCGCTCGTCGCGGCGCGTGAACACGTCGGCGATGCCGAACGCACCGGCGAGTGTCGAGCCGAGCTCGAAGCGCGGAATCGCGATCCACTTGCCATCGCGATCTGCCGCCGCCACTGCATACGCCGCCGGCAGCTCCGGCAGCACGCGCGCCGCGCCGCGGATCAGCTTCGCGCGCGCTTGCTCGGGAAGTCGATCGAGCAGCTCGAACAGCGGCTTCAGGTACGGCCGGGACGGCGCCACCGGGACGATCAGGCAGCGGTGCGGCTCGAAGCCGACCTCGACGATGTCGACCCGCCCCGTGTTGGTGGAGAGCAGATCGCTCACCACCTCGACGGGCTCGCGATCGTAGCGGCGCACCTCGACCGCACCGTGATGCTCCTGCGCCGGCGTCAGCCCGACCACCTCCGGCGGCACCGCGCCGCGGATCGACAGCGCCCAGATCCGGCGATAGCGCGCGGCATCCATCCGCGTCGCCGCCTCGACCGAAATCAGATCGCCCAGATGCAGCCGGCCCACCGGATCGACCCAGTCGGGCGCGAACACGATCAGATCGCCCGGCCGATAGCCGGCGCGGACCACCGCCGCGGCCTCGCGCCAGTCGTCGTCACCGGGCACGCCGGTCGCCTGGCAGCGGGTGGCGAAGATCTCCCAGATCGCGACCACGACCAGGACCAGCGCGGGAATCGCTGCGAGCCGGCGGGGAGAGGCGGCCTGGTCAGCCATCGACCGCTGCAAACTATCATCTGCCGGGCTGCCGGCATAACGTCGGGCCGTGGACAAGGCGCGCGCTCTCCGGCTCTACGGCGCGCTGTTCGTCATCGGCCTGGTGATCTACGGCGTGTTCGCCTGGGGCCGGCTCGGCAAGCAGTCGGGCGCGCCGCACTTCGTCTACCAGGCCGATGCCTGGCTGCACGGCTCGCTCTCGGTGACGCCACCGCTCCCCAACGACGACTGGGCCGTGCTCGAGACGGTGATCGCCGACGGCAAGGAGATCCAGGGCCGCCGGATGGTGACCAAGAAGGTGTTCCGCGCGCTCGACGGTACCGAGTACTCGACCTGCCTGCCCGGCAACAACCCTCGGATCACCAGCTGCCAGCAGAAGGACGCCCAGGTCACCCGGAGCGTCGGCTGGACACATCACGTCTCGTTCCCGGCCTTCCCCGCGGTGCTGATGATCCCGAGTGCCGCGATCGGCGGTCGCGCAGCCAACGACGTCATCCCGACGGTGCTGTTCGCCGCCGCGATCCTGCCGCTCGCGATGCTCCTGCTGCGCCGGCTCGCCGACGCCGGGCTGTCGAAGCGCACGGTGCGCGACGATTTGTGGTTCGTCGGCATGCTCGCGTTCGGCACCGTGATGTTCGTGTCGTCGATCCAGGGCAAGGTCTGGTACACGGCGCACGTCATCGGCGTGGTGCTCGCCCTGATCTACGCGTGGGCCTCGATCGAGGCCAAGCGCCCGCTGGTCGCCGGGCTCGCGCTCGGTGCCGCCGCCCTCACCCGCACGTCGATGGCGTTCATGTTCCCGCTGTTCCTGTTCGAGGCGTGGCGGATGGTCGCCCGCGCGCGCGCCGATCAAGTCCCGCCAAACGCCTCGGGGTCGATGAACCTCGAGGCCGCGCGCAAGTCGATGCTGCTCGCGATGCGCGGCCCGCTGATCCGGTTCGCGATCCCGATCGTCGCGTTCGCCGTCGCCGGCATGATCTACAACCAGGTGCGCTTCGGCTCGCTCACCGAGTTCGGCCACACGTACCTCGCGCTCGGCACCCACGATCCCGTCGTCCAGCAGAACAACATCGAGACCTGGGGCCTCGCATCCACGCACTACCTGTCGCGCAACCTCGCGGTCGCGTTCGCCTCGGTCCCCGATCTGCTGCCGCGCTCGCCGTGGATCCAGATCTCGGGCCACGGGCTCGCGATCTGGTTCACCACCCCTGCCCTGCTCCTCCTGCTGTGGCCGCGCGAGAAAGGCCCGCTCCATCGCGCGCTGTGGCTGACGGTGCTGTTCGTCGCGCTGCCGTCGCTGCTCTACATGAACACCGGCTGGTTCCAGTTCGGCTATCGCTTCAGCCTCGACTACATCGTGTTCCTGGTCATGCTGCTCGCCGTCGGCGGCCGGCCACTGGGCCGCGTCATGAAGGCGCTCATCATCGCGGGCATCATCGTCAACGCGTTCGGCGCGTACACCTTCGATCGCAAGGGCGAGCACTACAAGGGCACCGCCACCGTCGTGATCCAGTGAGCTAGCGCCGCTTCTTCTTGGGCTTCGCCGTGGCCTTCGGCTTCTGCTCGATCGCCAGCGGGAACTGGCGATTGACGTGGATCGTGTAATTCGTCGGCGGCGGCTTCTTCGGCTCCTCCCACTCGGGCAGATCGTAGTTGTCGGCGAAGTCCTCGAGCCACACGTCGCGTAGCTCGGCAAGCTCGTCCTCGGCCAGTGGCCGCTCGAGCTCCATCGTCAACCAGCACTCGAGCGTCTCGGACTCGCGATCGTAATGCAGCCGCAGCTCCAGCTTCGACCTGCCCGGAATCTCCTCGAGCGACGGAATCTCGTCGAGGTACGTCTCGCCATCCGGCCCCAGACCGTCGAAGCACGCGAGGCGCTGGCCGCTGGCAATCTCTTCCTCGCGATCCGGCTTGCCGGGTCGGCGCTCCCAGAAGTTGACCTCGACCTTGTACTTCACGGTGAGCGTGCTGCGTGGCCCCTTCGGTCGCGCGGGCAACGCCAGCGCCCCCTTCGACAGCTGCAACAGCTCCATCAGCAGCGGGCGCGCCGGCTTCTGCACGCCGAAGGCGAGCCCGTTCAGCGCCTGTTCGAACAGCTTGCGCCTCCCCGCCGCGGGCTCCCTCGCGAAGCGCGCGAGCAACAGGTCTCGACAGCGCTCGAAGCGCGGCTCCACGCCTTCGAGGTCCGGCGGCAGGAGCTCGCTGAACGCGGTGGTGAACGTCCGCGGATGATTCTTTCCATGTCGGCTCGGATGATCGGCCAGCGCCGCGAGCGCCTGGGCGAGGCGAGGCATCTGATGAGGCTCTGTACACGGCCCGTACTCGTCGAGCTTGGAGTCGATCACCGCGAGGATTCCGGCGTGCTTCACCCTTCCATCAAACGGCGATAGGTGCGAGGGCGCCAGCGCTTCGTGCAGCGATCGCAAGGCGCCGCGATTCACCTTCGACCCGGGACTTCGTGGACCGAAATCGGTCCGGCTCTCTTCCAGCCCACACGCAGCAGCCACGTCTTCGGTAGCCAGGTGAGCAGCCCCAGGTAGCTGCGTCGCGGGATGTAGAGGAACGGCGAATCGCCCAGCTCGGCCCAGCCGTTGAAGAACACGCCGGTCGAGAACGGATCGACCTTCCAGCCCGCCGCGATCGGCGCGCGATCCTCGCCGTGGCGGCGGAAGTTGTTGAGCACGTACGCGATCGCGTGGCGGACGGCGCGTGGCGTGGTGAGCGGGCGCGCGTGATAACGATCCGCGAACACCGTGCCTTTCCGGCGCTGGCCGGTTCGGCGGTAGAGCGCGCGGTTGATGCGCTTGGCACACGAGACCAAAAAGGCCTTCATGCCCGAGGAGAGCCTGTCCTTGTGCTCGGCTTCGACGAGCAGATGGAGGTGGTTTGCCTGGATGCTCGCGTGGACGAGATGAAAGCCCTCGTGCTCGAAGACGGCGATCGTGGCCTCGCGGATCGCGTGATAGAGGTCGCGCTTGCGGAGGCTGCCGAGGTCCGCGACGACGCGCGAGGTGACGTGCAGCGGGTGACGCGGATCGAGATCGGGACGCGTCGCGTGCTTCTCACTCGACCGTTTGCCTTTCGGCGGTCGGTCAGCGCCCTCGCGCTTGCCGCCGTGAGTGCGATATTCGAACGACTGCTGGACGTGCAACGCGACCGTCGCGGCGAGCAGGAGCGTGCCGAGGATCAGGTCGCGCGTGCAGTCCTGACGAGCGGCGGCCTGGACACTTCGGCGATGATCGCGTCGGAGTCTACGGGCGGAAGGGTTGCTCGTCCTTGCCGCGCACCGGGTTGGCGAGGCGGCGCGCGACCGCGTCTTGCTCGTCCTTGGTGAGGCGGCGGACGTAGACGCCAGCGGCGTCGATCGAGCGGGCACCGAAGAAGCCTTCGGAGACCGCGTACTCGACCTCGATGATCATGTACGGGTCATCGCCGATCCACATCAGCTCGTGCTTGCGAGGGATGCCGACCCACGAGGAGAGGGTGAACTTGTCGCGCGAGCCGTCGTCGTTGAGGACGACCATCGTGATGCGTTCGGTCGCGGTCACTGCGAGGCGAACCCTAGCACGGCGAGCATGTCGTAGCGCCCCGGAGGTTTGCCGACGACCCAGGCGGCCGCGCGCAGGGCGCCAGCGGCGAAGATCGAGCGCGAGGTGGCGCGATGGGTGATCTCGATGCGCTCGGCGGCGCCGAAGAAGGCGGCGGTGTGCTCGCCGATGACGTCACCGCCTCTAATGGTGGAGACCCCGATCTCGCCGCGTGGGCGGGGGCCGATGTCGCCGTCGCGGGTGTGGCGCTTGACGGCGTCGTAGGAGGAGCCGTGACCGGCGGCGATGGCGCGCGCGATCATCAGGGCGGTGCCCGAGGGGGCGTCGCGCTTGGCGCGGTGGTGGGTCTCGACGACCTCGGCGTCCCACTCGGGACCGAGGACGGCGGCCGCTTGCTTGACGAGGCCGAGCAGGAGGTTGACGCCGAGCGAGAAGTTCGCGGCGACGACGATCGGGGCGACCTTCGCGAGCGCGTCGAGGGCGGCTTCGTCGTCGGCGGTGAGGCCGGTGGTGCCGATGACCGCCGGGAGCTTGCGCTCGAGCGCGAGCTTGGCGATGGTGCGCGTGGCGGCGGGCGAGGTGAAGTCGATGTAGACGTCGGCGGCGGCGAGCCCGGCGGCCGCGTCGCTGGTGGCGATGACGGGGCCGATCTTGTCGCCCAGGCCGGGGGCATCGGGGCGATCGACCGCGGCGACGACGCGAACGTCGGCGCGACCGGCGGAGGCATCGATCAGCGCGCGGCCCATCCGGCCGGACGGGCCGAGGATGCAGACCTTCGCGCTCACAACATGCCCAGCGAACGGAGCTCGTTGCGCAGCTCCTCGACGAGCTTGGGCGTGGCGCCGACGAGAGGCAGGCGGACGTCCATCGTGCAGCGGTTCATCAGCGCGAGTGCGGCCTTGGTGGGCGCCGGCGACGGCTCGAGGAAGAGCATGGAGGAGAGGACGCGCAGCTCGTGGTGGCGCTTCTTCGCGCGCTCCCAGTCGCCGGCCTTGGCCGCGTCCCACATGTCACTCATCTGCCTGGGGCAGACGTTCGAGACGACGGAGATCACGCCGCGCCCGCCGACCGCATAGAGCGGGAACGTGGTGCCGTCGTCGCCGGAGAGGATGGTGATCTTGTCGGCGCACTTGGCGACCAGCTCGCTGCCGCGCACCAGGTTGCCGGTGGCGTCCTTGATGCCGACGACGTTGGGCAGCTCGCACAGGCGAACGACGGTATCGGTGAGGAGGTCGCACGCGGTGCGCGTGGGGACGTTGTAGAGGATGACGGGGAGCTTGGTGGACTTGCAGACCGCCTCGAAGTGCCGGTAGAGGCCCTCCTGGTTCGGACGGTTGTAGTAAGGCGTGACGTGGAGGAGCGCGTCGGCGCCGGCGTCCTCGGAGGCCTTGGTGAGGGTGAGCGCCTCGGTGGTGGCGTTGCCGCCGGCACCGGCGACCACGGGCACGCGGCCTTTGGCTGCCTTGACGGTGGCCGCGATGACGGCGACGTGCTCGTCGACGTCGAGCGTGGCGGACTCGCCGGTGGTGCCGACCGCGACGATGCCGTCGACCCCGTTTTCGATCTGCCAGTCGACGAGCTTCGCGAGCGTGTCGAAGTCGACTTTGCCGTCCTTGAACGGGGTGACGATGGCAGTGAGACACCCTTCGATCGCTTGCTTCGCCATAAAGATCCTTCGACGTCATAGATCCAACGCCGCCCCGAGGGAAGCAATTCCGCCTCGATAGGAAAGGATCCTAGATCCGCGAGACGAGGAGCGCGGTGCCGTTGCGCAGCGGCAGCTCGATCGAGAACCGGGCGCCACCGCCGGGTGCGTCGCTGACCGCGATCCGGCCGCCGTGGTCGGAGACGATGCGGTGGACGATCGCGAGGCCGAGGCCGGTGCCGCCCTTGTTGTGCTTGGTCGTGAAGTACGGCGCGAACACCTTGTCCTTGAGCTCGGGCGGCACGCCGGGGCCGTTGTCCTCGACGACGAGCATCGCGCGATCGCCGGCCTCGCCGAGGCGCGTGGAGACGATGACCTTGCCGTTGGTGCGGGCACCGATCGCGTCGCGAGCATTCTCGACGAGGTTGAGCACGACCTGGTTGAGCTGGTTCTTGTCGGCGTCGAGCTGCGGCACGGTGCCGAGCTTGGTCTCGACCGGCGCGGCGCCCTGATAGAGCGTGAGGGCCGAGCGCACGACCTCGTTGAGATCGAGGCGCTGGAACTCGGGCTTGGGGAGGCGGGCGAAGTCGGAGAACTCGGAGACGATGTGCTTGAGGCGATCGGCCTCCTGGAGCACCGTGGTGGTCGATTCCTCGAGGATCTCGTCGAACGCGGGGTGCTTCTTGCGCCAGGTCTTGCGCAGCGTGTCCATCGACATCTGGATCGGCGTCAGCGGGTTCTTGATCTCGTGCGCGAGGCGGCGCGCGATCTCCTGCCAGGCGGCGATGCGCTCGGCGATCACGAGCCGCTCCTTGGAGGTCTTGAGATCCTCCATCATGAAGTTGAACGCGTTGGCGACCGCGCCGACCTCGTCCTTGCTGCGGACCGGCACGCGGTGATCGAGATCGCCGCGCGCGGCCGCGAGCGAGCCTTCGGCGAGCGATTCGAGATCGCGGGCGGTGCGGCGCGCGACCAGCAGACCGATCAGCACCACCGCACCGAGGGCGGCGAGCGCGAGGCCGGCGGACGTGTAGGTCAGCTTGCGGAGCACGGCATCGAGATCGCCGTCGGAGACCGCGATCTCGACGGTGGCGAACGTGTTGCCCCCGAAGCCCTTGAGCTCGATCACGCTCGGCGCTTCGACGGCGAGCTCCGCCCAGTTGTTGCCGCGCGGCGGCACCAGCACCTTGCCGGCGGCATCGACGACGCGCACGTCGACGCGGCCCTCGCGCACCACCGACGACAGCAGCTCGGCATCGAAGCGACGGCCGGCGAGCACGGCGAACGAGTACGGCCCGTCGGTCGAGAGCCGCGCGGCCTCGGCGACCAGGATGGTCTCGGTGTCCTTGCTGTTCGGCGGCCGGCGAACGTCGAGCGGGAGCTGGACCGTCTCCATCGCGAAGTACGGCGCGCCTTGCGTGTCGACGGCGCGCTTGCGGATGTTCGCGGTGTCCTGCTCGTTGTTGGCGGAGCGCAGGTGAGCGGAGACCAGGATGATGTTGGTCGGCCGGGTGTCGTCGACGATGGTCAGCACGTCGAGCGAGAGGCCGTCTTTCCACGGCAGCGCTTGCTCGCGTACCGAGTTGAGCTTCTCGGACAGCTTGTTCTTGATGTGATCGCGCAGCATGCCCGCGACGTACGGGTGGTCGTCGCGCGCGAGCGACTTGACGGTCTGGTTGACCTGCTTGAGGTGGCGCTCGACGATCGCGGAGGCCGCTTGCTCGGCGCTCTTGCGCAGCTGGACGTAATCCTCGCGGTAGCTCGAGGCGATCACGGTGCGGGTGACGACCGCTGCCACCGAGATCGGGACCAGCGCGGCGAGCGCGAGGGTGAGCGTGAAGCGGCCGCGCAGCTTCACGACGACTTCACCGGCACGCCGAAGATGAAGACCTCCTCGAGGCACGGGCGACCGGTGCCGTCGAAGCGCAAGCCGCGGAGGTCTGCGCGATGCCACATCCGCACGCCGCGGAACATCAGCGGCACGATCGGCCTGCGCGCGGCGAACTGCGTGCGTGCGGCGGTCATCGTCAGCTTGCCGCCGGCGAGCTGCGTGGCGGCCCAGTCGTCGCCGCCGGCCGCGAACGCGGCGCTCCACCACGCCCAGCCGACGTGCAGCGGTGCGGCGAGCTGGTCGATGTAGAGGTCGGTGGTGCCGCGCGCGATCCGGTCGCGCAGCTCCGTGCCGCTGATCGCGGACAGCGTGGCGCCGATGCCGAGCTTGTTGAGCGCGCGCGCGACGCGCTCGGCGATCTCGCGATCGTCGGGCCGGGTGTCCTCGAACGAGATCTCGAGCGTCAGCTGCGACGCGCTGGACGGGCGCAGTGCGGGGACGCGCTTGGCCGCATCGGCGAGCGCGGTCCTCGCGAACGCCAGGTCACCGGTGCGGACCTGCGGAGACGGCATCGGAGCGCCGGCCTCGACGGGCACCGGCTCGCCGGCGGGCAGCACCGCCTCGCCGCGATTGACCGAGACCAGCGCGTTGCGATCGAGCGCGAAGTCGAGCGCGCGCCGGAACGCCGGTTCGCGCAGCACGTCCGCGTGCTTCTTGCCGAAGCCGACATAGACCAGCAGCGCCTTCGGACCGTCGACGGCACCGGCGCGATACTTCGGCTGGCTGCCGGTGAACGCCGCGACGCCGCGCGACGACAGCTGCGAGTCGTCGGTCTCGAAGCGCTTGGCCTCGGTGTCCGACTTGTCGAACCAGTGCAGCGTGACGCGATCGAGATAGGTGCGCCCCGCGAAGTGATCCTCGAACGCCTCGAGCACCAGCTTCTTGTTGACGCGGTCGAGCGTCTCGAGCTTGAACGGCCCGGTGCCGATCGGCTTGGCAGCGGGCGCCCTGCCCTGCTTGGTGATCGCCGACGGCGACAGCGCGAGCATGGTCGCGACATCGACCGGAGCGCGCAGCGTGAGCTCGACGTCGTCGGGCCCGTACTTGATCGTCACGATCGGCGACAGCGCCCAGCGCCCCGCGCCGTTGCGCGCGCGATCGAGCGAGGCGGCGACGTCGGCGGTGGTCAGCACACTGCCGTCGTGAAACCGCGCGCCCTTGCGGATCGGGATCTTCGCGACCAGCCTGCTGGCATCGAGGTCGGGCTTGCCGGCGGCGAGCCGCGGCTCGACGGCACCGGTGATCTCGATCCGGTAGAGGGTGTCGAAGATCATGCCGGTGACCGTGAGCTCGGCATGCGAGCGCGCGGCGACCGGATCGAGCGTGGCCGGCGCCCCGAGCAGCGCGCCGTCGATCTTCCCGGCGTAGCGCGGCCTCGTCTCGGCACTCACCGTGGTGGCGAGCACGGCGACCAACACGATGGCCCTCAATCGAGCCTCCAGAAGTCGACGCGCGTCGAGCCGGCGAGGCGAACCGCGGCGATCACCTCGGGGATGTCATCGGCGTCGTCACCGTCGGCGACCACCAGGCCGGCGACGCCACCCATGAACGTCTTCTTGTAGATGCCCTTCTCCTCGCCGCCGAGGGTGATCACGCGCGCCGAGTCCGACGCGTAGGGCGCCGACGCATCCGAGACCACCACCTCGGGCGTGCCGTTGCGATCGACGTCCGCGATCGCGAAGGCGACGCCGACCTTGCTGTACTCGAACTTGCCGGTCTGCACGCAGGCGCCGCCCGGCGGGCAGGTCTCGACCGTGACCGCGAGCTTGCCGGTGGTCGCCAGCTCGGCGCGCACCTGGAGCTGCTGGCCGGTCGCATCGACGAGATCGTCGCGACAGCGCGTCTCGAACGTGTTCGTCGTGAAGTGATTGCGGCCGGGCTGGAGCTGGGCGCGCAGGTTCGGGCACAGCAGGAAGCCGGCCCCCGAGGCGGGACCGCCGAGAGAAGGCCCGGCGAGAAACTGCCCCGGTTGCGCCGTCAGCTTCTTGTTGACCCAGGTGACGCGCAGCTCCTTCGCCCACGGCGAGGCAGCGGCGATCACCTCGCCGCGATCGACGACGATCGTGCCGACCACGTCGCGCGGCTCCTGCACCGCGCGCTCGCCGAAGAACGCGACGCGCCCGAGCTCGACGAGCCTGCCGTTGCGATAGCCGAGCGCGACGACATCGCGCGGCGTCACCGCGTAGAGCTCCGCCGCTTTCGGATCACCGTCGAGCTCCGCGGCGGTCAACGCGACCAGCGGGGCACCGAGATCGAGGTTCGCGATCTTGGAGACCTTCCAGCTCGGCTTGATCGGCGTCGGCGGCACCAGCTTCGGTGCGTGCGACGCGACCACCGCATCCACCTTCGAGCGCACCGCGGCGGCGAGCCGCGCGTAGAAGTCATCCCCGGACGGATCGGCGGCGCCGGCGTCCGAGTACGACGCGAGGAGCGCGACGACGACCAGCCCGGCGCGAAGCGTCACTCGTTGTACTCGTCCTTGACGTCGTTGCCTTCGGCGGTGGCTTCCTCCGTCGGTGCGGTGCCCTCGACGAAGACCTCGGTCATCGTCTTCTCCTTGGGCCAGCCGTCGGGTGCCTTGAGACCGGTCTCGCGGTCGATCTTCAGGTCGATCACCTTGGGCGGCCGCGGGAACGGCTTCGCCGGCAGCTTGAGCGACTTGACGACATCGACGAACACCGGCACCGCCGTGCCACCGCCGGTCTCGCGGCCCATCGACTTCGGCTCGTCGTGGCCGATCCAGACGCCGACCGCGTAGTCGGGCGTCAGGCCGATGAACCACACGTCCTTGGCATCGTTCGACGTGCCGGTCTTGCCGGCGACCGGAATGCCGAGCTTGGCCGCGCCGGCGCCGGTGCCCGAGGTCACCACCGAGCGCATCATGTCGACGGTGACGTACGCGACCTCGGGCTCGACCACCTGCTTCATCACCGCTCCCTCGGTCGCCTTGCCGTTGATCGCGTCGATGAACACCGGCTTCGCCGTCTTGCCGCCCGCGGCGAACGTGGTCAGCGCGTTGGTGTGATCGAGCAGCGTGACCTCGCCGGCGCCGAGCGCCAGCGCGGGCGACGTCGGGAACTTCGAGGTGTCGAGGCCGACGGCGGTGGTGAGATCGAGGATCCGCGTCGGCGTGATCTTGTTGTAGATGCGGATCGCGACGGTGTTGATCGACTTCGCGAGCGCGTGGCGGAGCAGCACCGGCCCCTCGAAGTTTCCGGACTCGTAGTTCTTCGGCAGCCAGCGCTTGTAGCCGAGCCGGTCATCGGGATCCGGCGCATCGATCACCAGCGAGGCCGGCGTGTACATGATGTGACCGGCCTGATCGACCTCCTTGCCGGCACCGAGCTTGATGCCGGCGGCCATCACGTACGGCTTGAACGAGCTGCCCGGCTGGCGCTTCGAATCGGTGGCGCGGTTGAGCCCGCCGCGCTTGATCGAGTAACCGCCGACGAGCGCGCGCACCTTCCGCGTCTTGACCTCGAGGACGACCACCGCACCCTGCGGGCCCTGCGGGAACGCGACGCGATGCTTCGCATGCTTGGTCGGCTTCTTCGCCGCGTCCGGGTGCCAGACGACATCGACCACGTCGTTGGTCTTGAAGCGCGTCGACAGCGCGAGCACCTTGCCGGCTTCGTCGAGCGGCATGTAGCGATCGTCGTCGACGATCACCGCCGCCTTGAAGCTCCCGAGATCGACCTCGAGCTCGCGATCGGCATCGTGAACCGCGGTGACGATCGCCTCGTAGGTCTCGCCCTTGACGAGCCCGCTCTCGGGCGTGACGCGCGACAGCTTCTTGCGCAACTCGTCGGCGGCCTTGTCACTCTTCAGCGAGCGCTTGACGCGGCCGTAGCCGTGGCGCTTGTCGACGCCGCGCAACCCGACCTGGAGCGCGTGCTGCGCGTCTTCTTGCACCTTCGGATCGAGCGTGGTGCGGATGGTGGCGCCGAGCGTGTCGAGATAGAGCTCGCCCTCGGGACAGGTCTGCTTGCCGCCGCACTTGTCGGCCAGCAGCTCCTCGCGCACGCGGCGCTCCCACTCGGGCGCGGTGTTGAGGTACGGGAACGGCGCCTCGACGATCTTCACCGGCGCGTCGATCCACTTCTGCGCATCGGCGCGCGACAGCGGCTTGCCCCGCAGCTGCGCTGGATTGGTCTCGCTCATCTCGGCGAGCCGGTTGAGCACGTGGACCTGGCGCGCCTTCGCGGCGGCCTGGCTCCTCTTGCGATTCGGCGCCAGCGCCTCGGGCGATTGCGGGAGACCCGCGAGCATCGCGCACTCGCCGACGTCGAGCTTGTCGGCTTCCTTGCCGAAGTAGAACCGCGCGGCCTCGGCGACGCCGTAGCGCGCGTTGCCGAAGTTCACCTGGTTCAGATAGAGCGTGAGGATCTCTTCCTTGGTCAGCACCTTCTCGAGGCGCCGCGCGATGATGACCTCCTGGATCTTGCGCTTGAAGCTCTTCTCGGGCGTCAGCAGCAAATTCTTGACGACCTGCTGCGTGATCGTCGACGCCCCCTGCTTCGCCTTGCCTGCACGGAGGTTCGCCCAGAACGCGCGCACCATGCCCATGTAGTCGACGCCGCTGTGATCCCAGAACGACGCGTCCTCGGTGGCGATCAACGCGTCGATCAGCGTCTTCGGAATCTTCTCGTACGGCACGAACGTGCGGGTCTCGTGCTCGGCCGGCTTGCACTCCGACGCCTTGTCGCAATCGCTGTCGCTCTCGCAGGTCTGCTTGCGGATCGTCTCGACGGCCTCGTCGACGCGATCGTCACCGATCGGCGTCGACGCCGGCGGTGGCTCCGCCTCGGTCTTCGCCGCGCCCTTCTTCTTCACGCAGACCTTGGGCTCGCCGTAGACGACACCGATCCGCTGATCGTTGCGATCGACGATCCACGTCACCTGGCGATGCTGGATCTCCGAGAGCGAGCTCGGATCCGGCAGGGTCTTGTCGCGGCTGTAGTACCAGAACACGAACGCGGCGGTGCCGAACGTCGTCAGCAGCATCACGAAGCCGGTGATCAGCGTCCACTTGATGAGCCGCACCCACCACCGGCTCTTCTTCTTCGCCGGCTTGCCGCTCTTGCCGAGCTTGCCGGACGGACGCTTGTCGCCCTTGTCGGTCTTCTTGTCGGCCTTGACCACGGGCTGAGGCACCGACGGGGTCCACATCCGCGCCGTGGTTCGAGAGGGCATGTCGCGTTTGTTCTGCAAGGCGAGGACCCGGGTTGACCTCGCGCTTGGCGAGGATCCCCAGCAGGTAGCGAGATAATTGCGCGGATGGGTCTGGGATGCCACATCGCGGCGTGTCTCGTGAGACACGCCAAAGTTACCGAGATCGTTATTGAAGGTGACGTTCGAGGATCCCGACCGCGCCACGAATCTTGAGCGCGAACCAGCGGGCGCGCAGGTTGCGGAGCCGGTCCTCCGGCAGGTCGCCCAGCGCACCGATCGCGGCCCGCCGGCGCGCCGCGATCCGGCTCATCGCCAGCGCGACCGTGACCGACAGATTGAAGCTCTCGGAGAAGCCGTACATCGGTACGACCACTGCCCCGTCACACGCGGCGATCGTCTCCGGCCGCAGCCCGTCGTGCTCGTTGCCGAACGCGATCGCGATCGGGCTGGTGACGTCGACGTCGTCGATCGAGTGGGTGGCGCCCGGCGCGGTGGCGTAGACCTTGAAGCCGCGCGCGTGGAGGGCCGCGATCGCGGCATCGTGCTGCTTCCAGCGCACCATGTCGATCCACTTGTGGGCGCCGCGGGTGACGCCGGTCGCCGCGCTGAACCGTTCGCCGGGCTCGATGACGTGCAGCTCCTGGAGGCCGATCGCCTCGGTGGTCCGGATCGTGGCGGCGGCGTTGTGCGGATCGTAGGTGTCCTCGACGACGGTGATCACCGACGCGAGCCGCGCGGCGAGCACGCCGTCGATCCGGGCGATCCGCTCGGGCGTCAGCATCGGACCGAGCACGCGACAAACCTCGTCGGGACCCCAGCGCTCGATCGCGCGCATGATTGCGTCGGACACTCGCCGCACGATACCGTGCAGTTGGTGGATCTTGAGGGTGCCCCCGAGCGAATCCTCGGGGATCGGTATCGCGTTGTCCGCGAGCTCGGACGCGGCGGGATGGGCGTGGTCTATCTCGGTCGCGATCTGCGGCTCGACATGGACGTCGCGATCAAGTTCCGCGGGCTGTCGCACGGCGACGCCACGCTGTGGCTCAAGCGCGAGTTCCGCGCCGTCGCTTCGCTGCGCCACCCGAACCTGTGCGAGCTCTACGAGCTGGTCGCCCACGATCGGTCCTGCTACTTCACGATGGAGTATCTGCCCGGCGTCGATCCGCGCCGCTTCGTGCTGCGGCCGACGCCGCGGCCGCCACCGACCCTCGATCTGGCCAGCACCAAGACGGTGCCACCGTTGCAGCAGGCCGCGACCGAGCTGTCCGATCGCGCGGCCGTGGTGTCGAGCGGGCAGTTCACCGTCGCCAAGCCGGCGCCCGTCGATTACGACCGCATCCGCGCGGTGCTCGCGCAGCTCGCCGAGGGTCTCGCCTTTCTCCACGCGCGCGGCGTGATCCATCGCGATGTCAAACCGTCGAACGCGATCGTCGTCGACGGCACCGTCAAGCTGCTCGACTTCGGCCTCGCACTCGAGCGCCATCGCCAGGACGACGATGTCGCGCGCGAATCGCGGGTCGTCGGCACCGCCGCCTATCTCGCACCCGAGTACCTCGAGCGATTGCTGGTCGGGCCGGCGATGGATGTCTACGCGCTCGGCGTGCTCGCGTACGAGCTGATCGCCGGGGCGCCACCGTTCGGCGGCACGCTCGGCTTTCTGCAGCGCCACAAGCGGCTCGCGATCCCGCGCGTGTCGACGATCGACCCCGACGTTCCGGCCGACCTCGACGATCTGATCGACCGCTTGCTGACGCAGGACTGGGAGACCCGCCCCACCGCGCTCGAGGTCGCGAGCGAGCTCTCCGGCGCGCTCAGCAATCCGCGGATCGCGCACCGCGCGCAGCGCTTCGTCGGGCGCACCGAGCAGCTCGCGCACATCTCCGACCGCATCCAGGCTCCCGACGCGCGCGGCAGGCTGGTGCTGGTCACCGGCCCGTCGGGCGTCGGCAAGACCGCGCTGATCGAGCAAGCGGCGCGTGCGTCCGGTGGCCTGGTCTGGCGAGGCAAGTGTCACGAGCGCGAGCGCGTGCCGTATCGCGCGTTCGATTCGATCATCGACGATCTCGCGACGCAGCTCGCGAGCGACCCGACGCTGCTCCACACCGTCGAGCACGCCGGCGCGCTCGGCCGCGCGTTCCCGGTGCTCGCGCCGCTGCTCGAGCCGGTGATCGGGACCGCGCAGCCCGCGGGTGATCTGCGCGTCGAGCGCGAGCGTGCCCTGTTCGCGCTGTGTCAGCTGTTCCGCGCGATGTTGCCGCGAGGTCCGGCGGTGATCTCGATCGACGATCTCCAGTGGGCCGATGGCGACAGCCTCGATCTGCTGGCGCTGCTCGTCGAGCGCGTCGAGCGGCCGCTCACCGTGCTCGCGACGTGGATGACCGACGAACCGCCGCGCCCGCTGCGCGCGCTGTTCGATCGACTCGGCGATGCGGCCGAGCTCGTCGATCTGCCGGCGATGCCCGAGGATGACCTCGCCGAGCTGATCTGCGATCTGGTGCCGGCGCTGCCGACCGCGCGGCTCCAGACCGCGGCGCGCGCCGCGCTCGGCAATCCGTACCTCGCCGAGATGATCGGGCGCGAGCTCGCGCAGACCGATCTCTCGATGCCGCCGAGCCCGCAGCTCGCGGAGGCGCGACGGATCGAGCGGCTCAGCGATGCCGAGCGTCTGGTCGCCGAGCTGGCGGCGCTGGCGACCGGCGCCACCACGTTCCAGCAGCTGCGCGATCTGGCGGAGCTACCGTCGCATCGGCTGTCGTCGGTGCTGCGCGGCCTCGAGGAAGCACGCGTGCTGCGCGCGACGCCGTCGGCGAGCGGCGATCCGGTGTACGCGTTCTATCACCAGCGCCTGCGCGATGCCGCGTACGAGTCGATGCCTGCGCGCATGCGGCTCGATCGCCACGCGCGGTTCGCGACCTGGTACGAGCGCAGCGGCGAGACCAACGCCGAGCAGCTCGCGTTCCACTGGCAGCGCGCGGGAAAGCCGGCGCGTGCCGCACGCTGGGCGATCGCCGCCGGCGATGCCGCGTTCGCACAGCTCGCGTGGGCGCTCGCGGCCGACTGGTACCAGCGCGCGCTCGAGCTCGAGCCGGCGCCGTCGACGCAGTCCGATGTCATCGCGATCCAGCCGCTCCAGACCGCCGACGACCGCCCGCTGCGCGCGAAGCTCGCCGAGGCGCTGTTCTACGACGGTCAGCTCGCGGCGGCCGCCGACCATTTCCTCGCGGTCGCGCGCCAGCAGGATGACGAGGCCGGCCTGGCCTATCGCATCCGCGCGGCCGAAGCGCTGCTCAAGCTCGGCGAGATCGATCGCGCGCTCGCGCTGATCGATGAAGTGCTCGCGCGGCGCGGCGAGCGGCGGGCGACGAGCCGCGCGCTGTCGGTGACGCGCGCCATCGCGA
>JAEYYY010000760.1 GCA_023430775.1 Pseudomonadota bacterium
ATGCGATCCCGGCGATCCGCGACGCGCTCGACGCTGCGGTGGCGACCAGCCCGATCAAGATGAAGACGGCGCGGCTCGGCGCGTTCCCGTCGCTCGACAAGCCGCGCGTGGTGTGGGCCGGGATCGACGAGCAGACCGGCGAGCTGGCCGCGCTCGCGAAGCGCGTCCGCGACGGCGTGGCTCGCCTCGGCTATCGCGACGACAAGGCGTTCCACGCGCACGTGACGATCGGCCGCGTGAAGAGCGATCCCGACAAACCGGCCGCAAAACTCGCATCGCTGAAGGAGGTCGTGTTACCCCTATCTGAACAAATGTTCGGTGACACTCGGCTCGATGGGATCACCCTGTTCGAAAGCGAAACGAAGTCGACAGGTTCGGTCTATCGAGAAGTTCATCGAGCAGCCTTCAAAACGGCTGTTTCCGAGCCTCCGGAGCGGGAAAAACGTCAGACGGGAGCGCTAGGACTGGGAGCACCAGGCGAGCTCATTGTCGATGTCGAGACCGACGACGGATGGCCGCGCGGACATGAACCGTGATTCGAAAGGGAGATTCAGATGGCCAACATGACCAGCAACAAGAGTGACCTCAGCGGCACCACGAGCCTCGTCCAGACCTCGAACCCCACCGCTGCGGGGAACCAGGCCCGTGACAAGGCCATCGAGATCGCGCTCGGCGCGATCGACAAGCAGTTCGGCAAGGGCTCGATCATGCGCCTCGGCAAGGATCCGCTGGACCGCGAGGTCCACGTCGTTCCCACCGGCTCGCTCGGGCTCGATCTCGCGCTCGGCATCGGCGGCTTGCCGCGCGGTCGCATCATCGAGATCTATGGACCGGAGTCGAGCGGCAAGACCACGCTGACCCTGCACATCGTCGCCGAGGCGCAGAAGCGCGGCGGGGTGTGTGCCTTCATCGATGCCGAGCACGCGCTCGACGTCGCGTACGCCAAGAAGCTCGGCGTCAAGACCGAGGAGCTGCTCGTCAGCCAGCCGGACTTCGGCGAGCAGGCGCTCGAGATCGCCGACATGCTGGTGCGCTCGAACGCGATCGACGTGATCGTCATCGACTCCGTCGCGGCGCTGACGCCGAAGGCCGAGCTCGAGGGCGAGATGGGCGATACCCACGTCGGTCTGCAGGCGCGGCTGATGAGCCAGGCGCTCCGCAAGCTGACCGCCGCGATCTCGAAGTCGCGCACGATGGTCATCTTCATCAACCAGATCCGCATGAAGATCGGCGTCATGTTCGGCTCGCCGGAGACCACCACCGGCGGCAACGCGCTGAAGTTCTATTCGTCGGTTCGCCTCGACATCCGCCGGATCGGCGCGCTCAAGAAGGACGAGGACGTGATCGGCAACCGGACGCGCGTGAAGGTGGTGAAGAACAAGATGGCGCCGCCGTTCAAGGAGGTCGAGTTCGACATCCTTTATGGTCAGGGCGTCTCGCGCGAAGGCGATCTCGTCGATCTCGCCTCCGAGGCGAACATCATCGACAAGAGCGGCGCGTGGTTCAGCTTCAACGGCGAGCGCATCGGTCAGGGTCGCGAGAACGCGAAGCAGTTCCTGATCGATCACCCCGAGACGTACAACGCGATCGAAGCGAAGGTGCTCGCGCACCATAACGTCCGCCGGATCGGGATCGACGTGGTCGAGCCCGCCGCGCCTGCGCCGATCGAGGATGCGAAGGGGAGCAAGCCCGTCGCGAAGCTTGCGACACCTGCACCCAGCGGCAAGGCTGTGACGTCGGCGCCCGCAACGCCGACCAACGGCAAGCGTCCTAACGCCTGAGTGACCGAGGTGCCCACAGCCCTTCGGTTCTCGTCGGGCGGGGCACTGTGACTCTCGCGCGCTGTCAGGAAGCTCCCCTCACAGTCATCCCGAAGTCAGTTCGGTGTTGTGGCGTCGCGGGTGATGCGCCGCAGTTGCGAAAGCGGTCGCACCCTGCCGATCCGATCACGTGAACGGCGGGTGACGACTTGCCTTTGTCAGAGGGATGAGCGATGACTCCGCTTGTCTTCAAAGGGTTGTGCGGCCCAATGAAGATTTCCTCGGAAAACTTAATTCGGGAGGCTCCATCATGTTCGTCCACCCCTCGCGTCTGCGGACGCCGGGCGCCATCGCAGTCACCCTAGCGACGTGTTCGCTGATGGGTTGCGATGACCCCGTTGCCAGCACCGATCTTCGCTCGGAAGGCGATCCGGAAGTGCTGACCGTCCTCGTCATGAACGATGCCGACAGCCTGGTCTTCGAGACGGCCACGTTCTGCGCGCCGGGCGACGAGAAGCGTCCCGGGTTTGTCGGCGGTACGCCGATCGGCGGCGTCAACATCTGCGATCCGGAGGATCTCAGCGTTGGCGCGGATCCGGTCGTCGATGCGGTCCCCACGGACATCGCGCAAGGCGGTGACGGTAGCGGCGGCTGGTACATCCGCGTCCAGTTCGACGAGCTTCTCGATCCCAACGTCGAAGAGCTGATCGAGATCGTCGATCCCACCACGATGCAGGGAACGGGTCAGTTCTCCGGCTCGCTGGCGAACACGCAGCCGTTCACGATCACCTGCGGTGGCGCAGCGATCGCGTACGACGGCTACTACTCGCCGTCGGGCAACTCGGTGACCTGGCCACTCGGCCCGTCGCTCGTCGCGTTCCCCACGGACCGCACTGCGATCCCGACCGGCGCGGACTGCACGGTCCAGATCAACAACACGTTCACCGACAAGCAGGGCGCCACGGTTCCCGCCGAGCAGTCCGGCGGCGGTGGCGAGTACGCGTTCACGATCGCGCCGCTCGAGCTCGCGGCGATCGACCCGGCCCCGTCCGATCCCGGCATGGAAGCGGTGATCGTCCCCGAGGCTCCGGTGACGCTGGTGTTCAACGCGTTCATCGACCCGGCCTCGCTCGAAGCGGCCGAGGTGGTGATCACCGAGCACGCCGAGACGGACTGCACCGATGCAGGCACCGTGGTCGGCGATGCCGCGAAGGTGATCGAAGGCGGCGACGGCGTGATCCAGATCTCCGTCAACAACGCCGGCGCGGATCTCGCCTGGAACGAGATGTCGGCTTACTCGATCACGTTCATCGACGACAACGATGTGGCGGATCTCGCCGGCGGTCCGGGCGCATTGCCCGGCGCGGCTGACTTCACGCTGTGCTTCAACACGGACATGGCAGCTCCCTGAAAGGACGACCCATCATGCGCAAAAAGCTTTTCCAAGCATTCCTGGCGTTGGGCGTCCTCGGCGGCGCCCATGAAATCTACAACCCCACCGAGGCGTTCGCCCAGTCTGGCGCAACCGTCGGTAGCCTCCGCGGCCTCCTCAAGGACAAGTCGACGGGCGAGCCGGCCATCGGTGCCACGGTCGTCGCGACCTCGCCGGCACTGGTCGGCGAGCAGGTGGTCATCACCGACGAGACCGGGCAGTACTTCATCAACTCGCTGCCGCCCGGCATCTACACGCTCACCATCTATTACAACAACCAGCCGTTCAGCCGTCCGAACGTCCTCATCCAGCTGGGTAAGGAAGCCGTCGTCAACGTGACGGTCGACAGCGCGGTCGCCGCCGGCAAGGCGGGCCCGGGCGAGGTCATCGAGATCAAGGGCTCGGTCCCGATCATCGATCAGGGCTCGACCAAGACGGGCTTCACCGTCACCGACGACTACACCCGCAACATTCCGACCGGCCGCACCTTCGGTGGCGTGCTCGGCTCGGTGGCCGGTTCGCAGGACGACCAGTTCGGCGTCTCGCTCGCCGGCGCGACGTCGGCGGAGAACGTCTACGTCGTCGAGGGTATCAACACGACGGACACCGGCTTCGGTGGCATCGCGACGAACCTGCCGAACGAGTTCATCCAGGAGACCGAGATCATCACCGGCGGTTACAACGCCGAGTTCGGTCGTGCGACGGGCGGTATCATCAACGTCGTCACCAAGTCGGGCTCGGATCAGTTCCGCGGCTCGGTGTTCGGTTACTTCACGCCGGGCGCGCTGGTGTCCAACGCGAAGTCGATCCAGCGCGACGCCTCGGCGATCGATACCCGCCGCGAGCTCAGCTACGCGTGGGACGTCGGCGCCGAGCTCGGTGGACCGATCATCCCCAAGAAGCTGTGGTTCCACGTCGGTATCAACCCGTCGCAGAACAAGTCCACGGTCACCCGCATCATCCAGTCGCAGGTCGACATGGATTCGGACGGCGTGCCGGATGTCGATCCGGAGACGGGCTTCCTCGAGCACATCCCGATCGGCAACGAGTCGACGCTGAACCAGAAGCTCACCACGTACTTCTTCACCGCGAAGGTCAACGGCGCCGTCGATCAGAACCACCAGTTCCAGGTCTCGGCGTTCGGTAACCCGCGGTCGGGCCCGGCGCTGACCTCGGCGGTCACCGGCTTCGAGCGCAACCCGGACAGCTCGCGGTTCAACCTCGAGGACGGCGCGTTCGACTTCTCCGGTAAGTGGACGTCGAAGTTCAACGACGGCAAGACGCAGGTCGATGCCGTCGCCGGCTTCCACCGCGGCTACGAGAACATCGGCGCGATCAACGCGGCGGCCGATGTCGGCACCGTGCAGTACGACTTCGAGCGCTCGCTGTTCGACTTCGCGGCGATCGAGCCGGGCGACATCTCGCTCTGCCAGGACGGCGTGAGCAGCGACATGTTCCCGATGATCACGAACTGCCCGATCACCAGCTATCGCAGCCAGGGTCTCGGTCAGCTCGAGGATCGCACCAACGATCGTCTGTCGTTCGCTGCCGCTGTCACCCAGCGCGTCAAGCTCGCCGGCTACCACACCTTCAAGGGTGGTATCGACGTCGAGCGCGCCACCTACAACGCGAAGAAGCACCTGACCGGTGGCCAGTTCCTCGTCAAGCTGTCGCCCGACGACAACGACGCGGGCATCCCCGGTCTGTGGTTCCAGCAGGAGTTCCTCGAGGTCATCCAGCAGCTCGCTCCGGGCGAGGCGGCCGGTATCACCCCGGCAGCCAACCAGACGTTCTGTGCGGCTGACGTCGTGACCGGCGAGCCCCGCGCGCTCTGCCAGCGGCTCGATACCCTCGCGGCCGACACCACCAACCGCTCGCTGGCCGCGTTCATTCAGGACAGCTGGCAGATCCGTCCGAACCTGACGCTCAACGCCGGCCTCCGGTGGGAGCAGCAGACGGGCTTCGTCGCCGACCACGTCAAGGGCACCACCACGCCGCAGGGCGAGCAGGTTCCCGACAAGGCGTACGAGCTGAAGAACCTGCTGGCGCCGCGCCTCGGCTTCATCTACGACCCCACCCAGGAAGGTAAGTCGAAGCTGTACGGCCACTGGGGCCGGTTCTACGAGAACGTGCCGATGGACATGAACGTCCGCGCGTTCGGCGGTGAGATCACCAACATCGGTCTCAACAACGCCAGCGGCACGGGCCGTATGGACCCGGGCTACGACCCGAACTGCGACGTCGACTTCACCGGTGATGGCCGCGACCTCGCGGAGGTCCTCGGTCAGTGCAACGATCGCTTCAGCCTCATCATCCTCGGTGAGAACGCCACGTTCGTGTCGCCGGGCCTCAAGGGTCAGTACACCCAGGAGATCATCCTCGGTGGCGAGTACGAGCTGATCCCGGACCTCAAGCTGGGTCTCAGCTACATCCACCGCTCGCTGCCGACCGTCATCGAGGACATCTCGACCGACGGCGGTAACAACTACCTGATCACCAACCCGGGTAACGACTTCTCGAAGGAGGCCGACGAGCTCCGTCGCGTCAGCGCCAACACGCTGGCGAACGCGGGCTGCGCGAGCCTCGACGACATGAGCCCGACCTGCGATCCGAACGGCCAGGCGCTCGCCGGTCTGCAGGCCGATCGCGCCAACCAGCTCGACTCGGTCGGCAAGTTCGACAAGCCGGTTCGCAACTACGACGCGCTCCAGCTCACCGTCGTCCAGCGCCCCACCAAGGCGTCGCTGATCCAGGCCTCGTACACCTACTCGGTGTCGAAGGGTAACTACCCGGGTCTGTTCTCGACGGAGACCGGTCAGCTCGACCCGAACCTGACCTCGCTCTACGACCTCCCGGACCTGATGGCGAACCGCTACGGCAACATGGGTCTCGATCGTCCGCACAACGTGAAGATCGACGGCTTCTACCTGTTCGACCTCAAGAAGGCGGGCACCATCACCACGGGCGCGAGCTTCCGCGCGATCTCCGGTATCGCGCACAACGCGCTCGGTGGTCACCCGATCTACGGTGAGGACGAGGCGTTCCTCCTGCCGCGCGGTGCGATCAGCCGCTCGCCGGTGACGTTCCAGACCGACCTCCACGTCGCGTACGGCCGTCAGGTCAACAAGAAGACCCGCGTCGAGGGCTTCGTCCGCGTGTTCAACGTGCTCAACGCCCAGGAAGAGCTCGACGCCGACGAGCGCTACACCATCAACAACGCGTCGCCGATCGTTGGTGGCGACGAGGCTGACCTCGAGCACATCAAGCAGCTCGACGCCGACGGCATCGAGCAGAACCAGACGCCGTTCGTGAACCAGAACTTCCGCAAGCTCGTGTCGCGTCAGGCGCCGCGGAGCGTGCAGCTCGGGTTCCGTGTGACGTTCTAGCTCGCAGGCGCTCGACTCGGCGCTAGCGCGCCTCGTCTCGCGCCTCGCTCGCTCACCCAGCCCCGCT
>JAEYYY010000841.1 GCA_023430775.1 Pseudomonadota bacterium
AGGGCCAGCAAGGTCAGCAGGGCCAGCAGGGCCAGCAAGGCCAGCAAGGTCAGCAGGGCCAACAAGGTCAACAGGGCCAGCAGGGCCAACAAGGTCAGCAGGGCCAACAAGGTCAGCAGGGCCAGCAAGGCAACCAGCAGGGGAACGGTCAGGGCTCGGGCTCGAACGGCAAGCAGGGTCAGGGCTCGGGGTCGCAGAACCAGCAGGGGCAGAACGGCCAGCAGTGCGATCCGCAGAACGGCCAGGGGCAGGGGCAGCGCCAGAACCGCGGCCGCACCGAGCCGAAGTCGCCGGAGGGGCCGTCGGATCAGAAGCTCGACGACCTCGAGAACTACTCGCGCCGCCTCCAGCGCGATGAAGCGCGCCGTCGCGCATCTGGCCGGTCGCAGGATCCACTCAAGGATTGGTAGCGGTTTCGCGCGACTGCGAAATCGCGCAACCGCCGGGTGGAGCGGGCGAGTAGGCTCGTCATGTCAGACGTGTCCACTCCTGCGAATGTCAGCGATATCACGGTCAAGATCCTCGAGAGCATCCGCGACGAGATCCGCGGCCTGCGTGGCGAGGTCGTCGAGCTGCGCGGCGAGGTCGTCGAGCTGCGCGGCGAGACCTCCGAGCTCCGAGGCGGACTTGCTGCGCTCACGGACCGAGTCGAAGAGGGTTTTGCATCCGTCAATGCAGAGCTGCGTTCGCTGAACCGACGCACCAGCAGCCTCGAGCACGAGGCCGCGGGCACCAACCAGCGGCTCGACGCCGTGTTGAAGATCGCCGGCACGCACCACACCGATCTCGAACAACGGGTGACGCGGATCGAGGACCACCTCGGTCTGCCGCGCACGGGCTGACCGCCACGCTCGCGTTCGCGGCGTATGATCGCCGCGTGCGCATCCTGGTCGTCGATCGCAACGTCGCCACGCGCGACGCGGTGGCCGAGCTGTTGCCCGGACGCGATTGCGTGTGGGGGACGCGCGAGACGATGACCGGTCTGCTCCGCGCGGCGATCGCGGCGGGCGAGCCGTTCGATGCCGTGCTGCTCGACAGCGAGCCGCCGCCGACGCCGCAGCTGGTGCGCGAGCTGGTCACCCAGGGCGGTGGCGTGCGGATCGTGCTCGCCGGTGCCGACGTGATCGGGCTGGCCGACAAGGTCGGCGCCAACGACGTGGTGAACAAGCCGTTCTCCGCCGCCGAGCTGCAGTACCGGATCGGCCGCGGCGTCGCGGGCGAGCGCGGCGACAAGCGACGGCCGCGCAAGAGCGACGTACTGATCGGCGCCGGCACCTGGATCAAGGAGCTCTACGACCGCATCGCGATGGTCGCGGCGACCGACGTCACGATCGCGATCTTCGGCGAGAGCGGCACCGGCAAGGAGCTCGTCGCGCGCACCGTGCACAACTCGTCGCCGCGCCACGACGCGCCGTTCGTGGTGGTCAACTGCGCCGCGATCCCGGAGGCGCTGCTCGAGGACGAGCTGTTCGGCCACGTGCGCGGCGCGTTCACCGACGCCACGCGCGATCGCGAGGGTCTGCTCGCCGCGGCGCACACGGGCACGCTGTTCCTCGACGAGATCGGCGAGCTGCCGTTGCCGCTGCAGGCGAAGCTGCTGCGCGTCCTCCAGTCGCAGGAGTTTCGCCGCATCGGCGACGATCAGGATCGCCGGGTCGACGTCCGCATCATCACCGCGACGAACCGCGATCTCGATCAGCTGGTTGCCAACGGCAGCTTCCGGCAGGACCTCTACTACCGCATCAACGTGTTCCCGCTCCAGCTGCCGCCGCTGCGCGAGCGCCGCGAGGACATCCCGGTGCTGGTGCAGCACTTCATCAACAAGCTGCGCGGCAAGCTCGGCAAGACGATCAGCGGCATCACGCCGGAGGCGCTCGCGCGCTTCCAGTCCTACGACTTTCCGGGCAACGTGCGCGAGCTCGAGAACAAGGTCCACCAGGCGATGGTGGTCGCCGCGGCGTCGACGATCGGCGTCGAGGACGTCGCGCTACCGGCGAGCGTGCTCGGTGGCGGCAAGATCGACGTCGAGCGCCCGTTCCGCGAGCTCAAGCAGGAAGCGGTCGACGCGTTCGAGCTGCAGTACCTGACGGAGCTGTTGCGGGTGCATCGCGGGAACGTGACCCACGCAGCCAAGGCGGCTGGGATCGACCGAAAAAATCTCTGGGCACTGCTTCAGCGCCACGGGCTAGATCGCGGTCGTTTCAAGAAGTTGCCGTGAAGCTGTGGCATTCAAGCACACTGGCGCGCGAGTCGGTGGAGCGCGAAACTCGCCTTTCGCCCCGGTCAGCACCGGCCGCGCAGACAAGCTAAATGACGGACAGACAACTCGCCGCAGTTCTGCGAGAACGTGCGAAAGAAATCTCGGAACGGTGGCAACGAGATGTGGTCTCGCCGTCGCGCGAGCTCGTCGAGCGGATGCCGGAGCTGATCGAAGCGATCGCGCTGTGGATGGACGGCAACCAGGCGGAGGCGCTCGAGCAGCTGCGCGCGATCGCCGGCGCCCAGGCGTTCGAGCATCACCGCGCCGGTCGCGAGCTGACGGCGGCGCTCGCCGAGTACGAGACGCTGCGCCGCACGCTGATCGAGGTCGCGCTCGAGAATCCCTCGCGCAGCGAGCTGGCGACCAGCGTGCTCGCGCTCGCGACCGCACTCGATCGCACGGTCGCCGAGGCGGTGATGCGCTACGAGGCCGAGCACGATCACGTGCGCGAGCGGTTCATCGGCATGCTGGTCCACGACCTTCGCGATCCGCTGACCGCGGTGGTGATGTCGGCGAACCTGCTGGCCGACATGACGCTCGGTGATCGCCAGGCGCAGCTCGTCGGTCGCATCACCCGCGGCGCCCGCCGGATCGAGAAGATGGTGGACGAGGTCGTCGACTTCGCGCGCAGCCGGCTCGGCGAGCAGCTGACGCTGACGCCCGCGACGTTCGACATGTCCGAGGCGTGCCAGGAGGCGATCGTCGAGGCGCGTGCCCAGCCCGCACCGCGCGACATCCAGTTCGACGTCAGCGGCAACTGCTCCGGCACCTGGGATCGCGAGCGCGCACGCCAGGCGCTCGCGGCGCTGATCGCGAACGCGACGCAGAGCAGCCAGGGCCAGATCCGGGTGCGCGCGAACGAGAGTGCGGATCACAAGCACGTCGTGGTCGCGGTGACCAATCGCGGGCCGGTGCTCGCACCCGAGATGCTGGCGCGGATCTTCGATCCGTTCGCGCGCGCCGTCCTCGATCCGATGCGCGTGCGCGGGCTCGGCCTCGGGCTCTACATGGTGGAGCAGATCGCGCGCGCCCACGGCGGCGCCGTCCGCGCGACCTCGAGCGCGACCGAGGGCACCACGATCGTGGTCGAGTGGCCGCGCAAGTAGCTCACCGCAGCTTGTTCGACAGCGACGACAGCAGATCGTGATCGGCCGCGATCTTCTTCACCACCTGCGGTGACACCGCGCCGCTGTCGATCAGCCGCGCCAGCGAGCGCTCGAGCGGGATCATGCCGGCGTCGCGTCCGGACTGGATCGCCGTCGGCAGCGTGTGGAGGTCGCCCTTGCGCATGATGTTGGCGACCGCGGTGGTGACCGGCACGATCTCGTACGCCACCGCGCGACCGCCATCGCGGCGCGGCAGCAGGTACTGGGTGACCACGGTGCGCAACACCGAGGCGAGCTGCCAGCGAACCTGGCGCTGCTGGGTCTCGGGGAACGCGTCGATCACGCGATCGATCGCTCCCGCCGCGGACGGAGCGTGCAGCGTCGCGAGCACCAGGTGACCGGTCTCGGCGGCGGTCAGCGCGGCGGAGATGGTGTCGCGGTCGCGCAGCTCGCCGAGCAGGATGACGTCGGGAGCCTCGCGCCGCGCGGCGCGCAGCCCGGCGGCGAACGTCGGCACGTGCATGCCGAGCTCGCGCTGGTGGATGATGCAGCGCCGCGGCGAGAACCGGTACTCGATCGGATCCTCGAGCGTGATGACGTGCGCGGCGCGCCGCTGATCGAGCAGATCGATCAGCGCGGCGAGCGTCGTCGACTTGCCCGAGCCGGTCGGGCCGCACACCAGCACGAGCCCGTCGCGCTGCTCGACGATCGAGCCGAGCTCCGCCGGCAGCGCCAGCTCGGCGAGGCTCGGCACCTTGTCGCGGATCAGCCGGGCGGCGACCGCGTGACCGTTCAGGTGATCGAACGCGTTGACGCGCAGCCGCACGCCATCGATCTCGATCGAGTGATCGGTGTTCGAGCCGAGGCCGCTCACGCACGCCGCGAGCTCGTCGGCATCGATCGCGAGGTCCACCGGCTCGACGCGACCGTCGATCCGCAGCCGCACCGCCTGACCGGTCGACGCCAGGATGTCCGAGGCGCCGCGCTCGCGGGCGACCGCGACCGGCTCGGCGAGCAACCGGGTCAGCCGCGCGAGGCTCTCGCCGTCATCGCCGATCACCGGCGCCGCGACGACGACCGGCGCGACCGCGACGGGTGCCACGGCGACGGGCTTCGCGGGCGCCGGTGGTGCCGGTGGTGCCGGCTTGGCCGCGGGCTTCGCGATGCGGGCCACCAGCTTGATACCGGTCGCGACCTTCTCGAACGCGCACTGATAGGTGCCGCCGTCGGGGTCCGCGAACATCGCGGTGACGGGCAGGTCCTTGCCGTGGATCAGCGGTGCGGCGAACTCGGCGAGCTGCGGCGCATCGAGCGCGGGCATCGCGAGGGCCTCGATCATGCCGCGTCGCCGCAGGCTCGGAACCTTGCCGGGCTCGAGCACGATCGCCTCGGCTTCTCGCAGGGTCATCACGCGCAACAGCGATCGGATCGCGGACATGGCGCGAGCATGAGCAAACGCGGGGCCGCTGCCAAGCCGGCGAACTGCCAACGCCATGGCGGCGCGATGTGCCAGATGGGCAGCCGGCCGCCCGATCAGGATGACTGCGTGGCGCGCTCGGGAAAGATCGGCCACGGGGTCGGTCGCGGTCCCGCCTGCCAGTTATCGTGGCGGCCGTCCCAGTGGATCGGCGACAGCTGGTGCGGATCGACGTCGTCGAGGGCGTTGACGTTGACCGAGGCGAACGCGCCGCCGAGCTCCTCGAGGTAGCCCTTGCCGAAGCAGTGGGTGCCGCAATCGCGGCAGAAGTAGCGCTTCGCCACCTTGCCGCCCCACTCGTAGAACCCCGGCTCACCGGCCGTCAGCACGACATCCTCGGGCTTGCCCATGGCGCCGAGGGTCGAGAGCTTCGTGCAGATGGTGCAGTTGCACCGGGTGACGGTCGACAGGTCGAGGTGGGCGGTGAAGCGGATCGCGCCGCAGTGGCAGCTGCCTTGATAGGTCGTTTTCATGATCCAGAGCTTGGACCATGGAAGTGACAGCCTTCTGTCAGGTTTGTTCGCCTTTCAGGCGCGCGCCTGCGGGCGGCGCTCGCCCACGGCGGGCACCGGCACCACCGGGCTGCCGAACGTGATCGCGCCGTGCGAGTACGTCGGGGCGAGCCCGAAGGCCAGCGGATGCCCGACCAGCTCCGAGGAGGCGAAGTGCTGCGGGATCTCCGGTCGCTCCGGCACCGCATCGGCGAGCGTCTTCTCGAGCACCATCGACGTGTACTGATCGAGCGAGTGCTCGCGCGTGTTCGCGTTGAGGATGCACTCGACCCCGGTGTCGCGCGCGTGGCGGGCGAGCCCGCGGATCTCGCTGGCACCCGGCGCGTAGGCATCAACGCAGATGCCGTTCTCGCTGATCGTCCACGCGCCGCGGTCGGTGACGACGACCAGCGAGTGGTTGCCGATCGTGTGACCGGGCGTCCGCACGATCGCGAAGCCGCCGCCGATCAGGTAATCGCCGTCGAGCGCGACGATGCGATCGGCGGGCACGCCGTGCAGGCACTCCGGGATGTACCACTCGGCCTGGAGCGGATGCAGGCCACCGGTCAGCGTGGCGAGCTCGGTCTGCTGGGCCAGGAGCCTGGCGTTCGGCAGGTACGCCCGGCCATCCGGGCCGGGGGCGAGCAGGCCGCGGACATCCTGGACGTGCAGGTGATCGAAGGTGACGTAGTCGATCGCCTCGCGCGCGACGCCGAAGCCGGCGAGCGCCTGATCGATCGTGTTGTGGACCTTGCCGAGCAGCTTGGTCGCGGTCGCGCCGTACCTGTCCTCGAGGCGGGCGAAGAACGGCGCGCGCTTCGAGCGCTCCGCATCCGTCGGGTTGACGAGGATCGTGATCGTCCGGCTGCCCTGCGCGACCTGGACGAGCTGGACCCGGTTGCGCATGAAGACGTATGGCAGCGGCGAGCTGGCGACACCCTGCAGGCCGTACCGGGTGGGGTAGGGGAACGTCGCGATATCGGCGGTGCGGACGAAGCGGACCGGCCCGGTTGCGAGGATCCTGTCGCGCAGCTTGCGACCCGCGCGGCGGACCGCCTCGAGCCGGGCGCCGCTACCCGCGGTGGCCCAGGCGGAGTCGAGGTCGGGGACGCGCACGAGGTCGGCGGGGATCGCGGTCATGGCGCGGACCCTAGCACCGGCCTTGCGATCTCCTCTTGAAAAAACGGCCCTGTGGTAACGTGCCCGCCCGATGGCCGTCGACGATCTGCGAAGCGGTACATGGGTCACGTACATCGGTGGCCGTGCGACCAGCGCGCGACTTCGGAGATGTCGCGTCGAGGTCGTGTCCGGACCGGATGCCGGTCTGGTGCGCGATATCGAGGCGTCGGTGATCCGGATCGGCGCTCGCCGCGGCAACGACGTCCAGCTCACCGACTCCAAGGTCTCCGGGTTGCACTGCGAGATCCGGCTCGACGATCGAGGGTATCGGCTGCGCGACCTCGACTCGACCAACGGCACCTACGTCAGCCAGCTCCGCATCAACGACGTCTACGTCCAGCCCGGCGCCCAGATCGCGCTCGGCTCGACGCGGCTCAAGTTCGATCCGCTGGGCGACTCGGTGGAGATCGAGCTGTCGGATTCGGATCGGTTCGGCTCGATGATCGGCCGCTCCGTGAAGATGCGCGAGCTGTTCGCCCGGCTCGAGAAGCTGGCGCGCTCGGACACCACGGTGCTGGTCACCGGCGAGACCGGCGTCGGCAAGGAGCTGGTCGCCGAGGCGCTCCACGATCACTCGACCCGCGCCAACGGGCCGTTCGTCGTGCTCGACTGCGGCTCGATCCCGCCGAACCTGATCGAGTCCGAGCTGTTCGGTCACGAGCGCGGTGCGTTCACCGGCGCCACCGGCTCGTACGCCGGCGGGTTCGAGCGCGCCCACGGCGGCACGGTGTTCCTCGACGAGATCGGCGAGCTGCCGCTGGCGATGCAGCCCAAGCTGCTGCGCGTGCTCGAGCGCAAGGAGGTCCGCCGCGTCGGCGGGACCAAGACGCTCGAGGTCGATCTGCGCGTGGTCGCCGCCACCAATCGCGACCTCGGCGTCGAGGTCAACCGCGGCCGGTTCCGCGAGGATCTCTACTACCGCCTCGCGGTGGCGCGCGTGCACGGGCCGCCGCTGCGCGATCGCAAGGACGATCTGCCCCTGCTGATCGAGCACATCCTCACCATCACGCCGGGTGGCGAGACGTCCTCGATCGCGCAGGAGACGATCGATCTGATGATGAAGCACGACTGGCCCGGCAACGTGCGCGAGCTTCGCAACGTCATCGAGCGCGCGGTGCTGCTCGCCGAGACTCCCGAGAGCGAGGATTCCCTCCGCCGCACGCCCGCACCTTCGGGTGGCGAGCGCAAGGAACCGTCGATCACCAACACGCCATCGCAGACCGCCACCAGCGCCGAGGCCTCGATGACCGTGCCGGTCGACGTCGGCATTCCCTTCAAGCTGGCGAAGCAGAACGTGATCAGTGAATTCGAGCGCCGCTACATCTCGCGGCTGCTCGCGCAGCACGACGGGAATATCTCTGCCGCCGCGCGCGCCGCCGGGATCGATCGGATGTCGATCCACAAGATGTTGCACCGGCTCGGCCTGGCGAATCCCGGGCGAGACTGACACGCGCGGGCGCCCAGGCACGCTCCCGTGCGTGCGCTCGACGAGCGTGATTCGCCAACTGCGTGGACGCGTTCAGCTCTGTTGCATGATCGAGGCGTGACGTCGCGGCACGCTCCTCGCATCCCCGCGCGCTGATGATCGAAGCGTTCCGGACGTCACGCGCGACCCCAGCAGAGGACCTGTCGGAGAGCAACTGGACTCTCGCGCTCGCCGGTGGCGATGGCGTGCGACTTCACGACTACGTGACGAGGCGTTTCGGTCGCAAGATCCCGAAGCAATATTGCTGCCTGCTCGGACCGCGGTCGATGCTCGAGCACACGCTCGATCGGTTGGCCCGGATCACGCCGCCATCGCGCACGCTATGCGTGATCGCACCGCACCACGCGGAGTGGGCGATGCCGCAGCTCGCGGGGCGCGCCGATCACGTGTTCCGGCAGCCCGCCTCGCGCGACACCGGCGTCGCGCTCTACGT
>JAEYYY010000087.1 GCA_023430775.1 Pseudomonadota bacterium
TGCCGGCGACGTAGCTGCGCGGCCGCGCACCGACGACGCGACCGACCTCGCGACCATCGCGCAGGATGACGAGCGTCGGCATCGCTCGTACGCCGTACTGCGCGGCGATCGCCGGCTCGGCATCGCAATCGATCGAGAACATGCGGACATGCGATCGGTATTCGTCGGCGAGCGCCTCGAGCAGAGGCAGCATGGCGCGGCACGGTGCACAGCGCTCGGCACCAAAATCGAGGAGGGCGAGGCCGGCCGGAAGTGCATCGGGATCGAGGGGTGGGAGCTGGGTCATATCGGGAAAGGTCGCGAGGCGGGCCGTCATTACAAGGCATGTCGACTGCACGTCTGCGCGGCATGCGAACCCTCCTAGCTTTCCCTCTCGTGCTCGCGGCGGCGGTAGTCCCCGCATGTACCGACGACGATCAGGACGATGCCGACATCGCCAGTGACGATGGCAATGATCTCGGCGAGAGCCATGCGATCAACGCCGAGGCCGACCTGCTGATCGACGATGCCCCGACCGCCGCCGGCAAGGCCGGAGCGATCATGATGGCGATCGACGACGGCGAGAGCGCGCTCGCGGACTTCATCCTCGACCTGTCGAGCGATCCGGTGATCCTCGACTTCGCGGACGAGATGATCTTCGTCCACACGCAGCACATGGCCGACACCGCGGAGCTGTTGCTGTCGCTCGATCTGGTGCCGATCGAGAACGACACCTCGATCGCGCTCGCGCAGGAGGTCGACGCCAACCTGCGCTTGCTCGACACCGCCGCGGATGTCGACTTCGAGTACATGCGCCAGCAGGTGGTGATGCACAGCGAGGCGCTGGTCATCGTCGACGTCCTCGTGGACATCACACCGATCGACGAGCTCGCGGCGTGGTTCAACGAGACGCTCCCGGTGATCCAGGCACACCACGTCGAGGCGATGAGCATCTTGCGCGGCTTGTAACCGGGAGTGGCCGCGGAGCGGTTTACCCGCCCCACCGAGCGTGGCAGCGTCGTGGCTTCAAGGAGGCGACGATGGACATCGAGCTGCGACCCGGAGCACCCGCTGCGTTTTCACGACCGACCGTGTGCGCCGCATTTCAAGCGACCCTCGCCGCGGCGAGCGACGACGCGGTCGCGCTGAGGACGAAGGGAGACGCTGTTCGCATCACCTGGCGCGAGCTCGGCGATCGCGTCAAACGCTACGCCGGTGGGTTCGCGGCACTCGGCGTCGCGCCGGGCGACACGGTCGCGATGCTGATGCTCAACCGCCCCGAGTTCAACATCATCGACACCGCCGCGATCCACGTCGGCGCGGTGCCGTTCTCGATCTACGTGACCTCGACGGTCGAGCAGATCCGCTACTTCCTCGATGATTCGGGCGCGAAGATCGCGATCACCGAGCGTGCGTTCGCCGGCAAGCTGCGCGAGGCGGCCGCCGGATCGAAGGTCGAGAAGATCATCGTCGTCGACGAGTCGCTCGCCGACCTCGAGACCGCACCCTCGGGCTTCGACTTCGAAGCCACCTGGCGCGCCGTGCGTCCGGACTCGCTGCTGACGATCATCTACACGTCGGGCACCACCGGCATGCCGAAGGGAGTCGAGCTGACGCACGCGAATATCGTGGTCCAGCTCCGCATGTTCCAGGCGGCGCGCGACATCGAGCCGGGCGCGCGGATCATCTCGTACCTGCCGCACGCGCACGTCGCCGACCGGATGTCGACGCACTACATGAACATGTTCGTCGGTGGCACGGTCACCACGTGCCCGGATCCGAAGCAGCTGTTCGAGCACGTCCCCGACGTTCGCCCCACCGAGTTCACCGGCGTGCCGCGCGTGTGGGAGAAGCTCAAGGCCGGCCTCGAGGCAAAGTTCGCTGCCGAGCCGCCGGAGAAGCGTGCCGCCATCAAGGGCGCGATCGATGCGTCGCTGATGAAGGTCCGCGCCGAGCAAGCGGGGCAACCGGTGCCCGAGCCGCTCGCCCAGGGTGTGGCGCGCGCAGAGCAGATGGTGTTCGCGCCGCTGCGGGCCGCGCTCGGGCTCGACAAGACGCGATCGTTCTTCGTCGGTGCCGCGCCGACGCCGCGCGAGGTGCTCGAGTTCTTCCACGCGCTGCACATCCCGATCGCCGAGGTCTGGGGCATGAGCGAGCTGTCGTGCGTCGCCACCGCGATGCCGCGCGGCGTGTTCAAGATCGGCAGCGTCGGCAAGGCGCTGCCCGGGGTCGAGATCAAGATCGCCGGCGATGGCGAGGTGCTCGTGCGCGGGCCGTTGATCATGCGCGGCTATCGCAACAAGCCGGACCAGACCCGCGAGACGGTCGTCGATGGCTGGCTACACACCGGCGATGTCGGCGAGCTCGATGCCGAGGGCTACCTCAAGCTCGTCGATCGCAAGAAGGAGCTGATCATCAACGCCGCCGGCAAGAACATGTCGCCGGCGAACATCGAGGCGCGCATCAAGACGTCGAGCCCGCTGATCGGCCAGGCCTGCGTGATCGGCGACGGCCGCGCCTACAACGTCGCGCTGCTCGTCCTCGATCCCGACGGTGCGATGGCGTTCTGCAAGGCGCGAAACATCGACTTGCCGCTCGCCAAGCTCGTCGATCACCCGGACATCAAGACCGAGATCGAGCGCGCGATCGGCGCCGCCAACGAGCACCTGTCGCGCGTCGAGCAGGTCAAGCGCATCGCGCTGCTCCCCGACGAGTGGCTGCCGGGCGGCGACGAGCTGACCCCGACGATGAAGCTCAAGCGCAAGCCGATCGCGGCGAAGTACGCGGCGCGGATCGAGGCGCTGTACTCGGCCTAGAGCCAGGCGCGCGCGAGCTCGAGCGTGCGCGCGTTGGTCGGGATCGCGAGGTAGCTGCGCTGGCCATCGGGATCGAGGATCTTCGCCGCCACCGCGCGCAGCTCGGTCTCGGCCTCGCGGATCGCGCGCTTCGCTTCCTCGACGGCACCGCTGGCGTGCAGCGCCTCGGCATACGCGAGGCGAGCATCGTTATCGCCTTCCTCGGGCCGGCCGTGCACCGAGATGATCTCCATCGCGGCGCGCGCCTCGACGATCGCGCGCGGCAGATCACCTGACAGGCGCAGCGCGATCGACTTCGCGGCGTGCGCCTGACAGCGCAGGCCCGGCGCATCGGCCGTCATCTCGATCGCCTCGCCCGCGTAGCGGATCGCGAGCGGATAGTTGCCGGCCATCGTCTCGATGGTGGCGAGGTAGCAGCGCGCCGCGGCATCGAGCTTGCGATTGCCCTGGCCGACGAACAGCGCGAGCGCCTGCTTCTCGACCTCGCGCCCTTCGTCGAGGCGACCCTGATAGGCGATCGCGAGGCCGAGGTTGTGCTGCGCCTGCGCCGTGATCTGGTGCAGGCCGTAGCGGGTGGCGGCCGCGATGGTCTCGCGCAGCGACCGCTCGGCCCGCGGGTAGACACCGAGCATCAGCTCGTCGTAGCCGAGGTTGCCGCGCTGCTGGCAGGCGTGGCGCAGATCGCCGACCTCGGTGAAGCAATCGACCATCTTCTGGTCGTAGACCACGCATTGTGCGAGATCGCCGTCGCGCATCGATCGCCACGACCGCGCCGAGTGGATCCAGGCCACCGCCGCCGGGTCCGAGCTCGCGGCCTCGAGCTCGATCGCGTCGAGCCGCGCGTAGAGCTCGCCGATCAGGGTCGGATCGGCACACCACAGCGCGGCCGTCGCCGCCATCGCCACCGCGTAGGCGTAGGCGCGGAACGTCGCCGGCGTCACCTCGACGGTGACCAGCTCGCGGCACAGCTCGATGATGGTGTCGTACTCGAGTCGCCGCGAGCAGGCATCTGCGACCGTGGCCACCGCCGTCAGCCAGCGCTCGCTCGCGATCGGCAACCGGTCGCGCGCATCCTGGCCGCGGCTGATCGCCAGCTCGAAGTCACCGCGCCACAGGTGCGCCGCCGATTGCAGCTGGCGCAGCTCGCCGATCAACTCGCGATCGTCTGCCGTGGTCTCGACGCTCGCGGCGATGCACGAGATCGCGCGCTCGGCACGGTCGATCGCGAGCACCAGGTCGTCGCCCTCGAGCGCTTGCTGCGCGGCCTGCTGGAACCAGCTCGTCGAGCGCCGCGGATCTCCGCCGCGCTCGAAGTGCTCGGCGAGCACCACCGCGTCGGCTTCGTTGGCTCTCCCGGGTGCGGTGTCGTCGGGACGGATCTTGCTCTCGAGCCACTTGCCGGCGTGGCGATGGCCGCGAGTGCGATCGGTCTCCGTCAGCATCGCGTACGCCGCCTCGCGCATCAGCCCGTGGCGGAACGCGAGCTCGACCTCGCCGGGGAACCGGCTCTGCCGCCGCTCGACGATCAGCTCGCGGCGCACCAGCTCCTCGAGCCAGTCGGACACCTGCGTGGTGCCGCCCTCGAGCAGCTGCGCCACCGGCGTCTTCCAGAACACCTGGCCGAAGATGCTCGCCGCGCGCAGCACGTGGCGGGCCTCGGGCTCGAGGCTCTCGATCCGTGCCTGCGCCATCGCGAGCACGCTGCCCGGTAGCTTCTCGCCCTTGCCTTCCGAGAACGCGCGGATCAGCTCCTCGAGATAGAACGGGTTACCGGCGGCGCCCTCGACGAGTCGCGCGATCAACGGATCCGTCGCCGGCTTGCCGAGCGCCTGGGACGCGAGCTTCTCGCCGGCGCGCTTGGTCAGCTCGCCGAGCGCGATCCTCACCACCCGGCGCTCCGCCCACAGCCGAGGGAACAGCGTGTCGACGTCGGGTCGCGCCAGCGCGAGCACGAGGAGCGGGCGATCGTGGAGCTGCCGCACGATCGAATCGACGAAGCGCACGGTCGGCAGGTCGCCCCACTGCAGATCCTCGAGCACCAGGACGAGCGGCCGCGCCGAGCACTCGGCGGCGACGAAGTCTTCACACGCGCGCAGCATCTGATCGCCCATCAGCTGCGGGTCTTGCCGGGCAGCGCGCAGCTGCATGCTCTCCTCGGCGGGCAGCGGCGCACCGACGAGCTCGCCGAGGAACTCGACGACGCGGGGTGCATCGGCGGGGCCGACGTGCCGGAGCACGCGAGCGTGCAGCTTCTTGTGCCGCACCGCGAGCGCCTCGCCATCGACGATGCCGGCGGCGCGGCGCAACGCCTGCGCGAGCATCATGAACGGCGCGCCGACACTCATCGGATCACCGCAGCCGATCCAGACCTCGACGTCCTGGCTCGCGAGCTGCGCCATCACCTCGTGGCGCAGCCGCGACTTGCCGATGCCCGGCGCACCGGTCACCACCACGATGTTCGCCATCGGCTCGCTGATGCACTCGGCGAACAGTCCCTGTAGCGTGGCCAGCTCGCGCTCGCGCCCGACACACGGCGTCGGCTTGCCGAGCAGCGTGCGTACCGGATCGGCGATGTCGCGCTCGCCGACCAGCACCAGACCCTCGTCGTCGCCCTCGATCCCGAAGCGAACGTCGAGCAGGCCGGCGGCAACCTCGTCGACGCGGATCGGCCGGATCGCGGGCTCGCGCGCTGCCACCGGAGCCGCGACCAGCACGGCCGCGCGATCGATCAGATCACCGAGCCGCAACCGATCACCGCCGCGGCGGCCGATCGCGAGCGCCATCGACGCATCCGGGAGGATCCGCCGCACCGCGAGTGCACAGCGCGCCGCCCTCGCC
>JAEYYY010000096.1 GCA_023430775.1 Pseudomonadota bacterium
AGCTTCGGTGGCCGGTTTCGCCAGCTGTTCTCGACGAAGCTCTCGACCGGCAGGACGTTCGAGCGCGCGACGCTCGACCTGCGCGCGTCATACGAGATTCGCCCGAAGGATCAGTTCTTCGGCATCGGCGATGGCGACGTGCTCGAGGATCCGCCGGCGATGCCGGTCGACGCACGCAGCGAGCTCCACGAGAGCCGGTTCCGGCAGGACGCGTTGCGCGTCGGCATCCAGACCACGTACCGGCCACACCGGACGGTTCACATCGGCGTCAGTGGCGCGATCATCCATCGCTCGTTCGGAGCCGCCGAGGAGGACTTCGAGATCGACGACGACGGCGAGCCCGATGACGACATCGAGGAGCAGCTCGCGAACAACTTCGACGTCACCACGGTCAACCGCTTCGTCGAGGGCAGCTCGACGATGTACGCCGAGATCGAGGCGACCTGGGATACCCGCCACGCACCGAGCCGGTTCGAGAGCGCGGCCACCCCGTCGGCGGGCTGGTACCTGCAGGGCTTCGCCGGCTACACCACCGGCTTCGATGGCGATCCGACGAAGTATTTCCGCTACGGCCTCGATCTCCAGCGCTTCCTTCGCCTCGCCGAGGGGCCGCGATCGCTCGCGGTGCGCCTCAAGTGCGAGGGCGTCACCGGAGGCTATCGCGACGTCTCGTTCTACGATCTGCCCAAGCTCGGCGGCCCGCTGCTGCTGCGCGGCTACGCGCTCGATCAGTATCGCGATCGGTTCGCCGCGCTCGGCAGCCTCGAATACCAGTTCGACGCGGCCGAGTTCTTCGGCGGGTTTCTGTTCGTCGATGCCGGCCGCGTGTACTCGAAGCCGGAGGACATCGGGGTCACCGGCCTGCGCATGGGATTCGGCGGCGGCATCCAGCTGCACAGCAAGCGCAACTTCCTCGGGCGCCTGACGATCGCGAGCAGTCCCGACGCCGACGTGTTCGTCAGCCTCAGCTTCGATCCGGTCTACGACACCCGAGCTCGCGTGGAGCGCCGATGAAGATCCTGCTCGTCCTCGTCGTGGCAACCGCGTGTGCGTCGCGCTTCGATACCGTGCGCTTCCGCAACGCGCCGCCGGTGACGATCGTCAACGATCGCAACCACGTCGCGACCCAGCCGGCCGCGATCGACTTCGTCAAGAAGTCGGAGTACTTCGACGCGTTCTTCTATCGCCGCGTCGTCCGCATCACCAAGGTCGAGCCGAGCGTGCGCGCCACCAACGTGACCTCGTTCGACGAGGTGCCGGACTCGACGTGGTTCCGCAACCGGATCGGCGTGCGCGACCTCCGGCTCGACGAGATCCGCGATGGCGCGTACGGCGGCGACAGCCCGATGCTCCACAAGCCGTGGAAGATCAAGAGCACCAAGGTCGGCGGCGTCTCGGTCGGCTTCATCATCGAGGACGCGAGCGGCGCGAAGTTCGTGCTCAAGTTCGATCAGAAGGGGCTCCCCGAGACCGAGACCGCCGCCGATGTCATCGGTGCGCGCCTGTTCTGGGCCTGCGGCTATCACACGCCCGACGATCAGATCGTCACCTTCAAGCGCTCGGACCTGATCATCACCGAGGAGTCCAAGGTCAAGCCGCTGTTCGGCGAGGCGTATCCGCTGACCGAGAAGATCCTCGACGACAAGCTCGCGCTGGTGAACGTCGGGCCGGATGGCTCGATCCGCGGGCTCGCGAGCCGGTTCCTCGCCGGCAAGCCACTCGGGCCGTGGCCGCGCGAAGGCGTTCGCCCCGACGATCCGAACGACACCATTCCTCACGAGCTGCGCCGCGATCTGCGTGGCGCGTACGCGATGTTCGCGTGGCTCGATCACGTCGACATGAAGGCGGACCAGACCGTCGACATGTACGTCACCGATCCCGCGAACAAGAACATCAACTACGTCATGCACTACAACATCGACTTCGGAAAGATGCTCGGTGTGTTCGCGGAGGCGGGCAGCCAGATCTTCGTCGGTCACGCCTATGCAGTCGACGTCGGTCAGGTGATGGCGTCGATGTTCTCGCTCGGCATCTACAAGCGACCGTGGGAGGACCGCAAGAGCCCGGAGATTCCCGGCGTCGGCATCTTCGAGTCGCGCGGCTACGATCCGGGATCGTGGAAGCCGGTGACGCCGAGCTATCTGCCGCTGCTCTACACCGATCGGTTCGACGCGTTCTGGGGCGCGAAGATCATCATGCGCTTCACCGAGGAGCAGATCCGCGAGGCCGTGAAGCAGGGGCAGTTCTCCGATCCGCGCGCGGTCGATTACCTGACGAAGGTGCTGGTCGAGCGCCAGCGCAAGACGGGGCGCTACTGGTTCGAGCGCGTCAACCCGCTCGACGGCTTCGAGATCAAGGGCGACGAGCTGTGCTTCGACGATCTGATGGTGCGCTACGGGCTCGATCGGCGGACCGTCAGCTATCGCGCGGCCGGCTTCGACTTCGACGTGCGCCCGACCAAGCGGCTCGCGGTCCGACCGGGCGCCGGCGGACGGGTGTGCGTCGGCGGGCTCGAGCCGACCGCGAGCCAGGACGGCTACTTGATCGTACAGATCGACACCGTGCGGACGAACCTGTCCACACCCCCCGTGCTCGTTCATCTGGCGAAGGACGAGCGCGGAGCGTTGCGCGTCATCGGGTTACGCCGCCTGTGACGGGAGCGATCGCGGGTGGAACTATGGCTTGAGGCCGTAATTTCAGCCCTGTAGGCTAGAGGTTCATGGTCGTCGGCCGCGCGAGCGCGATCGCTGCTGTTGTCTGCGCGATGGCCACCGTGGCCCACGCCGACGAGCCGACCGCGCCGAGCGACCACCCGGTCGTCGGCGAGTGGTTGTTCGACACCGAGGCGATGGTGTTCCTGTGGATCCCGGCGATCGGCACCTACTACGTCGATGGCCACGTCGCCCCGCGATCGAGCCCGCTCGCGTTCTCGGTGAACGAGGGCGGCGCCGAGCGACGGCGCGCGTACGAGATTCCGGGCACGGCGCTGACGGTCGGCGGTGTCGCGGTCGCCGGCGCCATGTTGCTCGGCGACGACCCGGCGCGGTTCCATCACGCCAAGGGCCTGGCGGAGTCGCTGTCGACCACCGGGCTGGTCACCGCCACCACCAAGGCCATCTTCGGCCGCCATCGCCCCGACTACGATCCGATGCTCGACGGCAACGAGGGCCGGCGGTCGTTTCCATCCGGCCACGCCACGCGCGCGTTCTCGGTGCTGACGTATGCGGCGCTCTACCTGCGCTATCACGGCTTCGATCAATGGCGCGAACCCGGCACCACACCGTGGTGGGAGGTCGCCGCGTACTCCGGGCTCGGGGCGCTGGCGGTCGGCTTCGGGGCCGAGCGCGTGGTGCGCAACCGCCACAACCTGAGCGATGTCGCGGCCGGCAGCCTGATCGGTGCGGGCGGCTCGATCGCGTTCTTCTACTGGCAAGAGCGGCAGTACCGGAAGACCAAGCGCGCGCGTCGCGAGGCGCTACCGATCGATCTGCTCGGCTCGCCGGCGTCGCACGCGAGAGCGCCGGGGCAGCCCGATGGCCTGCCGCCGATTCACGTCCCCGGGCTGTCGTTCGACGGCACGTTCTAGGGTTTCTTCGTCATGTCCTCGAACTGCTTGCCGGCGTAGCGCGCCGCGAGCAGCCACAGCGCGATCAGCACGATCACGAACAGCGACAGCCAGCGAATGCCCTCGATGCCGACGAACAGCGCCGACATCGCGAGGTTGATGCCGACCGCGATCGCCTTCGCGAACCGCTGCACGAACATGTCGATGAACGCCTTCGCCTTGTACTTCTCGTCGCGCGTGGTCGGCGTCCACAGCGCCTCGCGCGAGCTCTGGTTGAGCGAGTAGTTGAGCGCGTTGTCGGTGGTGTTGAGGAAGCTGCCGGTCCACAGCAGCGGCACGAGCAGGAACGCAGTGGAGTTGAGCAGGATCGCGAACGGCATGATCAGGATCGCGATCTTGATGCCGAACCGCTGCATGACGAACGTCGTCGCGAACACCTGGATCGCGAGCCCGGTCCAGTTGGTGATCGCGTAGACCGTGCCGAGCTGCGCCTTGGCATCCTTGTCGTCGAGCAGGCCGTAGACCGTGGCGGTGAACTGGAAGTCGAGGATCGTCGACACGATCTCGTAGAGGCCGACGATCGCGACGATCGCGAGCAGGTAGCGAGATCGAAGCACGAGCTTCGCTCCCTCCACCGCGGGGTTGCCGGCCGGTGTGGGCTTGGTCTCGGCCTCGGGCTCGGTCGCGCTCGCCTGCTGCCTGTCGACGAGCTTGCCGGCGGCGATCGCGATCACCGCGACGGCGACCGTCAACCCGACGCAGACCCACATCCACTGCGGGTTCGACAGCTCCTTGATCAGCGCGCGCAAGAACGTCGAGCCGATCGCGCCGCCGGCGACGCCGCCGAGCACGATCGGTCCGTAGAGGCGCTTGGCATCGTCCGGCTTGACGCTGTCGTTGAGGAACACGAAGAACGTCGCGACCATCAGCGTGTTGAACAGATCGCCGAACAGATAGAACGTCCACCGCGTCACCTCACCGCTGCCCTCGAGCGTGAGCCCGAAGAAGGTCAGCACGACGATCGTGAACGCCGAGAAGATGGTGGTCAGCTGATGGCGGTGGAACTTCCTCGCCAGGATCGTGAACGCGACGACGGCGAAGAACGCGACGGCCATGTTGCCGACCTTCGCGATCTGCTCGGCCTCCGGACCGTCGAGGCCGAAGAACGTGCGCCCGAGCGGCTGCTTCTTCTCGTCGAAGTCATAGAAGGTGACGAACGCGTCCTTCTTGATCGGCTTCAGGATCCAGAAGATCGCGATGACCAGGAAGAAGTAGAGGAACATGAGCAGCACCAGCGGGATCTCGCTGCGCTTCACGTTGACGATCCTCTTGAGGAACCCCACGCCTCACTATCCCCGATTCGCGAGCTAGCTGCGCTTCAGGCCGCCCTGGATCAGCGACGCCGCGAGCACTTTGATCACGCTCATCGCGACGGTGGGATGGTTCTCGAGGATGCCGAGGAAATCTTCGGTCCGCGTGCGGTAGGCGACGACCGGAGTCTCGGCGATCGCGCCGTACGAGCGCGGCGCCGCACTCCAGGCATCGAGCGCGCCGAGCACCTGGCCGGCGCCGACATCGACGTGCTCGCCGGTGTCGGCGGTGCAGCGGACGCGGCCGTAGAGGATGCGCACCGAGAACGCCGACGGCTCGCCGACTCTGAAGAACACGTGGCCGGCGTCGACGCGCATCAGCTGCATCCGGCGGCACAGCTCGATCAGCGCATCCATGTTCGCGGTCCGGAACGCCGGCTGGTTGCGGAGCGCGAGGATGCGCTCGACCAGCGTGGGATCACGCTCGGGGTTGACGCCGAGCTCGATCACCGCCTTCGGATCGGGACGGGTAGGCAGGTGACCGCGCGCGGTGAGGGCCATCGTGCCGATCGCGCGCAGCGCGTTGCGCAACAGCCCGAAGTCCTCGCGCACGCTGGCCAGGAACACCGCGGCCGGGATCTCGAGCGTCAGCGTGTCGCGGTCGGCGACCGCATGCCAGCCATGCGGATCCTGCGCGAACGCCGACAGGATGCCGACCGCGCCGTTGTCGGTGATCACCAGGAACGTCTTGCCGTCGCGGCTGGTGGTGACCGCACCGTTGATCACGATGTAGATGTGCTCGACCGGCTTGCCCTCGACGAGCAGCTCCTCGCCGGCGCGAAACCGCCGCTCGCGGGCGTGCTCGACGATCTGGAGCAGCGAGTCGTCGGACAGCCCGTGGAAGTTCGGCAGCGCGCGCACGGCCAGCATGCGATCGCGGATGCCGTGGAGAGGTGCCTCGATGTACATCAGCCGGCCGCCCTCTGATCGAGGATCTCGAGCGTGCGCCCGATATCGGTGCGCGTGTCGTGATCGGGGAGCGCGGCGACGGCATCGCGAAACCGGGTCAGGTGCAGCTCGCCGATGTGGAACACCGTCAGCTCCTGCACCGATTCGCTGGTGCTCCTGAGCATGTGAGCGAGCAGACCCTCGTAGTCGAGATCGAGCGGCTCGTGATAGCTGCCCGCGGTCGCCAGCCGCTCCGCATCGGGTGCGTCATCGATCAGGCCGAGCACCGCCGTTCGCAGCGGCACCTTGAGGAGGTTCTCGATCAGCTCGATGCTGGTCGCGCGCGCGTCCTTGCGAGGGCTCGACAGCCCGCGATAGATGTCGGTGAAGTCATCGCTGCGATACGCGAGGTTGATGAGCCCGAACAACCGCTCGATCGTGTTGTCCTCCTTGTCGCGGAGCAGCGCGACGAGCGCTTCGTGGCCCGGCGTCTTGCGGGCCGGATTGTCGGCGGCACCGCGCATCAGGATCAGCCGGCGATCGAGGTAGCGGTACGCGCGGCTGACGGTCGCGTCGATCACGCGCTGCAGCAGCTCGGCATCGAGCACCAGCGACGGCACGCGGCGCACCAGCCGCTCGAGCGCGCGCCCGATCTGGTAGCGCACCGCCCCGTCGACCTCGCGGGTCAGCCACTCGAGGAGCACGGCGGCGGCGAGCTCGGGATCGAAGCGCTCGATCGTCCGCGGCAAGCGCACGCGGACCGACGAGGGCAGTGAGGTGTCCTCGATCGCGGCGACCAGCGCACGGAACGCCTCGAGGCCGTAGTCGACGAGGATGCGCTGCGCCTCGGGTCGGGTCAGCTCCTCGCCGAGCATCTGGATCAACATCGGGATGCACGCGCTCGGCTTGACGCGACCGATCGCGTGCAGCGCGGCGAGCCGGAGCTTGCCGTCCTGGGTATCGACGAGCCGGACCAGGACATCCTCGAACCCGGTGGCGGCGCGCCGCGCGATCGCCTCGGCGAGCGCGATCTTGGTCGCGGTGGTGCCGTGGGCGAGCAGCGCGTCCATCCGCTCCTTGGCATCGCTGCCGAAGATCTCGCCCGAGGCGATCAGGTTGACGACGATGGTGGCGCGGACCTCGGGAGCCTCCTCGAACGACAGCCGCATCAGCAGCGGTTGCGCGTTCGGATCGAGCACCGAGCGGGCGGCGAGCGTGGCGGCGCGCACGCGCGGCGATGGATGATCGACGAGCCGATCGATCACCGGGATGACCTTCTTGCGGCCGGCCTTGGTGAAGATCTCGAGCGCGCGTTCGACGACCGCCTCCGACGGGTGATAGAGGATGAGCACCGGGATCAACCGCACCTTGCCTTCGCGTTCGAGCACGTCGAGCGCGGCGAGCACGTCGGCATCGGACTCGCTATCGAGGGCGCGGACCAGCGTCTCGAGCGAGGCGACGTCGAGATCGGGCTGGCCATCGGGGCGTACGCGCCGGCCCTGCAAGCGGCCGCGGAACAACTCGACGTAGCCGGCGCGCAGCGAGACCGCCCAGGTCATCCAGATCGCCGCGATCACGACGAGGACGATCGCGAGCACGTACGGCGGCGCCATCGTCGCCGACAGGATCAGGATCCCGATCGATGTCAGCGCCTGGCCGCCGCGATGAGCGACCAGATCGGTGAACGACTTGGTGTGACGCCGCGCGTCCTCGGCGAGCGGCAGGAACAGCAGCTCGGATGCAGTGCGATGGAGCGAGTAGCGCAGCGAGCCATCGGCGGCCTTGATCGCGATCGCGGCGACCAGGCTGGCGCTCGCGATCATGCCGAGGCCGAGCCCGAACAACAGGAACGGCAGCACCACCAGCGAGCCCGAGACCCCGAGCCGGCGGACCACCGCGCCGACCACCGCGACCTGGACGATCAGCGAGACGATGTTGAGCGCGAACGAGATGGTGGCGAAGTACGCGCCGAGCTCCTCCTTCGGGACCTCCTGCGCGACCGTGGCCTTGAACAGGTAATCGGCGACGGTGACGCACGCCGTGCCCGAGATCATGAGCAGCGCGATCTTGCGCGCGTAGGGCTGGCGCAACACGAACCGCGCGTGGCTGACGAAGCCGGCCGCGACCTCGCCGGATTCGGTGCGCGTCGGCGCCGCCTGCCGCGTGATCCGCAGCGGCATCACCGACGTCAACACGAAGCCGATCGACGAGCCGAGGACGAGGTGGCGCGCATCGATCATCTGCGCGAGGCCACTCGCGATGCCGCTCCCCGCGAGCGCGCCCACCACGCTGCCCGCCCCGATCAGGCCGTACAGGCGCTTGGCCTGCGTGATGCTGAAGATCGTGCCGAGCAGCGTCCAGAAGTGAACGAGCACGAGCGTCGTCAGCACGCCGGACCACACGTAGAGCGCGTAGACACCGCCGGAGCCGAGCAGCGGCAGCAGCAACCAGAACCCGAACGTGATCGCGCCGGCTGCGGCCGTCCACACGGTCAGCGCGGTGCGGTTACTGAGCTTGCCCGACAGCCGGTGCTGGACGTTGGCGAGCGCCAGCGACAGCACCGCGATCGCGATGAACACCCAGGGGAGGTGAGTCGCGGGCACCTTCGCGAGGAACAGCGCGTCGCGCGCCGCCTCGAGCATGGTGTGGCTGGCGACGAACCCGAACAGCGTCAGAAAGGCCGCGTGCGCCTCCCGCCGCTCGTCGGGCCGAACCATCAGCCTCGGTCGCCACACCTCGTCATTATTGCCTCTCGACGGTCATCTCGGGCAGCCGGTGCGCGAGATCGATCTTCATGGTCGCGGTTCCGGGAGCCTGGCTTGTCGGGGAGGTCGTGGCCGCCGAGGTCTGGAAGTCGCGCCACCAGGCCGTGGCGGTCTCGCGATTCCAGGCATTGGCGACGGGCACGGTCGCGAGCTCGCCGGCGAGGACGAGCGCGTTCGCCGGCCGCGCCGCCGGCTCCTTGGCCAGGCAGCCGAGGATGATCGCATCGAGCTCGGGTGGGATCGGGTTCGCGGTCACCGCGGACGGCGGTCGCGGCGGCGTCGAGGCGTGCTCGACGAAGATCGCCCACGCGGTCTCGCCCTCGAACACCTGCTTGCCGGTCAGCAGGAAGTAGCCGGTGGCGCCGATCGCGTAGAGGTCCGAGGCGGGGCCGGCGGCGGCGGGATCCTTGATCGTCTCCGGGGCGATGTATCCCGGCGTGCCGAGGATGCTGTGGTTGTCGAGGGTGAGGTCGCGCCGCACCGCCTCGCTCGCCTGCCGCGAATCGATGCTCTGGACCAGGCCGTAGTCGACGACCTTCGCGACATCGGGCTGGTTGCCGCGCGTGCACAGCACGATGTTCTTCGGCTTGATGTCGCGATGGATGAAGCGGCGCGTGTGCGCCTCGTCGAGCGCGCCGCACACCTGCGCGAGGATCGCGACCACGCGCTCGTAGGGAAGCGGCCCGAAGTCGCGCACCAGATCCTCGAGGTCGATGCCGTCGAGGTACTCCATCGCGTAGTAGAAGACGCCGTCGTAGTTGCGGCCGTAGTCGTAGATCGCGACGTTGTTCGGGTGCGTGAGCTGGCTCATGTGCTGCACCTCGCGCTCGACGCGGTCGACGATGTCGGCGCCGATCTTGTCGGGGTGGAGCAGCTTGACCGCGGTGGGCCGGCGCAGCAGCACGTGGTTGGCGAGCCAGATCACCCCGAAACCGCCCTCGGCGAGTCGGCGCTCGAGCGTGTACTGGCCGAGCTGCTGGGCGACGCTCGCCTTCTGGCGCAGCCCGTACACCATCTCGGAGCCGCTGACGGCGAGCAGCGTGACCACGCCGAAGATCAGGATCACGCTGCCGACGATGGCCGGCGTCGGCAGGTCGGCCCAGTCCTCGTAGGTCAGGGCAGCGCCGACGACGACGAACGGCGCGAACGCGATGATCGACATCACCAGCGTGCGCCGCCCGCTGCTCGGCAGCAGGATGGCGCGGGTCAGCACCATCAGGCTGGTGAACAGCAGGCAGGTGTATGGCGCGGGCTTGAAGTCGACAGCGAGATACGCGCCGAGGGCGAAGCACACACCGGTGCCGAGCGAGTAGAGGAGATCGATGTTGTCGAGGGTGGCGATCGCCAGCTTCTTCCTGCGCAGGAAGCCGAGCCAGACGACGAGCAGCATGGTCAGGCCGATCGCCGAGCCGAGGAGGATCGTCCGATCGCTCGCGGGCCGGATGCTCGGGTAGAGCGCGTACATCACCTCGATGTAGACGAGGAAGATCACGAAGCTCCAGAACATCCGGCTCGACAGCACGACGAGTCGATCCTGGAGATAGGCGCGGGATTCCTCTGGATTCAGCGACGCCCGCCAGGTCTGCGGCACGAACTTGCGCGAGCCACCCGCGTCGACCATCACCGCGTCCTATATCTCACTTCCATCACCGCGGTCAGCACATCGCGCGATGGTACGTTCGGCAATCGAGGGTGCCGAAGACGAATGCCAGGCTCGTCCGGATCCATGCCGCGCTTTGTCTGGCGCTGCTGGTGCTCGTGGTGCTCGCCGCGGCCGGCACCCTCGACGTTCGCGTCGAGCTGGCGCTGGCGGTGCCGATCGCGATCACCGCGGTCGCGCTGGTGATCGCGAGGCCGCGGGAGACCGAGGGCGAGCTCGGCGACTACCGGCTCGGCGAGCCTCTCGACAAGGGCTCGATGGGAGAGGTCTGGCGCGCGACCCACGCGTCGCTGGTGCGCCCGGTCGCGATCAAGCTGATCCGTCACGAGCTGAGCGCGTCGATGACGCGGCAGGAGCGCGAGGCGATGCACCAGCGGTTCCGTCGCGAGGTCAAGATCACCGCAACGCTGAGCTCGCCGCACACCATCGAGGTGCTGGATTTCGGCGAGCGCCCCGACGGCAGCCTCTACTACGTGATGGAGCTGCTGCACGGCCTCACCGCCGAGGCGCTGGTCGCGAAGTTCGGCCCGCAACCTGCCGAGCGCGTCGTCCACCTGATCTCGCAGGCGTGCGCGTCGCTCGCCGAGGCGCACCATCGCAAGCTGATCCACCGCGACATCAAGCCGGCGAACCTCTATCTGTGCGCGATCGGCCTCGAGGTCGATTTCGTCAAGGTGCTCGACTTCGGTCTGGCGCGCGACCTGACGAGCGATACCCGGCTGACCCGCGAGGGCTCGACGCCCGGCACGCCGGCGTACCTGGCGCCCGAGCAGATCCGCGACCGGACCGATCACCGCTCCGATCTGTATTCGCTCGGCTGCGTCGCGTACTTCCTGCTCACCGGCCGGCTGGTGTTCGAGGCGTCCTCGACGGTCGCGATGATGACCGCGCACGCGCGCGAGGCGCCGGTCGCACCGTCGAAGCGCACCGAGCTGCCGATCCCACCCGAGCTCGACGAGCTGGTGCTCGCGCTGCTCGCGAAGGATCCCGCGGAGCGCCCGCGCTCGGCGACCGAGCTGGCGCGCCGCCTGGGCGCCATCCCGCTGGCGACGCCGTGGACCTCCGAGCGCGCCGAGACCTGGTGGCGCACGCACCTGCCGGAGCTGGTGCGAGGAGCCCGCGATGGCGGGTGACGATGATGGCCGCGGCGCGGCGCGGATCGCGCTGATCGGTGCGTTCGTCGTGATCGCGAGCTTCGTCGCCGGCAAGGCCGCACGCGATGCGATCCTGCTGTCGAACTTCGAGGTCACCGACCTGCCGATGTTCGTCAGCATCGCGGCGATCGGCTCGCTGCCGGTGGTGATCGTCGTCGGCCGGATGCTCGCCACCCACGGTCCGCGCGGCCTGGTGCCGGCGCTCAACGGCCTGTCGGCGTCGCTGCTGTTCGCCGAGTGGGTGCTCTACGAGAGCGCGCCGCGGGTCGGGGCGGTCGTCATCTTCTTTCACCTGACGCTGTTCGGGGCCGTGCTGGTGTCGGGCTTCTGGTCGATCGTCAACGAGCGCTTCGATGCCCGCACCGCGCGCCGCCACATCGGCCGGATCGGCGTCGGCGCGACGCTCGGCGGCATCGCCGGTGGTCTGGTCGCCGAGCGTGCCGCGGTCTACCTCGAGCCGAGCGCGATCCTGCTGGTGCTCTCGGGCCTGCAGCTGATCTGCCTCGCGCTCCAGATCGCCCTCGCGCGCGGCGCGGCACGCACGGTGCCGGTGGCCTCGGTCGAGACCGGAGCCGCGCTGAAGATCGTCGCGAAGACACCCCTGCTACGCAACCTCGCGATCCTCGTCATCCTCGGCGCGATCGCGGCGACCGCACTCGACTACGTGTTCAAGGTCGGCGTGGTCGAGGCGACGGGCGACGAGGGACCGCTGCGGTTCTTCGCGATCTACTACACGGCGACCAACATCCTGACCGCGATCGCGCAGCTGCTGTTCGCTCGCTTCCTGATCGAGAAGCTCGGCGTCGCACGCAGCATCGCGACCCTGCCGGCCACCGTCACGGTGTCCTCGATCTGCGCGCTCGCGTTTCCCGGGTTGACCGCGACGGTGATCGCGCGCAGCAGCGAGATGATCGTGCGCAGCTCGGTGTATCGCGCGGCCTACGAGCTGGTCTACGCGCCGCTCGCCGAGCAGTACAAGCGCTCGACGAAGATCATCCTCGACGTCGGTGCGGAGCGGATCGGCGATCTGCTCGGTGCGCAGCTCGTCGCGTTACTCGTCTATCTCGCGATGCCGGGCGGCGCGATGCTGATCGGGTGTCTGGCCGCGGCCGGGTGTGCGCTCGGCGTGGCGCTGCTGTTGCCGCGCAGCTACACCCAGGCGCTCGAGCGCAGCCTCGAGATCCGGGTGCCGGAGGACAACGTCGATGCCACCGGGTGGTCGACCGTGGGGCTGCCGCAGCTGACGCTCACCGACGCCGGCGATCTGACCGCGATGTCGCTGATGGATCTGCGCGCGTCGACGATGGCCCCACGGGTCACCGCGATGCACAAGGTCACGGCGATCTCTCCGGCGCTGCGGATGAGCTCGGCGCGCGACCTCGCGCTCGAGCGCGTGATCGATCTGCGATCGACGGATGCCAAGCTCGTCAAGCGCGCGCTCGACCTGCCGCTGACCACCGAGCTGGTGCCGCACGTGGTGGCGCTGCTGGCGTGGGACCAGGTCGCGAGCGATGCGACGAAGGCGCTGCGCGCGTTCGCCCCGCGCTGCACCGGCATGCTGGTCGACGCGCTGCTCGACGCCACCCAGGAGTTCGCGATCCGCCGGCGCATCCCACCGATCCTCGAGGTCGGCGATCGCGAGCACGCGATCTGGGGGCTGCGCCGCGCGCTCGCCGACAGCCGGTTCGAGGTTCGCTTCCGCTGCGCGAAGGCGCTCGCCAGCATTCGCGAGGCCGGGCACGAGCTCGGGATCGACGAGGCCGAGGTGTTCGCGGCGGCCGAGCGCGAGCTCTCCGTCGATAGCAGCGTGTGGCAGAACCATCGCCTGCTCGACCCGCTGCCCGAGGCCGCCGAGGCCGTGCTGCTCGATCGCGTGAAGGCGGGGCCCTCGTCGCGCGGGCTCGAGCACGTGTTCACGCTGCTCGCGCTCGCGTTGCCGACCGGCCCGGTGCGGATCGCGCGCCAGGCGCTCGGCACGCAGGATCGCGTGCTCCGCGGCACGGCGCTCGAGTACCTCGAGAGCGTGCTGCCGGCGAGCCTGCGCGCGCTGCTGTGGCCGCACCTCGAGAGCTCGGAAGCCGGCGAGGACGACGAACCGTTCTTCACGCTGATCGCGGCGCTCGAGCAGGACGACACCGCGTGGCCGCGCCTGTGGGCCGCGATCGAGCCACTGCTCGCCCAGCTGGTGGCGCAGCCCGGGTTCCTCGATCGCCGCGCGCCGAGCGAGGCGGACCGCAAGAAGATCGTCCACGGCGTGATGGTGCAGCTGCGCGCGGACAACTACCGGCGGCTGACGAAGTATCTCGAGGTCCGGCGCTCCGACGCGAAGACGCGGCGGTTCACGAGCTGGCTCCGGATGCTCGCCAAGCGCGTCGGTGCGGCGCATGCCAGGAACCGCGAGGCGCCGGAGGTCGATGACATGCCGGTGGCTCCGCGAGCGCGCGACGAGATCGCGGCGGAGCTGATGGAGTCGGCGGTCCTCCAGCACAGACCCGACGACGAACCGTAGTACCGTCATCGCGATGCGGTGGATGCTGGTGCTTGGCCTCGTCGCGAGCTGCCGCGGCAAGGAGACCTGCATCGAGGGCGACTGCCCGGCGCCGTGCGCGAAGCTGGCGTACGTCTGCGAGCCGAAGGATCTGAGGCCGCGCTACGTCGGGCTCGCGAGCCAGGCACCCGCCGAGTACCGGCTGCTGTTCGGCAGTGCCGCCGACGACGACATCCTGATGTCGAACGGCAAGGTCACCGCGGTGATCAGCGCGCCGCGGCACGACAACGATCTCGCACCGACCGGTGGCAACCTGATCGATTACGGACCCGCGGGAGGCGTCGACGACATCACGATCGGCTACCAGCTCGCCGGCATCCTGCCCGACGACGCGTTCGCCTATCGCTCGCTGGCGATCGATCAGGGTGAGGACCGGGTCGCGGTCACCGTGCGCGGCTCGCTCGCCGGTCGCCCCGACGTCGAGGTCGCGACGCGCTACGAGCTCGGCGACTGCGATCCGGGATTGCGCGTGCGCAGCGAGCTGTTCAACGGCTCGCCCGAGGTGCACGCGTGGTTCATCGCCGACACCCTGCATCACGGCAAGCGGCGAGTGTTGCCGTTCTCGCCCGGACCCGATCGCGGCTACCTCGCGCCGGAGCTGGATCTGCTGGAGCTGTCGGAGCAATGGACGCCGCATCTGTTCGACGCCGGCGCGACGCCGAGCCGGCTCGGGCCCGGTTACGCGGCGGTGTCGTGTAGCGAGGAGGAGCTGTTCGGCGTCGACGATCCGGAGGTCGCCGCGTTCGGCACGCCGATCGAGATCGTCGAGCCAGGCGACACGCTGGTGCTCGAGCGGCTCCTCGTCGCCGCCGGAGCGGGGCAGGGGCCGCGGCCGGCGATCGATCACGTGCTCGAGGCGCGGCGACAGCTGTTCGGCGATGCGACGACGACGGTGAGCGGTCGGATCGTTGCCGATGGCATGCCGTTCGGCGGCGACGTCCGCAGAGCCTCGGTGATCGTACACGCGGGAGACACGCCGATCAGCGCGGTCGTGCCCGCCGCCGACGGGACGTTCTTCGCCACCGTGCCCGCCGGCGAACCGATCACGCTCGAGGTCCACAGCTTCGGTCGCGAGGTCGCGCGGCAGGAGATCGGGACCACCGGCAACGCCGGCGATCTCGAGGTGCCGTTGCCCGGCATCGCCCAGATCTCGGTGACGCTCGGCGCGACCGCCGGCATCCACGCGCTGGTCGTCTTTCATCCGCTCGACGACGCCACGCGGGCGGCCGTCACCGGAACGTTTCACGGCCGAGCCGGCACCTGCGCGCCGTGGCTCGGTCCGCCTGATGGCAGCTCACCGGCGTGCAACCGCGTCTTGATCGATCCGCGAGGCACCGAGCTCGAGGTGCCGGCGGGGCGCTATCAGGTGGTCGCGACCGCAGGACCGGAGCACACGCTGGCGATGGCCGAGGTCGAGCTGGTCGCCGGCGAGATCACGCCGATCCATCTCGAGCTCGCGGCGTTCTCGCTCGTCCCGGTCGGCTGGGTGTCTGCCGATCTTCACGTCCACGGCCGCGCCAGCTTCGATTCGGGGATCCCCGACGAGGATCGCGTGCGGTCGTTCGTCGCCGCGGGCGTTCAGGTGATCGCGGCGACCGACCACGACGAGATCGGGGACTACAGCGCCACCGTTCGCGCGCTCGGCCTCGACGGTCAGGTCGCGGTGATCGGCGGGCTCGAGGCCACGCAGCTGATCCCGTGGCTCGAGATTCCGGGCGAGGACCTGCCGCGCGTCATCGGTCACTTCAACTTCTTCCCGCTGACGCGAGTGCCGAGCTTGCCGCGCGCGGGCGCCCCGTCCGACGAGGGCATCGAGCCCGGCGAGCTGTTCGACCGGATGGCGCCGCTGGTCGGCAGCGGTGGGGTGATGATGCTCAACCATCCGTGGGACGAGCCGGTGTTCGGTCGCGACCTCGGCTATCTGCACGCGATCGAGTTCGATCCCCGCGTGCCGATCACCGACGACCACACGCTGCTGCGGCGCCCCGCGAACGGTCGCCGCAACATCGACTGGAACGCGATCGAGATCATCAACGGCGCCGACACCGTCGAGATGCAGAAGGCGCGCGTGCTCTGGCACTCGCTGCTCGCGCAAGGCTTCGTGGTCGCGGGTACGGGCAACAGCGATTCTCACAGCCTGTCGGATGCGCAACTCGGCTGGGGGCGCAACTGGGTCGATGCCGGTGCCAGCTCATTTGCGCGACAGGAGTCGCGGTTGCCGGGCACGCGACAGGAGTCGCGGTTGCCGGGCGCGCAGCTCGACATCCACCGGTTCGACGAGGCGGTGCGAAATGGTCGGCTGTCGGCGGGCAACGGGGTGGTCGTGCGCGTCGAGCTGGTCGACGGCAACAGCCACCACGTACCTGCATCGCTGCTGCCGGCGAGCCCGGTCAAGCTCGCGATCACCGTCACCGCGCCGCCGTGGATCCCGGTCACCGAGGTCCGCGTCGCGACCTCGCAGGGCACGCGCGTGATCGCGTCGGGCAGCGAGCTGGTCCAGCCGTCCGATCCGTTCGGCGTCGCCGGCGTCGTGCGGTTCCGCCGCGAGGTCTCCGTCGCGGAGCTCGTCGATCGCGATGACTTCATCATCGTCGAGGCCGGGTTGCCGTATCCGCTGCTCGGCGACATCGACGACGATGGCGTCGGCGACACCACCGATAACGACGGCGACGGCGATGTCGACGAGGACGACGTCGAGGAGGACGAGGACACCGGGCCCGCGGATCCGCCGCTCGATCCGGACGACCCGACCGACCCGCGATACTGGATGACGCGCGTGGTGCCGCGGTCGTTCCCGGTCGGCTTCGCGAACCCGGTGCTCGTCGATCTCGCGGGCGACGGCTGGACGCCGCCGGGGCTCGCCTCGCAGAAAGGCCGCCGATGATCCGCTCGCTCGTCCTCCTGGTCCTGCTCGTCAGTAGCGATGCCGTGCGCGCCGACGACCACGGGTTCCGGCACGAGCATGCCGAGCGCCACGAGGAGCACCTCTACGGCGAGCACGACGCCTGCCAGTACGAGCTCGTCGATCCGGTGCCGACGCCGCTGCTCGATGCCGGGCTCGACGATCAGCGCGCGGCGTGCCTGCGCACCGAGATCGGTCTGGGTGCGACCACCCACTTCCTGATCGATCCCGACGAGTTTCACGGTCACGTCGGCGGCGACGCGATCCTCGACGTTCGCCACGTGTTCCACCGCGAGCTCGAGCTCGGGGCGCGCGTGCGGTTGATCGACATCGGGTTCGTGCAGACCGCGGTCAACAAGAAGACCGAGACCCAGTTCGGGCCGGTGCTGGTGTCCGCGGCGTGGGGGCGCCGGCTCGCACCCAGTGCCCGGTGGGCGATCGTCGCCACGGCCGAGGTGCCGTACTCGCGCAACGAGCGCGAGACGATGCACAGCGGCGGCGAGCTGACCGGCCTGGTCACCGGCGCGCTGTCGGAGCACTGGACGGTGCACGGCCGGCTCGGCGCGCTGTGGGCGATCGCCGACTCCGAGGGCGGGACGTCGAAGCGGCTCGCGTTGCGCGGTGGCGTCGACGTCGCGTGGCGATCGCGAGGCAGCCGGATCGGCCTGATCTCCGGAGTCGAGACCCAGGCGGGCTTCACCGGAGGCCTCGACGTGGTGATGCTGCGCGAAGGCTTCCAGCTCCACCTCGGCAAGCTCTACCGGCTGGTCGCCGGCCTCGGCATCCGCCTCCTCGGCAACGACCACACCAACGCGATCTTCGTCGTCGGCGCCGCTCGCGAATTGTGACTCGTAGGCGGGGGATCACCGGCACGCTAGGCCGGGGATCTCCCCGGTGCTACGATCGACGCCGTGCCGCAGGACGCCGCCTCGAAGCTGCATGCGCTCGTCGAGCAGTGCCGCACCGATCCGTCCGCGATCGCAGGCGTGCGAGCGCGCGGTGACGCGCTGGCCGTCGAGGTCGAGGGCGACGTCGCGTTCGAGTGGCGGATGCTGGTGATGCGCTCGGTGATCGCGGCGCCGCCCGATGGCGATGCGGTGCGCGAGCTGTACGGCGAGATCGTCGATCGCTATCGCGACGATCCGGCGCGGCTGGCTTCGCTGCGTCCGCTCGGCGAGGAGATCCGCAAGCTCGAGGCCGAGGGCACGCTGCCGAGCGCGCTGGTCGCCCGCAGCGATCGCCGGTCGCGCCGCTAGCCCGCTCGCTTCGCGGCGTTGATCTCCTTGTCGATGATCTCGCCGAGCGTCTCGAACAGGCGCAGCAGCACGGCGGCCCGCTTGCGCGCGCGCCACTTGAACAGCGAGCGACACCCCATCCACGAGCCGCCGAGCCAGACGGCGAGCGCGACCGGGATGAACGCCGGTCCGGCGGCCGCACCGGCGAGGATCGGGAGGATGATCGTGCCGCCGCCGACCCCACCGCCGACACCGCCGAAGATCGCAGCGGCGAGCTGACCGAGCTTGTCGCTGATGATCAGCCGGGTCCGACCGTCGCGGACCACGACCGAGATGACGAGGAACGGCCCGGTGGATTTCGGACCCGCCGTCATCGACCACGTCAGCGACGACTTCAGGATCTCGGTGCGCCCGGGGTCGCGCAGCGTGGTGCGGATGGTCTCGACGAGATCCTCGAACTTGTCGACCGGGTACGTGCCGTCGTACTCGCGCTCGAGCTCCATGTCGAGCGGGGCGCCGAGCCAGGTGGTCGACGCGGCCGGTCTGCTGGTCAGCGCGACCGCGCCTTGCGAGGCCGCCACCAGCGCCGTGCTCTCCTTGCCTTCGAGCTCGGCGACCCGCTTGTTCGCGGCGGCGAGCTCGGCCTCGAGTGCCGAGATCCTTGCCCGGTCGGCATCGCGGTCGTCCCTGTACGTCACGCGCGGAGCCTAACACCGTGCTATCCATCGGGCCGCCAGATGTCGTTGGTCGTCCTCGACGAGGTCACGCTGTTCTTCGCGGATCGAATGATCTTCGACGCCGCCTCGCTGCGGCTCGGCCACGGCGACCGCGTCGGGCTGATCGGCCCGAACGGCTCCGGCAAGACCACGCTCCTCAAGATCATCGCCGGCGACCAGGAGATCGACGACGGCAAGGTGACCCGCGCCAACGGCGTCCGCATCGGCTGGCTGCCCCAGGAGATCTCGGTCCAGGGCGGGCGCTCGATGATCGACATGATCCTGTCGAGCGTGCCGGGTCGCGGCGAGCTCGATCGCCGGCTCGCCGATGCCGAGGCGCAGCTCGAGCAGGCCTCGCAGAGCGGCGCCGACGATCAGACGATGCTCGACCTCGCCGCCGACGTCGCCGAGCTCCACGAGCGGCTCGATCACTTCGAGCGGTTCTTCGGCGAGCACGAGGCGCTCGCGATCCTCGCCGGGCTCGGCTTCGCACCGGGCGACGAGAAGCGCGATATCGGCGAGCTGTCGGGCGGCTGGAAGATGCGCGGCGTGCTCGCCGGCCTGCTGTTCCAGCGGCCCGACGTGCTGCTGCTCGACGAGCCGACCAACCACCTCGACATGCCGTCGGTGGCGTGGTTCTCGGGCTTCCTCAAGCAGTACAAGGGCGCGTTCGTCCTGATCTCGCACGACCGCGAGTTCTTGAACGAGCAGATCACGCGCGTCGCCAGCCTCGAGCTCGAGGGCCTGCGGTCGTATCCCGGCAACTACGAGAAGTACCTCGTGCAGCGCGAGGAGGAAGAGACCATCCTCGCCGGTCGCGCGAAGAACCTCGCCCGCGAACGCGAGCGGCTGACCCGCTTCATCGATCGGTTCCGGGCGCAGGCCAACAAGGCAGCGGCGGTGCAGTCGCGCGTCAAGATGCTCGAGAAGATGGAGACGGTGGAGCTCTACGGGAAGCGAAATACGATGCGCTTCTCGTTCCCACCGACGACGAGGACCGTCTCCGAGCCGGTCCGCATCGAGGGCCTCAGGAAGGCCTACGGTGAGCACGTGGTGTTCCCGGGCATCGATCTCACCGTCAAGCGCGGCGAGAAGATCGGCATCATCGGCGTCAACGGCGCCGGCAAGACCACGCTGCTGCGGATGATCGCCGGCGAGCTGCCCAAGGACGGCGGCACGATCAAGATCGGGAACGACGTCCAGGTCGGCTACTACGCGCAGCATCACGCCGACACGCTCGACATGAGCGCGACGATCTACGAGGTCGTCCAGCGCGCGGCACCCGAGACGCCGCCGGCCCGCGTGCGCTCGATCCTCGGCGCGTTCATGTTCGGTGGCGACGACACCGACAAGCCGATCAAGGTGCTGTCGGGTGGAGAGAAGGCACGCGTCGCGCTCGCCAAGCTGCTGGTCAAGCCCGGCAACCTGTTGCTGATGGACGAGCCGACGAACCACCTCGACCTGGCGTCGTCGGAGGCGCTCACCGCGTCGCTCGGCACGTTCGACGGCACGCTGATCTTCGTCAGCCACAACCGGTCGCTGATCCGCGCGCTGGCGACCCGGATCTGGAACGTCGAGGAGAAGCGCGTCGAGACCTATCCGGGCACGCTCGACGAGTACATGTACTCGATGAACCAGCGCCGCACGATCGCGACGCTGGCCGACAGCACCACGCTGCGCGATCCCCGCGGCAACGTCGCTCACAAGGCGGCGCCGGCGCCGGCCAAGGAAGACGACAAGGCTCGCAAGCGGCGCGAGGCCGAGATCCGCAACGCGCGCAACGCGAAGCTCAAGCCGCTCGAGAAGAAGGTCGCCGATCTCGAGGAGCGCATCGCGGTGCTCGAGGCGGAGCAGAAGACGCGGTCGGCGGAGCTGTCCGATCCGGCGGTCTACGACGACGCTCCGCGCCGCAACAAGCTGCTCACCGACTTCCAGACCGCGCAGGACAAGCTCGACGAGCTGAACCCGCGGTGGGAGGCGGCGATGGCCGAGCTCGAGGCGGCGAGGGCCGCCGTGGATCCCGCGTAGACGGAGCCGGAGCCTGCTCCATCTGACAAGTGACTCGTGTAAGCTCTGCCGGTGGACCTCAGCGGTCAGCTGATTGACGGTAAGTACCAGCTCGTTTCGATCGCGGGCGAGGGCGGGATGGCGACGGTGTACAAGGCCGTGGTTCGCGGTGCAGCTGGATTCCAGCGCACGGTCGCGGTCAAGCACATCAAGCCCGAGTACCGCGCGCTCAAGAACTACATCGACATGTTCATCGAGGAGGCGCGCGTCGGCAGCGAACTCGCGCACCCGAACATCGTCCAGGTGCACGACTTCTGTAGCGAGGCAGGGAGCTACTACCTCGTCATGGAGTGGGTCGAGGGCATCGATCTCGGTGGCCTGATCAAGGCCGCGCGCGAGCTTGGCAAGCCGGTGCCGTGGCCGCTGGCGGTCGCCACCGGCATCGGCACGCTGCGCGGGCTCGGCGCCGCCCACGATCGGATCGCGCCCGATGGCACGCCGGCGCCGGTGATCCATCGCGACGTGTCACCGCACAACGTGCTGCTCGGCATCAACGGCACGGTCAAGCTCTCCGACTTCGGCCTCGCCCGCGCTCGCGATCGCGCGGCCAGCCTGACCGCGCCCGGTACCGTGAAGGGCAAGCTGTCGTATCTCGCGCCCGAGGTCACGTTCGGCAAGCCGAACTCGGTGCAGTCCGATCTGTTCGGCCTCGCGAACATCCTGTGGGAGACGCTGTCGGGCGAGCGGCTGTTCGACGGCAAGACCGACATCGAGATCTTCAAGAAGATCCGCGCCTGCCAGGTGCCGCCGATCGTCCAGCGCCGCCCCGACGTGCCGCAGCAGCTGGCGACCGTGCTCGACATCGCGCTGGCGGCGGATCCGAACAACCGCTACGGCAGCGCCGAGGAGTTCGCGCACGCGCTCGGTCAGGTGATGAAGCACGCCGTCGGCATCAACCCGACGGTCGCGCTCGGCGCCGCGGTGGTCGAGGCGCGCCGCACGCTCAACGGCGACACCGATGGCATGCCGACGTCCGATCACATCCCGCAGCCCGGCTCGCAATCCGTCGAGGTCGAGTTCTCGCGCGCCGAGGTCGGGGTCGAGCCGATCGAGCTGACCGTCCGCAAGTCCGGCAGTCAGCACGCGATGAGCGACGTGGTGACCACGCCCGAGCTCAAGCCGCCGAAACGCTGAGAGCAGATCCTCAGCAGCCGCTCGAGAACGTCATCGAGCCCGAGCTCATGATCGTGCAGCCGTTGCCGTCGCTCGTGATCGAGTCGCCGCTGTAGCCGTTGTAGTGCGAGGACGAACCGCCCTGCTGCCGACCACCGCGGTTCGGCTTCAGGCCGCGCGCCTCGGCGTACGCGATCAGGTTCACCGTCGGCTGCTGGCCGACCACGCCCATCATGCCGTCGTCGGTCACGTAGTAGTTGCCCGCCGGCACGGTGACGCCGAGGAGCCAGTCGAGCTTCGCCTTGTCGTCGGCCGACAGCTCCTGGTCGTTCACGAACACGCCGGTGCCCGCCACCGCTGTCGTCGTCGTCGTGTTCGCGTTCGGCGTGTAGTAGCTGCTGCTGCCGTAGGTCCCGCCGGGAGGAATGCAGCCCGTCGCCAGTACCGCAGTCACGAGAAAGCCAAGCACGTTGCTGATCCGCATCCAGTCTCGCTGCGAGGACATCGCCTCGCCTTCGCAGGAGAGAGCACCGACGCAGCTCCGAGTCGCAAACAATCTTCAGCGGTGTTTCGCCTACCTACGAGATGCCCCGACCTACATGTCTACGAGGCGGATTCGATCGCCTTGGCCTGGAACACCATGCGGTCGTCGAGCCGGTACGCGGTCAGCGACTTGCCCCACACGCAGCCGGTGTCGAGCGCGACGTGGTGCGCGCCGATGTCGAGGCCGAGGGCGGCCCAGTGACCGAACACGATCGTGTGGGTGGCCCACGCGCGCTCGGGCATCGCGAACCACGGCACGCAACCGGCCGGTGCATCGCGAGGATGACCATCGAAGTCGGGCTCGATCCGACCGTCGGCGCGCAGCGTTCGCGCGCGGGTCAGGTACGCGACGATCGCGCGCCAGCGATCGCCGCCACCGAGGCCCGCGTGCCAGCGGGGAGGGTTCGGCTGATGAGCCGATCGAGGTGTGCCCGTGCCGAGCTGCGCGAGGAATGCCCGCCAGCCCGGCCCGCGAAGCTCGGCGCTGACCTCGCTCGCCAGCTTCTGCGCGGTCGGGACGTCCCACTGCGGGTGCAAGCCGCCGTGCACCATCGCGAGCGAACCGTCGACGTGAAACAGCGGGCGTGCGCGGAGCCAGTCGACGATGCGATCGAGGTCGCGTGCCGCGAGCACGTCGTCGAGCGTGTCGCGCTTCTTCTCGGCTGCCGCGCCGGCCACGCGCGAGAGCAGGTGAAGATCGTGGTTGCCGAGCACGCAGGTGATGCCGGCGCCGCGCTCGATCGCCCAGCGAAGCACGTCGAGCGAGCGCGGGCCGCGGTTGACGAGATCGCCGACGAGCCACAGCTGGTCGCGCGAGGGCGAGTACGCGATCAGCGAGAGCAAGCGCTCGAGGCTCGCCATGCAGCCCTGGATGTCTCCGATCGCGTAGCGGGCCACTCAGCCGAGTCTACCCCGAGGATCGGCCGGGCGACTCGCGGTGCTCTCCGAAGCTGTGGCGAGCGGGCTGGCGTCGATTCGATGCACAGAAGACCGTGCGCCTCGTTCGCGACGTCCTGGACCAAGCGAGCACGGAGTCGCAGCGCGACCGAGGTCGCACAGAGGGATCGATCAAAGGATGCCCTTCAAAAGATCATCGGAGCGAACCCTCCACGGTGACTCCGTGCTCACTTTCGGAGCAAGCACAGAGTCGCAGCGCGACCGAGGTCGCACAGAGGAATCGATCAACGGAAATGCCCGGGAAAGATCATCGGTGCGAACCCTCCACGGTGACTCCGTGCTTGCAGGGCGCAGCCATGGCGGCGATGCGCAGCACTTTCGGAGCAAGCACAGAGTCGCAACGCGACCGAGGCGAGGACGCAACGGCCTGGACGAGATGTCATGAGCGCACTGGATCGGCGGAGGCGATCGACCGAAGCGCTCGAGCCGGTGGCGCTGCAGATCTGCGCTACACCGCGATGCGCGCGGTGACAAAGCCCATGCGGCACGAGCCGATGCGCAGCTCGAGCGCGCCGGTGCCTCGCACCAGGTAGCTCGCGAACCCGGTGTGCGTGTTGCCGCGCGTGCCGGGATAGGCCGGCAGGTTGGCGCCGGTGTGCAGGCCGTGGCCCCAGCCATCGAGGTGGCCGAGGACCTGATGCGTCTGACCGGCGTCGACGAGCTGGCAGCCATCGACGGTGGCGACCGCGTAGACCGGCTCGTTGAAGTCGAGCTTCTTCGCCGACGGGATGCCGTAGGTGCCGAGGTAGCCGGTGTTGCGGACGACGACATCGACGCGCGTCAGCTCGCCGGGCAGCGAGGTGCGATCGATCTTCGCCACCTCGAGGCGCGGTGCGAGCGCGGCGACCCGCAGGAACACCTGGCTCTGCGATGCGCAGATCGGCGGCAGCTCGTGCAGCGGCGGGTTCCAGATGCCGACGCGCGGATCGATGCCGCCGATCTCGACGCGGCCGAGCTGCGGGTGGTCGAACGGTCGCCACGGCGGGAACGATCGGCCCTCGTTCTCGTCGCGATCCCACCACGCGAGCTTGACGAGATCGCGCCGCGACACGCGCTCGTAGAGCTGGACGAACTTCGCCGGGCGCTCCATGCCGAGCCGCTTGAACAGATCCCAGAGCTCGATCACGTAACCGATCGCGCCGCGCTGGTTGTACGCGTAATCGGAGAGGTCACCGCGCAGCGGCTTGTCGGGCTCGTAGAGGAACTCGTCGTAGCCGCAGACCGTGGGATAGCCGGTGTGCTCGAGCATCCAGGCCTCGAGCTGGCGAAAGATCGCGAGGTCCTCGGGATCCATCTTCGAGTCGGGGCCGTGGCCGAGCGGCCGGATCAGCACGCCGCCGAACGTGTGGAGGTCGACCCACGCGAAGATCTCCGGGTGCGCCGTGGCCCACTCGACGACACCGCGCGACTCGGGCTCGCTCGTCGGATACGCGCCGGCGCCGATCTGCTCGTGGCCGGGCGCCCACGACCACGGGAAGTTGCGATTGAGATCGATGGGGTTGTCGCCGAGGAAGAACGGCGACGGGATGTGCTTGCCATCGAAGTGCTCGATCGTGCCTTCCGGGTAGAGCTTGTAGAACGGGCCCTCGTCCTCGAGCGTGCGCTCGACCAGCAGCCCGGGATACTCCGGCGCCTCGACCAGCTCGCCGCCCGGATCGGGGACGCGCATCGACAGCGCGAGACCATCGCCATCGATGTCGCCGAGCAGCCAGCGCGGCCCGCCCCGCTCGACCCGGGCAT